>QGUM02000003.1:0-40285 GCA_003242455.2 Actinomycetes bacterium
GGATAGAACTGCGCGTGCGCCGAGCCCACCGTGAGCACCACGGCGATGTCGAGCGGGGCGATGCGCGTGAGGTACGCGATGTCGCCGGGGGCGCTCGCGCCCATCTCGAGCACGAGGTGGCGGGTCGAGCTTTCCGCGCGCAGGACGGTCAGCGGCAGGCCGATCTCGTTGTTGAAGCTGCCCACGGGCGCCACGGCGTCGGGAAGGACCTGGGCGAGCAGGTCCTTGGTGGTCGTCTTGCCGTTGGAGCCCGTCACGCCCACGACGGTGATGTCCCCCTCGGTGCGCAGCAGCGCGAGATACGCGCGCGCCAGCGAGCCGAGCGCCTCGGTGACGTCGTCCACGAGGATGTGCGGCGCGGCGACAGGCTGCGACACGAGGCTCATGACGGCGCCGTTGGCGGCGGCCGCGTCCACGAAGTCGTGACCGTCCACCCGCTCCCCCACGAACGCGACGTACAGGCCTCCCGGCTGCACCGCGCGCGAGTCCTTCTCGACGCTCGTGACCACGGTGTCCACGTCGCCGACGAGCTCGCCGCTCACGGCGTTGGCGATCCACCGGGCGGTCAGGGGCCTCATGCGCCGCGCTCCGCCTGGATCTTCGCGTACGCCTTCAGGTAGGCGTCGCGGTCGTTGTAGCGGTGGAAGACGCCCGCGATCTCCTGCGTGGGCTCGTGGCCCTTGCCCGTCACGATGACGGTGTCGCCGGGGCGGCCCAGGCGCAGGCCGTGCTCGACGGCGGCGACGCGGGGCTCGACCTCGTGGACGTCGTGCAGGTCGGGGCGGACGCGCTGGATGCCCTCCCGGATGGCGGCGCGGATCGCGGCCGGGTCCTCGGAGCGAGGGTTCTCGTCGGTGAGGACGATGACGTCCGCCAGGCGCGCGGCGATCTCGCCCATGACGGGACGCTTGCCCTGGTCGCGATCGCCGTCGGAGCCGAAGATGAGGATGAGGCGACCCGGCGTGATCGGCCGCACGCCCTCGAGCGCGAGCGTGAGGGCATCGGGCGTGTGGGCATAGTCGACGATCGCGAGCGGGTCCTCGTCGCTGCGCTCGATGACGCGCTCCATGCGACCGGGCACCGCGTGGGCGGTCGCCACCCCGCGGATCGCCGCGTCGAGGGGCACGCCCGCCGCATGCGCCGCCACGATCGCGACGGCGGCGTTGGAGACGTTGACGAGGCCGGGAAGAGGGCTCTCCGCGGCGTGGCGGGTGCCGTCGGGCGCGATGAGCGTGAAGCTCGAGCCCACCCCGTCCAGCCCGATGTCGGCGTCCTCCACGTTCCAGTCGCCGCGCGGCGACTCGGGGCGGGTGGAGACGGTCTCGCACGGGATCTGCACGTCGCGTGCGAGGCGCTGGGTGTGCTCGTCGTCGATGCAGATGACGCCGCGGCGCGATCGGCCGGGTGCGAAGAGCTTGGCCTTGTCCGCGAGGTAGCGCTCCATCGTCTCGTGGAAGTCGAGATGGTCCCACTGCAGGTTGGTGAACACGGCGACGGCGAAGTCGACGCCCGCGATGCGGTCGAGCGCGGCGGCGTGCGAGCTCACCTCCGTCACGGCGGCCGTCACGCCCTCCTCCACCATGCGCGCGAGGAGGCCGTGGAGCACGGGCGCCTCGACCGTGGTGCGCGGAGACTCGATCGCCTCGTCCTTCACGCGCAGCTCGACCGTGCCGAGGATGCCGCGGTGGGGGTGCACCTGGGCGAAGGCGTTGTCGATGAAGTAGCTCGTGGTGGTCTTGCCGTTGGTGCCGGTCACGCCCACGAAGGTGAGCTTCGTCGACGGGTCGCCGTAGACGAGCGCCGATGCCTCGCCCATGGCGTCGCGTGTGCGCTCGGCGACCAGCACGGGGGTGCCGGGGACAGCGTCGGCGCACAGGCGCGCGCCCTCGGCGTCGGTGAGGATCGCGGCGGCCCCGTTCTCCACCGCCTGGGCGGCGAAGGTCGCGCCGTGCGCCTTGAGGCCGGCGAAGGCGCCGAACAGGTCGCCCGGCTCTACGGCTCGGGAGTCGACGCTCGCGCCCGTCACGGCCACGGCATCGGCCCCGTCGGGTGCGGCGACGCCGATGCGGGCTGCGATCTCGGCAAGGGTGCGCGGCTGGACGTGCGAGGGCCGCAGGGCCATCTGCTCCACAGTCACTCCCAGGTCGTCGGGTACATCGTCTCCGTCGAGCCCGAGGGCGGCACGCGCAGCGACTGGAGCGCGAACGTCGCGACCTCCTGGAACACGGGGGCCGCCACGTCGCCACCCCAGATCGACGACTTCGGGTCGTACAGGATGACAGTGACGACGATACGCGGGTCGTCGGCCGGCGCGATGCCGACGAACGAGGACACGATCGAGGTCAGTCCGCCCTGGCCGTCCGCGGCCTGCGCGGTGCCCGTCTTGCCCGCCACTCGGTAGCCGTCGATGCGCGCGAGGCGGCCCGTGCCCTCCTGGGTGACGGACTCGAGCATGAGCATGAGCTGCTTGGCCGTGTCCTCGGAGATGACGCGCTGCGGCTCGCTGCGCTCGGGCTCGGTGACGGTGCCGTCGGGACCGATGAAGGACTTGATGACGGTGGGCTGCACGCGCACGCCGCCGTTGGCGATGATCTGGTACACCTGCGCGGTCTGGAGCGCGGTGGCGGAGACGCCTTGGCCGTACATGGTCGCGTACTTGGTGCGGCCGTCCCACTTCTCCCACGGGTGGAGGATGCCCGCGGACTCGCCGGGCAGGCCCACGCCCGTAGGCTCGCCCAGGCCGAACGCACGCATGTAGTCGTAGCGGACCTCGTCGGACAGCTGCTGGCCCACCTGGATGGTGCCGGTGTTGGACGACGACACGAGGATGCCGGCGAGCGTGAGCTTCTGGTCGGCGTGCTCGTGGGAGTCGCGGAAG
Organism: Actinomycetes bacterium; assembly: GCA_003242455.2. Taxonomy (GTDB): domain Bacteria; phylum Actinomycetota; class Actinomycetes; order Actinomycetales; family Demequinaceae; genus Demequina. The sequence continues at coordinate 2,879 of QGUM02000003.1, forward strand.
GTCTGGTTGTTCTCCGTCGTGTACTGGTACGGCGCGACGTAGCGCGACTCGGGCGTGGCGACGCCCTCCTCGAGCGCGGCCGCCATGGTGATGACCTTGGCGGTCGATCCGGGCTCGAAGACGTCGGAGACCGCGTGCGAGCCGCGGTTGTGCGCGGGGGTGGCGCCGGGGTTGTTCGGGTCCACCGAGTACGAGTCCGCGAGCGCGAGGATCTCGCCGGTCTTCGCATCGGACACCACGACGACGCCCTGGCGCGCTCCGGTGTTGCGCAGGTGCTTGTCGAGGATCGCCTGCGCCTGGTACTGGATGTCGCGGTCGATCGTGAGCTGGATCTCCGTGCCGGGGACGGCCGGGGTGTCGCTCTTCACGCCGGTGGGGATGACCGTGCCGTAGCGGCTCTTCTCGTAGGTGGTCGAGCCCGGCTCGCCCATGAGGAGGTCCTCATAAGCCATCTCCACGCCCGCGAGGCCCCAGATGCCGGGCTTGTCCTCGCGGCCGCCCATGAAGCCGATGATGTTGCCGCCGATCGCGCCGTTGGGGTAGATCCGCTCGGACGTGGGCTCGAACTCGAGGCCCGTGATGCCCTCCGCCTTGATGGTCGCGCGCATCTCCGGGGTGATGTTCTTGACCACATAGGCGTACTTCTTGTCGCCCACGAGCTTGGCCGCGAGCTCCGACTCGCTCATGCCGAGGATGGGAGCGAGGATGCGCGCGGCGTCGAGCGGCCCCTCGGCGAGCACGGTGCCGTTCTCGACGCGCTTCCACGTGGCGAGCTTGGGCTGGTTGACGGCCAGGTGGTACCGGTCCACTGACGTGGCGAGCACCACGCCGTTGCGGTCGACGATGTCCGCTCGCGGCGGGGTCACCGTGGTGGTGACCAGGCGCAGGTCGAGGGCCTGCTGCGCGAGCGGGCCCGCGTGGATGATCTGCACGTCGACGAGGCGGATGACGAACACCGCGAGGATGAGCAGGCACGCGATCGTCGTGGCCGCGTGGCGCCGCCGCGGGTCGCCGATGCGCGGGGCGAGCGGCGAGCGCGGAGGCTGGACGGGACGCCCCGTGCCGGGAGCGGCGTAGCCCACGCGGTCGCGCGGGATGCGGCCGCCTGCGGGACGCGGGCGCGCGGGGGCGCCACGCCGGTCCCGTGCGGGGGCGTGCTCGCGCACCGGGCGTGGCCGGGTGCGGGACGGCGCGTCGACGCCCGGCGTCATCCGGCGCTCGATTCCATGACCACCCCGTCTGCCAGGGACACGAATCCGATGCGGTCGGCGCGCACCATGCCGAGCTCCCGCGCTGCGGACGCGAGGCCCGCGGGGGCGGAGGCGAGCTCGAGCTGGGTGAGCAGCGCGACGCGCTCCTGCTGGTACTGCGCGATCTCGCGGCGCATCGAGACGGCGTCGTAGCTGCCGCGCGCCATGGCCGTGTTGAGCAGAAGCACCGATGCGAGCGAGGCGAGGATGATCGCGACGCACAGCGTGGCGAACGGCGTGAGAGATCGGGAGGCCCGGGGAGCCGACACGGCGCGCAGGTGCGGCGCGCGTCCCGTCCCCGTCGCGGCGACGGGACGAGCCGCAGGCCGGGGCGCGCTGCGGGCCGCGGGACGCACGGCACGCTCGGGTGCGAGAGCGTTCGCGCCGGCCACGCGCGGACGCGCCTGCGCGGGCGCGCCAGACCTGCCCGGCAGCACGGGACGCATCGGCTGTGCGCTCATGCGGCCCTCCTGCCTGCGGGCGTGGGGCGGGTGCGCTCGACCGCGCGCAGGCGGACCGGCTTGGAGCGGGAGTTCGCGGCGATCTCCGCCTCGCTCGCCTTCTCCGCGCCGCGCGTGAGCAGGCGCAGGTACGGCTGCGCGTCCTCGGGGATCACCGGCATGCCGGGAGGTGCGGAGCTCTCCGCGCCTGCGGCGAAGGCACGCTTGACGAGGCGGTCCTCGAGCGAGTGGTAGGACATGACGACGACGCGACCGCCCACCGCGGTGCTCTCGATCGCCGCAGGGAGGGCGCGCTCGAGCACTTCGAGCTCGCGATTGACGGCGATGCGCAGCGCCTGGAACGTGCGCTTGGCCGGGTTGCCGCCGGCGGCGCGGGCGGCGGCCGGGATGGCGTCGCGCACGATCTCGACGAGCTCGCCGGAGCGCTCGATGGGCGCCGTGGCGCGGCGGGCGACGATCGCGCGGGCGATGCGCGGCGCGAAGCGCTCCTCTCCGTACTCGCGCAGGATGCGCGTGAGCTCGCGCTCGTCCGCGTCGCGCAGGATGTCGGCGGCGGTGATCGGGTCGTCCCGGTTCATGCGCATGTCGAGCGGGGCGTCCTGCGCGTAGGAGAAGCCGCGCTCGGCCTCGTCGATCTGCAGCGAGCTCACGCCCAGGTCGAGCAGGATGCCGTCCGCGGCATCGGCGCCCGCGACGCGCAGGGCCCCCGCGATGTCGTCGTACTCGGCACGGTGGGCGGCGAAGCGATCGCCGAACGGGGCGAGGCGGCGCGAGGCGAGGGCGATGGCGTCGGCGTCGCGGTCGATGCCGACGACGCGCGCCTGGGGGCACGCGCGCAGGATGGCCTCGGTGTGGCCTCCCATGCCGAGCGTGCCGTCGATGGCCACCGCCCCGGGGCGGGCCAGGGCAGGCGCGAGCAGCTCGACGCAGCGGTCGAGCATGACGGGGACGTGCCGCTGGGCGGCCTCGTCCGGTGCTCCTGGCACGAGCCTCCTTCCTGCTCCTGTCTGGTGAGGCGTGCCCCTCGGTCTCCCACCGGCTCTCTGGCGGGGGGAAGTCCGCCAGAGCTGCCCGGGAGGAGGCCGAGGGGCGCGCGTCACATGTCTCCGAACACCTCCGCCGCGGTCGCGGCGTATGCGTCCTCGCCCTCGGCGAGGTACTGCTCCCACTTCTGCGCGTCCCACACCTCCACGCGCGAGCCCATGCCCACCACCGCGACGTCGCGGGTGAGGCCCGCGTACTCGCGCAGCGGGGAGGACAGCAGGATCCGGCCCTGCTTGTCGGGGATGTCGTCCTGGGCGTGGCCCAGGAAGTTGCGCATGTAGTCGCGTGCCTGCTTGTTCTCGAGGGGCGCACGGCGCAGGCGGTCGTGGATCGCCATGAACTCCTCGACGGGGAACAGGAACACGCATCGATCGAGGCCTCGTGTGGCCACGAAGCCGGCCGCCAGCCGCCCGCGGAACTTCGCGGGAAGGATCAGGCGGCCCTTGTCATCGAGCTTGGGCGTGAACGTGCCGAGGAAGACCCCAGTGGGGCCCAAGCCGTGCGTCGCTTCGGACATCACGACTCACCTCCTCGCGCCACGACTCGCCAGTGCGCTCCACAGTACTCCACTTCCCTCCACTTTGCGCCACTATCCAGCGAGAAATGTCTCGATTTGATAAGAACTCCCAGGCACACAAGCCCACGGAAAGTGGAGCGAGTAGCGTCGGCACAGCCATCCCGTAGGCTCGATCCACCAGGCGAAGGAGTTCCCATGACGCACCCCCTGCCCACGGAGGCCGAGCTCGCCGAGGTCGCCGACGTCACGACGGACATCCGTGCGTCGATCTCCACCGTGCTGAGCGGACTCGACCACGCGATCACGGCCACCCTCGCCGTGGCGCTGGCGGGCGGCCACCTGCTCATGGAGGACGTGCCCGGCGTCGGAAAGACCACGCTTGCCAGGGCATTCGCCAAGTCCGTGGACGCGAGCGTGGGCCGCATCCAGTTCACTCCGGACCTGCTGCCCTCGGACGTGACGGGCGTGAGCATCTACCGCTCCGACGAGCACCGCTTCGAGTTCCGGCCGGGCCCGATCTTCGCCAACGTCGTCATCGCCGACGAGATCAACCGCGCCTCGCCCAAGACGCAGGCCGCCCTCCTCGAGTCGATGCAGGAGCACGCCGTCACGGCGGACGGCATGACGCGGACGCTCCCCCGCCCGTTCCTCGTGGTCGCCACGCAGAACCCGGTGGAGATGGAGGGCACCTACCCGCTGCCCGAGGCGCAGCGCGACCGCTTCATGGCGCAGGTGTCCGTCGGCTACCCGTCCGCACGCGACGAGATGGCCATGCTCGACAGCCACGACGGTGTCGACCCGCTCGCGCACATCACGCCCGTGACCGATGCCGCGACTCTCGCCCGCCTCATCGACGTGGCGCGCCGCGTCTACGCCGCCCCCGCGATCAAGCAGTACATCGTCGACCTCGTGGGCGCCACCCGCGAGGAGACCGGCCTGCGCCTGGGAGCCTCCCCCCGCGCCGCTCTCCAGCTCCTTGCGGCGAGCAAGTCGCGCGCCGCGATGGCCGGCCGCAACCACGTCCTGCCCGACGACGTGAAGTCGCTCGGCGTCGCGGTCCTCGCGCACCGCCTCATCCCCAGCACCGAGGCGCGTCTGGCGGGCCGCACCGCGCAGCAGATCGCCCAGGAGATCCTGGGGCGCACGCCGGTGCCCACCGCCGCCCGCGACATGCCCGTCACCCGCGAGCCGGCCGTCCCCGCTCGCCCGACGCACCCGTAGCGACCATGGCCGTCGAGCGCTCCGCCTCCGAGACGCAGATCACGTCTCGCGGCGTCGGCATGGCCGCGGCCGGGCTCGTGCTCGGCGCGCTCGGCGTGGGCCTCGCGACCCCGCCGCTCGTCTACACGGGCGTCGCGATGGTCGCATCGGTCATCGTCGCCGGGGCGTGGATGCTCATGTCCGTCAACGCGTTCCTGCGCCGCTTCCCCTATGCGCGGCGCGAGGTGACCCCTCGCCCGCTCACGGTGGGAGTGCCCGGCCGCGTCACCGTGAAGATCCAGTCCACGGCGCAGCACAGCGGCCTCCTGCGGCGCGCCATGACGTCCTCGCTCGACATCCGCGAGCAGGCCGCGTCGGAGCTGACGGGCGGCATGGGGACGAAGGCGACCGTGACGCGCACTCCCGACTCGCTCACGCTCACGTACTCCCTCATGCCCTCGCGCCGCGGCCGCTGGCCGCTCGGCCCCGCGCTCGTGCACACCTCCGACCCGCTCGGCCTCATCTGGGCCGACACGGCGGTGGGCGACGCCGAACGCGTCCCCGTGTGGCCCGCCGTGGTCGACCTGTCCGCCACCGCCGGCGCTCTCATGGGCCACGCCGACCGCGTCGTGCTGGGCGCGCGCAGCCCTTCCCCTGACGACGCCGCCTTGCGCGACTACCGCGAGGGCGACGACCTGCGCCGCGTGCACTGGCCGTCGTCCGCGCGGCTGGGCCGGATGCTCGTGCGCTCCGACGAGCGTGCCGGCCGCCGCCCGGCGACCGTCATCCTTGACCTCTCGCGCGACAGCGAGGCGCTCGAGTGGGGCATCTCTGCGGCCGCCTCCATCGCCCTGTCCGTCCTCGACTCGGGCCACCCGGTTCGGCTGCTCGGGGGCAGGCTGCACCCCGACGTGTCCCGCCACCACGGCGAGCACTCGGCGGAGACCGCTCGCGCCGCAGTGCTCAACCAGACCGTCGACCTCGCCTCGCCCGTGTCCCAGGCCGTCGCCACGAACGACCTCATCCGGGCCGCACGTCAGGCGTCGGACGACGCACCGCAGGGCGAGGTCATCGTCGGCGTGCTCGAGCCGCTCGAGAAGGCGGCGCTCGACGCCCTCGCGCCCATCGGCGCCTCGGGCCGCGCGTGGGCGATCGTGCGCACGAGCGACAACCCCACGCACGCCGGGGCCGCACAGGACACGGCCAAGGCGCTGCGCCGCGCCGGCTGGCGCGCCACGACGGCGGACGTGCGATCGGACCTCGCCTCGGTGTGGTCCACGCTCCTGACGGCGGGGGACATCGAATGAGCTCCCTCGCAGGCGCACGCACGCCGTGGGCCGCAACCCCGTTCGTCGCGATCGCCGCGTACCTGGGCGTCTACGGCCTGTCCACGATGATCCAGATGGGCCCCTGGCGGCTGCGGATGCTCGTGGTCCTCGCGCTCGTGACGGTCGCGATCGTCGTCACCCGCCTCGTGAGCCGCTCCCGCTTCCTGCCCTCGGCCGTGGGCGCGATCGTCGCGCTCCTCGTGTGCGTGCCGTCCTTCGCGCGCGGCGAGGACGGCGAGGTTCTCGTCCTGCCCACGCCGGGGGCGTTCGCCGCGCTCGGCACGGCGGTGCGCGCGGGCGCCCAGTACGCGGCGACCACGGTCGCACCCGCCGAGGTCACGCTCGAGCTGCTCGCGATCCTCACGCTCGGCCTGATCCTGCTGTTCCTCGTCGCCGAGCACATCGCCGTCTCGTGGCGGGCCGCCGCGAGCGCGGGCCTCCTGCTCCTGCTGCCGTGGATGCCGGCGGTCATCCTCCAGCACCGTGTCTCGAGCACGATGCTCCTCATCGCGCTGGCCTGCTGGCTGTTCACGCTCGGCCTGACCAAGCGGATCTGGGTGACCGATCGCACCGCGGCTCCCGTGCCGGCGCTCATGGCCGTCGTGGCGGCCATGGCGCTCGTGCTCGTCGCCGCGCCCACAGCGCTCGGGGGCAACGGCTGGGGGATGATCCCGCGCATGGCCGCGCCCGCGGAGCTCGAGACCGCGACGCGCCTCAACCTCGCGCTTGACCTGCGCAATTCGCTCACCTCGGGAGCGAACAACGTCATCATGCAGTACGTCACGAGCGGGGACCGACCCGACGTCCTGCGCCTGTACGCGCTGCACGAGTTCGACGGCGCCGCCTGGTCGCGCGACGACCCCGACCCCGGGTCGCGGCCCGCGTCGAGCGGCGTGCTGTGGCCCGAGCAGGTGTCGGACTGGAGCTCGCGCGAGACATCGCGCCTCACCGTGCAGATCCTGGGTCTCGCGGAGACCAACCTGCCCGTGCCCGCCGTGCCGCGAGCCGTGGACGTCGACTCCTCGTGGACGTACGTGTCCGCGCTCGACGAGATCGTCACCGAGGGCAACGGCACGCAGAACCTGCAGTACTCGATCGTGGCGGACATGAAGTACTTCCGCGGCGCAGACCTGCAGAGCCGTGCGGTCGAGCCCGGCGACGATGCGGCGGCCGGCGTGGGCCAGCAGTACCTCGAGATCCCCCCGGCCATGGACCTGGAGCGCGTCGCGGCGCTCGCGCGCGAGATCACCGCCGATGCGACGACCCGCTACGACCAGGCCCTCGCCATCCAGACCTACCTGCGCAACCCCCGCGAGTTCACGTACGACACCTCGGTGGAGCCGCGCGGCGTGGACGCCGTGTCCACGTTCCTCGACGAGCGCGAGGGCTACTGTGTGCAGTTCGCGACCACGATGGTCATGATGATGCGCTCGCTCGGGGTGCCCACGCGCCTGGCCGTGGGCTTCCTGCCCGGCGACCGCCGCGACGACGGCACCTACGAGGTGCGCGGCGGCGACGCCCACACCTGGCCCGAGGTGTTCTTCCCCGGCGTCGGCTGGGTGCGCTTCGAGCCCACGCCCGCGCAGCAGACGGGCTCCACGCCCAACTACGCCAACCCGAACGCGAACGACATCCCCGTGCCCCAGTCGGTCATCGACGCGGCGCAGAACGGCGATCCCCTGCCCATCCCGAGCGGACCGCCTCAGATCGGCCAGGGCCGCCCCGAGACGTCGGACGCCATCGCGGTCGACGCGGAGGTGCCGTGGCCGGTCGTCATCGGCGTGCTGGCGCTCGCCGTGGTGCTGCTGATCGCGGGGGGCCTGCTGCTGCGGCGGCGCCGTGCGCGGGGGGCGGGCGACGAGGGACCCGACGCCGTGTGGGAGTGGCTGCGCACGCATCTGCCCGAAGAGCACGCGTGGCCGCTGTCGGCGACCCCGTTCGAGGCAGGCGTGCTGGTGGCGGAGAGCCTGGAGCGCGTCGGGACGCCGTTGCCTGCACACGCGCGCGAGGCCCTCATGACCGTCGCGGACAAGGTCTCAGACCACCGCTACGCGCCGTTCGGCACCGATGCGACGGACGCCGAGCTGCGCGAGCTCGCGCGGACTGTGGCCGTTGCGGCGAGGGCTGCGGTCGAGGGGACTACAGGTCGCCCTGCTGGCGACGGCGCTCGAAGCGCTCCTCGAGCCTGACCATGAAGGGCCGGCCGTCGCGAGCGCGGCCCTTGCCCTTGGCAGAGCGGGCGGGAGCGGGAGCCTCCTTGACGGGGCTCAGCATGGCCCACAGCGCGGCGAGCGCCATGATGGCGAAGCCGGCGACGCCCAGGAGGACGATCTGCGTCACGGCGCCGACGAGCAGCACCGCGATGCCCGCGATGATGCCGAACACGGCGACGACGAGGCGACCGCGCGAACGGGGCTGGCGCGCCATGGTGCGACCGAGCTTCGGGTCGGCGCCCAGGTCGCGCTCCAGCTGCTCGAGCACGCGCTGCTCGTATTCCGACAGCGGCATCTCGACCTCCTTCGCGTCTAGCCCTGTCTCAGTGTAGGTCGGTTCGCCCTTTTGTCACCAGCGCGTCAGCCCGCGGAAGGGACCTTGAGCCCTGCGCGGGCCGCCACTGACCCTGATACAGGAACGCGTGGCGCGGTCCCCGTGCTGCACGGGAGCCGACGCCACGCGTCGCGGATGCGGGATCAGTCATCCCGCTGGGACGTCTCAGAGAGGGCGGACAGCCTCGGCCTGAGGACCCTTCGGACCCTGGGTCACCTCGAACTCGACGCGCTGCGCCTCCTCGAGGGACTTGTAGCCGTCACCGGCGATCGCGGACCAGTGCACGAAGACGTCGGCACCGCCGCCGTCCTGAGCAATGAAGCCGTAGCCCTTCTCCGCGTTGAACCACTTCACAGAACCCTGTGCCATGCGTGTACTTCCTTTGATACTGCCCGGGACGGGAAGGAGCACACCTTGCGCTCCTTGTCGCCGCAATGCCTCGTCCCGTGCCACCAAAGGCAGGTTCTTGCACACTACGTTCTTGCAACCTCTGACAAGCATCCCACGTTTCAGGGGTTTGGGGGCAAGTCTCTTCTCTGCTGAGCGAGGAACTTCTCGAATTCCGCCGCGATCTCGTCGGCGGAGGGAAGCGGCCCGTCGAGCTGGATTCCCGACTCTCGCTGGGCGATGTAGGCGTCGTGCTGCTCCTCAAGAGCGCGCACCAGGGCCGAGACCTCCTCGGACTCGCGCAGCTGGCGCTCGATCTCGCTGGCCGCCGTCGCGGCCGCATCGTCCAGCCCGGCGACGTCCAGGTCGAAGCCTGTGACGGACTCGATCGCGGACAGGCCGCGCTGCGCCGCCTGGGGGTACGCGGACTGTGCGAGGTAGTACGGGACGTGCACGACGACGTTGACGACGTCCAGTCCCCACTGGCCGAAGCGGTACTCGAGCAGGTTCTGGGCCGCCGCCGGCACGGTCACGGTTCCGAAGAAGCTCGCGGTGTCGGGCAGAAGGTCCTGGCGGGTGCCGTGCATCGTCGCGATGAGCGGGCGCGTGTGCGGTGCCGCCATGGGGATGCCGTGGGCGCCCACCGTGAGGCCCACGCCCATGCGCTTGACGATCTCCTTGACGGCACGGATGTAGCGCTCCCACAGGATGTCCGGCTCGACGCCGTGCAGCAGCAGGAACGGGCGACCCTGCTTGTCGCGGACCATGTCGAGCACGAGCTCCGGCTCGTCGTAGTCCGTCCACTGGTTGACGGAGAAGACCATCTCCGGCCTGCGGCTGCGGTAGTCCAGCAGGCGGTCCACGTCGAAGGCCGCGATGCGGATGGGCTCGTCGATGCCGAGCACGTGCTCGGTCATGAGCGAGCCGGCGCGGCCTGCGTCGACGAAACCGCGCAGCGAGTGCATGAGAACGGCGCCCTCGCCGGCGACCTCGGCCCAGGCCTCGACCCCGGCAGGCTCCCACGTCACCAATGCGTCCATTTGGATCCAGTGTCCCACTCTCGGCCTGGCACGCCACGGCGTATCGCGCGGGGCGAACGGATATCCGCCGCCTGGCTCGGGGGAATGCGGCGATCCTGCGATAATGGTTCGCTCCCCTGTCCGCGAGTGTGGGCCCCGGGGAGGAGGGTGAGGACATGCGGGACGAGACGGCGCTCGCGACCTCTCTCGGTCTGGAAGCCGAGCAGAAGGTCGTGGACACCCTCTACGCGCGCCTGGACGAGCTGCGCGACGAGGCGACGGAACGCCTGGCAGAGGTGCGCAAGGCGGGCCCCTCCGGGTCTCCGCAGAACCGCTCCGAGCGCGACGCCTTCGCCACGCTCTACGAGGACCGCATCGCCCAGCTCGACGCCGTCGAGGACCGCCTGTGCTTCGGACGCCTCGATCTGGCCACGGGCGAGCGGCTGTACGTGGGCCGCATCGGCCTGTCCGATGCCGAGCACGTGCCGCTCCTGACCGACTGGCGCGCGCCCGCCGCCTCAGCGTTCTACTCGGCCACCGCCGCCAACCCCTCCGGCGTCGTCAACCGTCGGCACCTCACGACCCAGGGCCGCCGCGTCACCGCGGTCGAGGACGACGTCCTCGACGTGGAGCGGCTGCGGGAGATGGGCGGCGAGGTGGGCCTCGCGGGCGAGGGCGCGCTGCTGGCCGCCCTGGGCGCCCGACGCACGGGCCGCATGGGCGACATCGTCGCCACGATCCAGGCCGAGCAGGATGCCGTGATCCGCGCGCCGCTGCAGGGCGCTCTCGTCGTCCAGGGCGGGCCCGGCACCGGCAAGACCGCCGTGGCGCTGCACCGCGCCGCCTACCTGCTGTACCACCACCGCCGGCTCCTCGAGAGCCGCGGCGTCCTCCTCATCGGCCCCTCGCAGTCGTTCCTGCGCTACATCGACCATGTGCTGCCCTCGCTCGGCGAGACGGGCGCGGTGTCGACCACCCTGAGCGGCCTCGTGCGCGGCGTCGACACGTCCACGCACGAGCGCGAGGAGGTCGCGCGCATCAAGGGCCGTGCTGAGATGGCGCACGTCATCAGGGCCGCGGTCCGCGAGCGCCAGCGCCTGCCCCGCCACGACCAGGAGGTGCGCATCGACGGCCGCACCGTGGTCATCCGCCGCTCCGACATCCGCGAGGCCCAGGCCAAGGCGCGCCGCGACGGCAAGCCTCACAACGAGGCGCGCGCCGTCTTCGCCAAGGAGATGGTGTCGCGGCTGACCACTCAGCTCATGCAGCAGCTCGAGGCGAGCCTGGGCGAGGACGACCGCGCGGAGCTCGCCCGGGACGTGCGCGACAGTCGCGACGTGCGCATCGCGCTCAACCTGTGCTGGATGCCCATCACCCCGGAGCAGCTGCTGCGCGACCTGTTCTCCAAGGAGCACCTGCTCGAGGCGTGCGCCGAGAGCCTCTCGCCCGAGGAGCGCGCCCTGCTCAGGCGCCCCGCCGACGCACCCTTCACCGACGCCGACGTGCCGCTGCTGGACGAGGCGGCCGAGCTCCTGGGCGACCTGCCCAGCGGCGCGCCCAAGGCGCCCACGGGTCCGTCCACGGAGGAGATCCAGTACGCGAAGGAGGTGCTTCGCACCTTCGGCTCCGCGATGACCATCCCCGTGGACGCGGAGACGCTCGCCGCGCGCATGCAGGCCCCCTCCGCCCGCCTCACCGTGGCCGAGCGCGCGATGGCGGACCGCACATGGACCTACGGCCACGTCGTCGTGGACGAGGCGCAGGAGCTGTCGCCCATGGCGTGGCGGATGCTGCTGCGCCGCTGCCCCACCCGCTCCTTCACGATCGTCGGCGACGTCGCCCAGACCACCGCATCGGCCGGGACGCGCTGGTGGCCGGAGACGATGGACCCGCTGTTCCGCGGCGACTGGACCCTGCGCGAGCTCACCGTGAGCTACCGCATCCCCGCTGCAGTCGCCGAGGCCGCGCAGGCGTTTGCGAGGGCCGCGGGGCTGCCCGCGAGCGACATGCGCGCGGCACGCGAGCTGGACGATGCGGTGCGCGTCAAGCGCGCCGACGGGCCTGTGCTCGAGGCCGCGGTCGCGGAGGCGCTGAGGCAGTCGGAGGAGTTCGCGCGGGAGGGAGGCGCGCTCGTGGCCGTCCTGACCTCCGATGCGCAGGCCGATGCGGCCCGCGCGCTCGTGGCGGGCACGGACGTGCAGGCGATGAGCGCACGCGAGGCGAAGGGCCTCGAGTTCGACGCGGTCGTGCTCGCCGAGCCCGCGGACATCGCCGTCGTGCCGTCCGACCTGTACGTCGCGCTCACGCGACCCACGCGCCGGCTGACGCTGGTCCACGCCCAGCCGCTGCCTCCCGGCCTCCCGCAAGGCTGACCTGCCGGCGGAGGCTGCGCAGGCACCCGTTGCCGGCCCGCCAGCGCGGCCGCCCAGGCGCCCGCCCCTGCGCTTCCACTGGCGCGAGGGACGCATGTGACGCATGTGATGCCCGATGCCGTCACATCGGCCACCGGCGCCCCACCCGTCACTTCCACCAGTGGAAACGCGTGATGCGGGGCCATGCGGGCGGGCGAACGATGCCCGACGGCGCGATGGCGCGGGCCAGGGGAAGCGCCGCGCCGTGGGCCCAGCGGCGCGGGTAGGGATTCGCAGGACCCAGCGGCGCGGGTCAGGACTCGCAGGGTCCAGCGCCCGCGATGGCGAGACCGGCGAGGTCGCCGTCTCCCCACGTGAGCTGGCGGTCGTGCGTGGGGTGCATGAGCTGGCTGGGATCGTCGACGTGAGCGAGGCCCAGGACGTGCGCCAGCTCGTGCATGATGATCGCCCGCGCCTGGAGCGCGCCGCTCGTGGAGGCGAAGCGCGACTTCAGATCGTCCGCGTCGAGGACCACCACGCCGCTGCGCAGGTAGCGCTGCGGGCCGAAGGCGCCCTGGATCGCCGTCGAGCCTCCCACGCCCGTGACGGCGCCCGCGAGGTCCGGAGTCTGGGACGCGTCGGAGAAGCCGATGATCACGGGCGCGTAGTCGTCCCCGTAGCGGTCCTGGAACAGCGAGCGCTCGAAGTCGAGCGGCTCGTCGGTGTAGCCGGCGAACTCGAACTTGAGGCCGCTGCGCAGCTCGATGTCCGCGATCGCCGCCTGGATCTCCTGTTCGGCGAAGGCGGGCATCCCGTCCGTGTTGAGGACCCAGCGGATGGGGCGACACGGATCGTGGCGCACCGGCACTCCCCTGTCCTCCGTGATGAAGGCGTAGCCGCCCGATGTCGTGACGGGCACCTCAGGGAGCAGGCGTTCACGAGGGCCGTCGGGGAAGGGGATGACCACCTCGTGCGCGCCGTCCTGGTACACGTTGCGCACCTCGCCCAGGTGAGCCAGCTCCCGCGGGGAGTGCCCCATCGCGACGAAGGTCACGAAGGACACGGCCAGGATCCCGCCGATGACGCCGAGCACCTTGAGCAGGGACTTCACCTCGTCAGCGTCGCACGGCCGGTCCCAAATTGGAAAGAGCGCCCAAGTGCGAGAACATTGCCCCCGTGCACGCACTGCTCTTGGAATCCCTTCACCCCCGCGCAACCGAGATCCTCACGCCTGCCGGCATCACGGTCGACTCCCGTGGCGGCGCCATGGACGAGGACGAGCTGATCGAGGCGCTGCAGGGCGTCCAGCTGCTGGGCATCCGTTCCAAGACCCAGATCACCGAGCGCGTGCTCGACGCCGCGCCCGACCTGATCGCGATCGGCACGTTCTCGATCGGCACCAACCAGATCGACCTGGCCGCCGCGGCCAAGCGCGGCATCGCGGTCTTCAACGCCCCCTTCTCCAACACGCGCTCCGTGGTGGAGATGGCCGTGGCGGAGATGATCTCGCTGGTGCGGCGCCTGCCGGAGCACAACCGTCAGATGCACGCCGGCGTCTGGAGCAAGAGCGCCGAGGGCGCTCACGAGATCCGCGGCCGCACGCTCGGCATCGTCGGCTACGGCAACATCGGCTCGCAGCTGTCCGTCATCGCCGAGGCGCTCGGCATGAACGTCGTCTTCTACGACACCGCGGAGAAGCTCGCCCTGGGCAACGCGACCAAGATGGCCACGCTCGACGAGCTGCTGGCGATCTCCGACATCGTCACCCTCCACGTCGACGGACGGAAGGGCAACCAGGGCTTCTTCGGTCGCGCGCAGTTCGAGGCGATGAAGGACGGAGCGATCTTCCTCAATCTCTCGCGCGGCCTCATCGTGGACGTCGAGGCGCTGCGCGACCACATCGTGTCGGGCCGCATCGCCGGTGCGGCGATCGACGTGTTCCCGGAGGAGCCCAAGGCCAAGGGCGACCCGTTCGAGACGGTGCTCCAGGGCCTGCCGAACGTCATCCTCACGCCGCACATCGGCGGCTCGACCGAGGAGGCTCAGCGCGACATCGGCCAGTTCGTCGCCACGCGCCTGCGCGACTACGTGCTCCACGGCTCGACCTCGCTGTCGGTCAACGTGCCGAGCCTCTCGCTTGAGCAGCCCACCGGCACGCACCGCATCGCGCACCTGCACCTGAACGTCCCCGGCGTGCTCGCGAAGGTCAACAATGCGTTCGCCGAGCACGGGGTCAACATCGAGGCCCAGCTGCTCGCCACGCGCGGCGAGTACGGCTACGTGGTGACGGACATCTCCTCCGGCACCAACCCGGATCTCGTCACGACGCTCGAGTCGATGGACGAGACGGTCCGCCTGCGCGTGCTGTCCTGACTGGGCGCCGATGCCGCACGGCCCGCCGCCGGTGCCGCGGGGCCATCGGTACGCACAGAGCGGCCCGCTGACGACGCGCCGGAATCGACCGCACCCTGCCTCGACGGCTCAGGCCTCGGCCGCGTTCTCCTTGGCGGCGTCCTCTTCGCGCAGCCGCTGGATCGCGGCCTCGAAGGCCTCGAGGCTGTCGAAGGCCTGATACACGCTCGCGAAGCGCAGGTAGGCGACCTCGTCGAGCTCGCGCAGCGGCGGCAGGATCGCCAGGCCGATGTCGAGCGCGTCGATCTCCGCCTGCCCGCGGCTGCGGATCTCCTCCTCGACGCGCTGGGCGAGCAGACTCAGGTCGTCCTCGCTCACGGGCCGACCCTGGCAGGCCTTGCGCACGCCCGCGATGATCTTCTCCCGCGAGAACGGCTCGACCAGGCCCGAGCGCTTGACGACCGACAGCGAGAAGGTCTCGACCGTGGAGAAGCGCTTGCCGCAGTGCGGGCACTCGCGGCGCCGGCGGATCTGAGAGCCGTCGTCCGTGGTGCGCGAGTCGACCACGCGCGAGTCCGCGTGACGGCAGAACGGGCAGTGCATGGCACCACTGTGCCACTTCCACACGCCCGTCGCGTGCACGCGGGCGACGCATTCCGCCCTGCACGGCTCGGGCGCCCGGGTCAAAGCCGGACGAACGGGCCCAACCGACACGACCTCGCCCGCATCGCCGATGCCTGCGCGCCCGAGCTCAGCCGAGCGCGGTACAGCTCAGTCGAGCGCGGGAATGAGCAGCTGGTCGCCGGCGCGGATCGCGGTGCTCTGCAGCGCGTTGAGGCCCTTGATGACCTCGAGCGTGGAGCGCACGTCCTCGCCCGGCTTGGTGATCGCCGTGGCGATCGACCACAGGGTCTCCCCCTCGGCGACGGTCCACGTGTCCGCGGGAACCGCCGACGGCGACTCGCTCGCCATCGCGTGCGGGGCGCCGACGACGACGGCGACGAGGAGGCCGAGCACGAGCACAGCGCGCTTGGCGCGTGCAGCAGCACCGGGCGTGGGGCGGATGGTCACTGAGCCCACCGTGATCGCCATGTCTCCTCCTTCGTCCCGACGACCGGCGCCTCCCGGTCATCGAACATATGTTCGTCGAACACCTGTTCTATTTCTAGCATCGGCGTGCGACACGCGCAAGGTTTCCTCGAACATATGTTTGATTTTGCGAGCGTCTGCCTCTACCGTCGGAACAAGACCACCACCGTGGTCTGACATCGAGAGCCCCGCGAGGCGACAGAAGGGTGTGACCATGAGCGACGCAACGGTCCACGAGATCGGCACCGGCGGCATCACGCCGCGTCAGCGACAGATCCTCGAGGCGATCCGCGACTCCGTCGCACAGCGCGGCTACCCGCCGTCCATGCGCGAGATCGGCGAGGCCGTGGGTCTCATGTCGAGCTCGTCGGTCAAGCACCAGATCATGGCGCTGCAGGCCAAGGGCTACCTGCGCCAGGACCCCAACCGCCCGCGCGCCATCGAGGTCGTGCTCCCCGAGGAGCTCGAGGGCTCCTCGCCGGGCGCCGGCTCCCCCTCCGGCCTCGCGTCCCTCGCCGAGCAGCGCCGCGCATCGTCCGCCGCCTCGCGCGCCGATGTCGTCGACGTCCCGCTCGTGGGCCGCATCGCCGCCGGCGGACCCATCCTCGCCGAGCAGGAGGTCGAGGACGTCTTCGCTCTCCCCCGCCAGCTCACCGGCGAGGGCGAGCTGTTCCTGCTGAAGGTCACGGGCGACTCCATGGTCGACGCCGCGATCTGCGACGGAGACTTCGTGGT
Organism: Actinomycetes bacterium; assembly: GCA_003242455.2. Classification (GTDB taxonomy): domain Bacteria; phylum Actinomycetota; class Actinomycetes; order Actinomycetales; family Demequinaceae; genus Demequina. Next base: position 19,159 of record QGUM02000003.1, read on the forward strand.
CGTGCGACGCCAGGCCGATGCCGACAACGGCGACATCGTGGCCGCGCTGCTCGACGGCGAGGCCACGGTCAAGACGCTGCGCCGCCGCGACGGGCACATCTGGCTCATGCCGCACAATCCCAGCTACGAGCCGATCGACGGCACGCACGCCCAGATCATGGGCAAGGTCGTGTCGGTGCTGCGGCGGGTGTGACGCGGCGCTGAGCGCCGTGAAGAGGCTCAGCCCTTCTGACGCCAGCCGTCCTGCCAGTGGAAGCCGCCGGTGATGGCCTCGCGCATGGCCTTCATCGCGTTCGCGATCGTGGTCTGGTAGGCGCGCGACTCCTCCGTGGTGGCCTTCTGCGCGAGGTCGCGGCTCGAGGCCTCGAAGTGCGCAAGGTACTCCGCGAAGCGCTCGCGCTCCGCCTGCTGGCCGCGCTCGAACTCCGTCGACTGCTGCGTGTCCGTCATGGGTTCCTCCAGAGGCCTAGCGTACGAGACGCGAGGCTGTCAGAGCGAAGCGCCGGCCTCACCCCGGCTCGCCTCGGCGTCGAGCCGGCGCAGCGCCCCCAGGACCGCCTCACGGTCTGTCGTCGCCCACAGGGGAGGCATCGACCGGGCCAGGAAGCCGCCATAGCGCGCCGATGCGAGCCGCGAGTCGAGCACGGCCACCACACCCCTGTCGGTCGCGGCACGGATGAGGCGGCCGGCCCCCTGCGCCATGAGGAGCGCGGCGTGCGTCGCGCTCACCGCCATGAAGCCGCTCCCGCCGGCCTGGTCGACGAGCTCGGTGCGCGCCTGCGCCACCGGGTCGTCGGGACGCGGGAACGGGATGCGGTCGATCGTCACGAGCGACGCCGTCGCACCGGGCAGGTCCACGCCCTGCCACAGCGTGGTCGCGCCGAAGAGGCACGCGCGCGGATCCTCCTTGAAGCGATCCACGAGCGTGGAGACCTGATCGTCCAGCTGGTAGAGGATGGGCACGTCGAGCCGCTCGCGCATGGCCTCCGCGGCCGCCACCGCGGCCCGATGCGAGGAGAACAGCCCCAGGGTGCGCCCTCCTGCGGCCTCGATGAGCGCGGCGAGCTCATCGAGCGCCTCCTCGCTGATGCCGCCCTGCGTGGGGCGCGGCAGATGCGCCGCGACGTAGAGGATGCCCTGCCGCGCGTAGTCGAACGGGCTGCCGGCATCGAGCGTGCGGGGCTCGCGGACGCCGAGCATGCGCGCCATGGGGTCGAAGCCGCCGCCGAGCGTCAGCGTCGCCGAGGTGAAGACGGCTGGTCTGTCCCCCACCAGGCGCTCGCCGATGAGTCCCGCGACATCGAGCGGCGCCGTCACCACGCGCCCGGCGCGCGGGCCGTCGGGCTCCCCGTCGGGCGGGGCGAGCCACACGACGCGGCGACCGTGCTCGCCCTGCAGCTCCTCGCAGACGTCGAAGACCTCGCCCAGCGAGGCCGTGGCGACCTTGGCGGCGGCGCCGTCCTTGTCGGCCGCCTTCGTCACCGCCGACTGCGCCTCGCGCACGGCGGCGCGCACGAGCTCCACCGCCTCGGCGAGCTGCTCCGGCAGTCCGTCGCGCAGGCGGCGCGGCTCCTCGTCGCCGAGCGCCGCGTCGAGCGCCCTGGCCGCGTGGTCGATGCGCTCGGTGTCCACCCCGCATCGGCGGGCGGCGCGCGATGCGCGGTCCACGGCGCGCGCCGTCAGCTCATGGGTCGCCGAGGACGTGATGCGTGAGACGAGCTCGTGCGCCTCGTCCACGATGAGCGCGGAGTGCTCGCCGATCATGTCGTGGCTGGTCGCCTGGACGCCCAGCACCGCGTGGTTGGTGACGACGACATGCGCCTGGGCGGCCTCCTCCCGCGCGCGCTGCGAGAAGCACTCGTCCACGAGGGGACACTTCGCCTCGAGGCATTCGCGCCCCTGGACCGACACCTGTGTCCATGCGCGGCCCGGCACGCCGGGCACGAGGTCGTCCCGGTCTCCCGTGTCGGTCTCCTCCGCCCATGCGTGCAGCCGCGCGACCTGCCGCCCCAGCTCCGATGTGGGCCCCAGGTTGAGAGGCAGGCCGTCGTCCTCGGGGTCGGGATATCCCCCTTGCATCTTGTGCTTGCACAGGTAGTTGCCGCGGCCCTTGAACAGGCCGATGCGCGCCCGCTCCCCCAAGACGGGCGCCAGCGCCTCGACCACGAGCGGCAGGTCCTTGGTGTAGATCTGGCGCTGCAGCGCGAGCGTCGCCGTCGAGACGACGATGCGCTCGCCCTCGCGCACGGCCCGCGCCACCGCGGGCACGAGGTACCCGAGCGACTTTCCCGTGCCCGTGCCCGCCTGGATGAGCGCCGTGTCTGCGCTGTCGAGGGCGTCGGCGACCGCGCGGGCCATCGCGACCTGCCCCTGCCTGGGCGAGCCTCCCAGCGCGTCGACGGCCAGCGCGAGCAGGGCGTCGACGTCGTGCTCGCCGCTCACGCCGAGCTCGACGCCACCGCGGCGTCGGTCATGCGTCGGGCGAGGGCCTCGTCCACGAGCGCCGTGATCTCGTACCCCTGGTCGGTGTGCCCCTCCTCGAGGATCTCGCCCGAGCGGTGCGCCTCGCTGACCAGGTCGCCGCGCGTGTACGGCAGGGTGAGGGACACGCGCACCGCCGGTCGCGGCAGCATCTCGCCGATGCGCTCGAGCAGCGCCTCCATGCCGTCGCCCGTCAGCGCGGAGACCTCGACGCTGGGCTCGCGACGGCCGCGCAGGCGCAAGAGCACCTCCGGCTGCGCGATGTCGGCCTTGTTGAGCACGAGCAGCTCCGGCACGTCCGATGCGCCGGGCACGTCGGCGAGCACGGTGCGGACTGCGGTGATCTGACCCTCGGGGTCGGGATGCGAGGCGTCGACGACGTGCAGGATGAGGTCCGCGTTGGCCGCCTCCTCGAGCGTGGACGCGAAGGCCGCGACGAGCTGATGGGGCAGGTTGCGCACGAAGCCCACGGTGTCGGAGACGGTGAACTCGCGGCCGTCGGGGGTCTTGGCCCGGCGCACGGTCGGGTCGAGCGTGGCGAACAAGGCGTTCTGCACGAGCACGCCCGCTCCCGTCAGGCGGTTCAGCAGCGAGGACTTGCCCGCGTTCGTGTAGCCGACGATCGCGACGTTCGGCATGGCGAGGCGGCGCTCACGGCGCACCTCGCGCGCAGGGGCCATCGCCTTGATCTGACGGCGCAGCTGGGCCATGCGGGTGCGGATGCGGCGGCGGTCGAGCTCGATCTTGGTCTCGCCGGGGCCGCGGGAGCCGATGCCCTCACCGCCCGCCACGCGACCGCCGGCCTGGCGGGACATCGACTCGCCCCAGCCGCGCAGTCGCGGGAGCAGGTACTCGAGCTGCGCGAGCTCGACCTGCGCCTTGCCCTCCTTGGACTTGGCGTGCTGGGCGAAGATGTCCAGGATCAGCGCGGTGCGGTCGATGACCTTGACCTTGACGACGTCCTCCAAGGCGCGGCGCTGGCTGGGCTGCAGCTCGTCGTCGGCGATGACGGTGTCCGCACCGACGGCGCGCACGATGTCGCGCAGCTCCTCCGCCTTGCCCTTGCCGATGTACGTGGCCGGGTCGGGGTGCGGCCGGCGCTGGAGCAGGCCCGCGAGGACCTGGGAGCCGGCGGTCTCGGCGAGCGCCGCGAGCTCGCGCAGGGAGATCTCGGCGTCGATGGCGGGGCCGCGCGACCACTGGCCGATGAGCACGACCTTCTCCAGGCGCAGCTGGCGGTACTCGACCTCGGTGATGTCCTCGAGCTCGGTGGACAGGCCCGCGACGCGCCTCAGCGCGGCGCGCTCCTCGCGCTCGAACTGGTCGCCGTCGAGGTCGCCGAGCTCGACCTCGTCCGCCTGGATGGCCGTCCCGGCGCGCGAGAGCACCCGCTCGATCACCGCGTCGACGCGCGGGGCGGGGTTCTCGCGACTCTCGTCAGGGGCATCGGCCATCGTCCGTCCATTGTCTCACCTGGGGCACTACGCTCGGTGGGCGTGACCGAGGACCACTACTTCTCCGCCCGACCGGCCTCCGCCGACGAGCGACGCGAGATCATCGTGGACCTCGCGGGACGCTCGTGGACGCTCGAGACGGCCCCTGGGGTGTTCTCTCCCGGGCATGTCGACCTGGGGACGACGGTGCTCCTCAAGGAGGTCCCGACTCCCCCTCCTGGCCCGTTGCTCGATCTGGGCTGCGGCTGGGGACCCATCGCCCTCACCGCCGCCCTGTTGCAGCCCGACGCCCCGGTGACCGCCGTGGACGTCAACGAGCGCGCCCTCGACCTGCTGCGGCGCAACGTTGAGCGCATCGCGCGCCAGACGGCCATCGCTCCCGTGACGGTCGCGACGCCCGACGAGGTCTCCCCCGATGCGACCTTCCAGACCGTGTGGTCCAATCCGCCCATCCGCATCGGCAAGCAGGCGCTCCATGGGCTGCTGAGCGCGTGGATCCCGCGCCTGGTCCCCGGCGGCGAGGCATGGCTCGTGGTGCAGAAGAACCTCGGAGCGGACTCCCTCGCCTCCTGGATGGCCGACCAGGGATGGGGCGCCGTCGAGAAGATGAGCTCGTCCAAGGGCTTCCGCGTCCTGCGCGTCACGCGCGGGCGCTGACCGTCGGCCGCGCCACGGCACGCGGGCGCGCGCCTATGCCTGCGGGATCGAGACCCCGCCCGCCGCGACCAGCACGGCAGGGCCCTCGAGCACCGCGGCATCGGGCGAGATCCGCACCACCACCGCGCCCCCGGGCACCTGCACCTCCCACACCGTCGGCGCGCTCTCGCCGCCCCACGCCCGCATGGCGAGCGCCACGGCCACGGCGCCGGTGCCGCACGAGCGGGTCTCCCCGGAGCCGCGCTCGTGGACGCGCATGCGCACCACCCCACGACGCTCGCCGTCCACGGTCGTGTCGCCCAGCGGCACCGCGAACTCGACGTTGCTGCCCTGGGGCGGCTCGGGCTCCACCACGGGAGGACGCGACAGGTCGAGCGCGGCGAGGTCGTCGAGCGACGGCAGCGCCACCACGGTGTGCGGGTTGCCGACGTCCACGCTGAGGCCAGGTCGGGCGCTGAGGCCCGCGGCCTTGACCCGCGAGTCGGCGCCGTCGTCGGCGAAGGGGATGCTCCACGCGCCCATGCCTACGGCGTAGCGTCCGCCGCCGAGCGCCGTGAGGGTGCGCTCGCCGCCGCGCGTGCCGATGGTGACGGGGCTGGAGAAGTCCACACCGGCCTCGCGCTCAAGGAAGGCCGCGAACACGCGCGCACCGTTGCCGCACATCTCCGACAGCGAGCCGTCGGAGTTCCAGTAGTCCATGAACCACGTCTCCGCCGGGAAGCCGGCGCCGGCCTCCAGCCGACCGGCGCGCACGGCGCGGATGACGCCGTCCCCGCCGATGCCTGCGCGACGGTCGCACAGGTAGCGGACCGTGGCCGGGGTCAGCTCCATCTGGCCGTCGGGGTCGAACAGGAGCACGAAGTCGTTCTCGGTGCCGTGGCCCTTGGTGAACGGCAGCGCGGCGGCGCCGGAGCTCGTCATGCGCTCAGCGTACGCGGGCGGCCCGGTACGCCTCCACCACGGCGCGGGCCACGTCCTCGACCTCGCTCGCATCGGCCGGGCCGGGAATCCACGTGATGCGCGGGTCGGGGCCGAACCAGCGACGCTGACGGCGAGCGAGCCGGCGGGTGTTCTGGGCGATGAGCGCGCGCGTCTCGTCCTCGTCGAGCTCACCGTCGAGGTGGCGCAGCGTCTCGGCGTAGCCGACCGCGCGGCGGGCCGTGGTGCCGTCACGCAGTCCGCGCTCCACGAGTCCGCGAACCTCGTCCACGAGGCCCGCCCGCCACATGCGGTCCACGCGGCGCGCGATGCGCTCGTCGAGGACCGCGGTGTCCACGTCCAGCGCGATCTGGACGGTGTCGACCGCGTAGGAGTGGCGCGGCAGCGAGCTCTCGTACGCCCCCGCGATGCGGATGATCTCCAGGGCCCGCACGATGCGCTTGGCGTTGCGCGGGGAGATCTTCTCGGCGGCGGCGGGGTCCAGCGCGGCGAGCTCGCGGTGGAGGATGCCGGGGCCCTCCTCCTGGGCTCGACGCTCGAGCTCCGCACGCAGCGCCGGATCGGTCCCGGGGAACTCGAACTCGTCGAGCAGGGCGCGCAGGTACAGTCCAGATCCGCCCACGACGAGGGGCACGGCGCCGCGCGCGCGGATCGCCTCGATGTCGGCCCTCCCCGCCTCCTGGTAGCGGGCCGCCGACGCGTCCTCGTGGACGTCGAGCGTGTCGATCTGGTGGTGTGGGACGCCCCGGCGCTCCTCGGGCGTGAGCTTGGCCGTGCCGATGTCCATGCCTCGGTAGAACTGCATCGAGTCGGCGTTGACGACCTCTGCTCCCCCGTCGGCGGCGAGCAGGCGCGCGACGGCGAGGCTGACATCGGACTTGCCCACGGCGGTGGGGCCCACGATCGCGAGCACCGGGACGGGGCTCGCGGCGGGATGCGCCATCGACGGCGTGGTCACGCGCCCGGAACGCGCAGGGCGGGCATGCCGAGCGCGACCGGTCCGCCCGCGGACGGGGTGCCGGTGCCGCAGGAGTCGCCGCAGCCGCCGTGCTCGTGCGCGTGCTCGCCCGCCTGCACCTGAGCCCACACCTCGCCCGCACGGGTGCGACGCACCGCGTAGGCGCCCCCGGCGATGCCGGAGTCGGCCACGAGGTGGTGCGGCGCGGCGTAGGTGACGTCCACGGTGACCATGTCGCCAGGGCGTGGAGCCTCGGCGCCGTCGGGAACCGTGAAGTGGACGAGGCGGTTGCCGGGCTCGCGGCCGCTCAGGCGCGAGTGCTCGGCGTCCTTGCGGCCGCCCACCTCGCTGCTCGTGTCGAGCACGAGCAGCTCCACGGTGCGGCCCACGAGCTTCTGGTTCTCCTCGAGAGAGATGCGCTCCTGGAGCTCGAGCAGGCGCTCGAAGCGTTCCTGGACGACCTCCTTGGGCAGGGTGGGCAGCTCGTACGCGGGGGTGCCGGGGCGCGGGCTGTACTGGAACGTGAAGGCGCTCGTGAAGCGGGAGGCCTCGACCACGCCCATCGTCTCGAGGAAGTCCTCCTCGGTCTCCCCCGGGAAGCCCACGATGATGTCCGTGGTGATCGCGGCATCGGGCATCGCGGCGCGGACGCGCTCGAGGATGCCCAGGAACCTCTCCGAGCGGTACGAGCGGCGCATGGCCCGCAGGATCGCGTCAGAGCCGGACTGCAACGGCATGTGCAGGCTCGGCATGACGTTGGGCGTGTCGGCCATCGCCTCGATGACGTCGTCCGTGAACGCTGCCGGGTGGGGGGACGTGAAGCGCACGCGCTCCAGGCCCTCGATCTCGCCGCACGCGCGCAGGAGCTTGGCGAACGCGCCGCGGTCGCCGAACTCGACGCCGTAGGAGTTGACGTTCTGACCGAGCAGCGTGATCTCCACGGCACCTTGGGACACGAGCGCCTCGACCTCGGCGAGGATCTCGCCGGGGCGGCGGTCGCGCTCCTTGCCGCGCAGGCTCGGCACGATGCAGAAGGTGCACGTGTTGTTGCAGCCCACGGAGATGGACACCCAGCCGGAGGCGATCGCGTCGCGACGGCTCGGGAGGGTCGAGGGGAAGGTCTTGAGCGACTCCTCGATCTCGATCTGCGCCTTCGCGTTGTGCCGGGCGCGCTCGAGCAGCACGGGCAGGACGTCGATGTTGTGCGTGCCGAAGACGACGTCGACCCACGGGGCGCGGCGGATGATCTCGCCGCGGTCCTTCTGGGCGAGGCAGCCGCCCACGGCGATCTGCATGCCCGGCCGCTGCGCCTTGACGGAGGCGAGCTGGCCGAGGTTGCCGTAGAGGCGCGTCGCGGCGTTCTCGCGCACCGCGCACGTGTTGATGACCACCACGTCGGCGACGTCGGAGCCCGGAGGCGCGGCGACGTAGCCGGCACGCTCCAGGAGTCCGGCCATGTGCTCGGAGTCGTGGACGTTCATCTGGCAGCCCAGCGTCTTCACGACATAGGTGGGGGTGAGCGTCTGCGTCATGCCTGTCCCGCGACGGAGTCCGCGCGGGTCTCGCGGATGACCGTCACTCTGATCTCGCCGGGGAAGGAGAACTCCTTCTCGATGTGCTCGGCAATTGTATGTGCGAGTTCGGCCACGGCCGAGTCGCGCACCTTCTCCGGCTTCACCACGACGCGCAGCTCACGGCCGTTCGCCATGGCGAAGACCTGCGCGACCTCGGGACGCTTCGCGACGAGCGCCTCCAGCGCCTCCATGCGCTCGACGTAGCCCTCGGACTCCTCGCGGCGGGCGCCGGGACGGGAGGCGGACACGGCATCGGCGATCTGCACGATGACCGACTCGAGGCTCTCGTGCTCGACCTCGTCGTGGTGCGCGGCGATCGCGTTGACCACGGCCGGGCTCTCGCCCTGCTCGCGGGCGAGCTCGGCGCCGAGCGCCGCATGGGAGCCCGAGCGGGTGCCGGTGTAGGCCTTGCCCAGGTCGTGGAAGAAGGCGGCGCGGCGGGCCAGCTCGACGTCGGCGCCCACCTCGCGGGCGATCTCCGCCGCGATGCGCGCCGTCTCGACCACATGCGCGAGGACGTTCTGGCCGTACGAAGAGCGCAGGCGCAGGCGGCCGAGCACGTCGAGGATCTCGGCGGGGATGTCCTGGACGCCGGCCGCGTCCGCGGCGTCGAGGGCGGCGTCGAGGGCTCGCTGGGGGGCCTCCTCGACAGCCTTCGCGTATGCGGTCTCGATGCGCTGGGGCTGGATGCGTCCGTCCTCGATGAGCGCCTGCAGCGTGGCGGCGGCGATCTCGCGGCGCTCCACGTCGAAGGAGGACAGCGAGACGGCGTTGACGCCCTCCTCGAGGACGACGTTGACGCCCGTGAGCGCCTCGAAGGCACGGATGTTGCGACCCTCACGGCCGATGACGCGACCCTTCATCTCCTCTGAGGGCAGCTCGATGCGCGCGACAGCTCCCTGGTGGGCCACCTCGCCCACCTGGCGCTGCATGGCCGACAGGAGGATCTCACGGGCCTTGTCGTCGGCCTCCTCCTTGGCACGACGCAAGGCGGCGCGCACCACACGCGCCTGGGCCGTGGCGGCCGTCTCCTTGAGGTGGCGCTGGAGGGCCTCGCGGGCAGCGGCCGGCGTCATGTCCGCGACGGCGGCGAGCTTCTCCTCGTACTCGGCCCGCAGGCGGTCGCGGTCGGCGATGAGCCGCTTCTCGTCGCGCGCGACGCTCGCCACGCGCTCCTCGAGCGCACGCGCGTATGCCTGAGCGTTGCGCTGGTCCTCGAGCACGTCGCGCTCGCGCTGGGCCACGCGCTCCTCACGGCGCTTGGCCTCGGACATGAGGGCGCGCGCCTCTTCGCGGATCGCCTCGGTGTCACGACGAGCGGCGAGGCGCTCCTGCGCGGCATCGCGCCGCGCGAACATCACGGTGAGGAGCGCGAGGAGAAGCAGGACAAGAGTTGCAACGGTGACGACTGTCTGCACGCTGCCTCCTAGTCCACCTGCATCTGTTCCTCACTATCGACACTCGCGAGCTCTTTCACAAGTGCGAATGCGAGGCTGGGGCTGTATCCCTTGCGTCCCAGATGTGCAACGACTCGGCGCACGCGAACGTCCCTGTCAAGCCCGCGCGTGCGCTCCCAGCGCGCTCGCGCGAGGCGCCGGGCCGACTCGTGCTCCACCTCGCGCGTGAGCGGCTCGAGCGCCTTCTCGATGTCCTCGTCGCCGAATCCCTTGCGCCGCAGCTCCATCGCGATGACACGTGCGGAGGCGCCGCGCTCGGCGTGGCGGGTGCGGGCGATGGTCGCCGCAAGGCTCGCGTCGTCGAGCAGGCCGACCTCGATGTAGCGGGCGATGACCTCGTCGGCGACCTGCGGCTCCACTCCACGCGCAAGAAGCCCCTCACGCAGCTGCGCCGCGGAGCGCGGTGCGTGCGTGAGGAGCCTCAGCGCGATCTCGCGGGCGCGCTCGGCGGGAGGAAGTGTCGTGGAGTCCTCCGACCGAGCGCGCCGCGTGCCTCGTTCCGGCGCCATGGTCATCAAGCCGGAGCCCGTCAGAGCGGGGTCTCCTCCTTGGCCATGGCCGCCTCGAGCTCGGCATCGTCGATGCCGCTCGCGAGGACGTCTGCCACGTCGAGGTCATCCTCGGCGGACACGGCAGGGGCCTGGCTCTCCTCGCCGGCCTGGGCGGCCGCGCCGACGCCGAGCTTGGCCTTGATCTTCGCCTCGATCTCGGCGGCGAGCTGGGGGTTGTCCTTGAGGAACTGGCGGGCGTTCTCCTTGCCCTGCCCCAGCTGGTCGCCCTCGTACGTGTACCAGGCGCCCGACTTCTTGATGAAGCCGTGCTCCACGCCGAGGTCGATGATGCCGCCCTCCTTGGAGATGCCCACGCCGTAGAGGATGTCGAACTCGGCCTGCTTGAAGGGCGGAGCCATCTTGTTCTTGACGACCTTGACGCGGGTGCGGTTGCCGACCGGCTCGGTGCCCTCCTTGAGGGTCTCGATGCGACGCACGTCGAGACGGACCGAGGCGTAGAACTTGAGCGCCTTGCCGCCCGTGGTGGTCTCGGGCGAGCCGAAGAACACGCCGATCTTCTCGCGCAGCTGGTTGATGAAGATCGCGGTGGTGCCGGTGGAGTTGAGGGCGCCCGTGATCTTGCGCAGCGCCTGCGACATGAGGCGGGCCTGGAGGCCGACGTGGCTGTCGCCCATCTCGCCCTCGATCTCCGCCTTGGGCACCAGGGCCGCGACAGAGTCCACGACGAGGATGTCGATGCCGCCGGAGCGGATGAGGATGTCCGCGATCTCGAGCGCCTGCTCTCCCGTGTCGGGCTGGGAGACGATGAGGTTGTCCGTGTCCACCCCGAGCTTCTTGGCGTACTCAGGGTCGAGCGCGTGCTCCGCGTCGATGAACGCCGCCACGCCGCCGGCCTTCTGCACGTTCGCGACGGCGTGGAGCGCGACGGTGGTCTTGCCGGAGGACTCGGGTCCGTAGATCTCGACGATGCGGCCGCGCGGCAGGCCGCCGATGCCGAGCGCGATGTCGAGCGCGATGGAGCCCGTGGGGATCGCCTCCACCGCGACGCGCTCCTGGTCGCCCAGGCGCATCGCGGAGCCCTTGCCGAACTGCCTGTCGATCTGCCCGAGAGCCGCCTCGAGCGCCTTGCTGCGATCTGCCGCTGTTGCCATGTCACTGTCCCTTGCGTTCGTGCCGGGCTCCCACCGGTCCATCCGTTCGTTCGATGCGTCTCACGCTACGAGGCGCCTCTGACATCGGCTCCGCGGGCTACCCCGCACGGGGGGCTGACGCGTCGCAACGTCCTGGGGACGACAGTAATCGAACAGTTGTTCGAATGCACGCGACACGCCCATCGGCGTGTCGCAAGACCGGCGCGCTCGCCCTTCGGGCCGTGCCCGCTCGGCAGCCTCCTACCGCGGCGGCGGGACCATGCGCCGCTTGTCTCCCCCGTCGCGCCTGTCCACGGGCACGGACATCTGGTCGCACAGGGCGTGCCACACGTCGCGGGGAGCCCAGCCTGCCTCGAGGGCGGCATCGGCGGTGAGGGAGTCGCAGGCGTCGAGCGCGAGCTCGCGGGTGAGGGTCCGGGCATACGCCTCGCCGAAGACGGCGTCGGCGAGCGAGCGGAACTCGCTCAGGCGCACTTACTGACCGCGGAAGGTGCCCAGCAGCTCGGGCACGGTGTCCGGGATCGAGGGCATGACCGGCATGTCCTCGAGCGCGCGGGCGGCCAGACCCTCCGCCATGGCGAAGCGGTCGGAGACCTCACGCAGGATGGTCGACATGGGAACGTCGAGGGCCTCGCAGATGGAGGCGAGCAGCTCGCTCGAGGCCTCCTTCTGGCCGCGCTCGACCTCGCTCAGGTAGCCGAGGGAGACCCGGGCCTGGGAAGAGATGTCGCGCAGGGTCTTGCCCTGCATGAGGCGCGCGTCCCGCAGGACGTCGCCGAGCTCGTTGCGAAGAATCGGCATGCGCACCCCTTCCCGCATCGTGTTTCCGCGTTCCATGTCTCGTGTAACGCACATTACCGCAAGCCTGTTCCCTGCTGAATCCGGCGTGACGAAGCCCACGGTCCGCCGCTCACCGCGCAGGAAGCGCCTCGATCACCTCGGCGGCCAGGCTCAGGGCCTCGTCTCGCGCGGCCGCGCGCACCTCATCGCGGCTGCCGCCCGCTCGCAGCTCGCCCACTCGCGGAGCGCCGTCACCGATGTCCACGGCCACGAACGCGGTCCCTGCGGGCTTTCCGCCATGCGGCTCCGGCCCCGCGGCGCCGGTGGTGGCGATGCCCACGTCGGCCCCGAGCGCCCGGCGCACCCCCGATGCCATGGCGAGCACCGTCTCCTCGCTCACCGGCCCGTGCTCGTCGAGGATCGCGGGATCCACCCCCAGCACGGACGCCTTGATCTCGATGGCGTACGCCACGACGCCTCCGCGCAGCACCGCCGACGCTCCGGGCACCGACACGAGCTGGGCGCACACGTCGCCTCCGGTCAGGGACTCGGCCACGCCGATGCTGCGTCCAGCCCGCACGGCGGCCGCGATGACGCGTTCGGCGTCAGGCGTCGGCATCGGCCCTCGCTGCGAGCCGCTGAGCGCGCGCCGCCCGCGCGATGCGCCCCCCATAGTCCGCGCCCGAGACGACGGCGACCGCGAGCGCCGCGATGAGCACCCACCATGCGGCGGTGTCGACCCACTCCTGGGCCACGGGAAGGATGAACGCCCCGATAGCGATGTTGAGGAGCACGGTCTTGGCCTTGCCGCCCTTGGACGCGGGGATGACGGTGCCCGATGCCACGGCCAGGCGTCCCAGCGTCACCGCCACCTCGCGCACGGCCAGGACGATGAAGGGCCACCACGGAAGCTCATGCGCCGCGGCGAGCATGCCGAGCGCCGCGAGCGCCAGCACCTTGTCCGCGATGGGGTCCGCGAGCTTGCCGAAGGAGGACACGACCTTCCAGCGGCGAGCGAGGTAGCCGTCGAGCAGGTCGGTCGCCGCCGCAACCACGAAGATGACGAGCGCGCCCCACCGCTGGGCGCCGTCGCGGCCCGCATCGGCCACGAAGAGGGCGACCATCACCGGCACGGCCACGAGCCGGAGCGCGGTGAGGATGTTGGGCAGCGCTGACATGACGACTTCACCCTACTGGCCCCAGGGGAGCCGGGAGGCCGTCCACCCTGGATAATGGTCCGCATGCCGGGGCCTGGTCACGCCGTCCGCCCACGGACGGCGATGCCGTCGTGGGTGTGGCTCGTCGTCTCCGGGCTCACGGGCATCGCGCTCGCGGTGGGCGTGTCCCTCGCGTACGTGAACTGGGTCGAGGGGGATCCCGTGGCCCAGCCCACGCCGTCCGCGAGCCCCGATCCCGTCGCCTCCCCGACGCCGACGCCGTCGCCCACGGCTGCGGCCGAGGAGCCGCCGCCCACCGTCACCTTCACCTTCGTGGCGGGCGGAGACGTGCTCACCCACGCTCCCGTCAACCAGTCTGCCTCGGCATCGGGCGTGCTGGACTACTCGCCGCTCATGGAGAACATGCGGCCGTACGTCGAGGGCGCGGACCTGGCCATCTGCCACCTCGAGGTGCCCGTCGCACCGCCGGGGACTGCGCCGTCGGGCTACCCGATGTTCGGCGCCCCCGCGGAGATCGTGCGGGACCTCAAGGAGATGGGCTGGGACGGCTGCACCACCGCGTCGAACCACTCCGTGGACCGCAAGTTCGCGGGCATCGTCGCGACGATCGACGAGCTCGACGCTCACGGCATGGGCTTCGCGGGAACGGCCCGCTCCGAGGAGGAGGCCGCGGCCGTGCAGTTCTACCACGTGCGCGAGGGCAAGCGGGTGATCCGCGTCGCCAACATCTCGTGGGCGTACGGCCTCAACGGCCTTCCCATCCCCGCCGAGGCGCCGTGGTCGGTCAACATCTTCGACGCCGACGCCGAGGACGCCTCCCCCATCATCGCGGCGGCGCAGCAGGCCAGGGATCAGGGCGCGGACGTCGTCATCGCCTCCGTCCACTGCTGCGTCGAGTACCGCACGGCGCCCACGCCCGCGCAGCGCTCGATCGTCGAGCAGATCGCGGCGTCGGGCCTCGTGGACCTGTATGTGGGGCACCACGCGCACGTGCCCCAGCCCATCGAGCTCGTGGCGGGCGGGCCGAACGGCGACGGCATGTGGGCCGCGTTCGGCCTGGGCAACTTCCTGTCCAACCAGGACACCCAGTGCTGTGTGGCCGAGACGAACTCCGGCGCGCTCCTGACGGCGACCATCAGCGTCGACCCGGACGGGAGGGTCACCGTCGCTCCCGAGTGGACGGCGTTCACGGTCGACCGGCTCGGCAAGCACACGATGTACCTGCTGCGCGACATCCCCGACGGCGCGGGACGCTTGAGCGCGGGCGAGGTCGCCGCACGGCTGAACCGCGTCGCGAGCGCCGTGGGATCCGCCGCGCCAGAGCGCACCACGCCGCCGACCAAGCTCGCCGACGCGGCCTACGTGGACCCGCGCGGCCCCTGGTACCCGGGCCGCTGAGCCGGGCGCGCCATCGGCCCGGCCGCCGGCTCGACGCCGCCGCTCCGGCGCTGCGCCTCCCCTGGGGGTCCGGCGCTAACGCAACAGGCTGGTGGGGGCGTCCGGCAGGTCGAAGGGGTTGTCGCTGTCCTGCGGCCGCGGGTCGATGAGGCTCGCCGAGTAGTCCACCGGGGCCGCCGTGATCGCCGTCGCCGGCTGCGCGATGCCGAAGAGCCATCCCTGGCCGAACCGCCAGCCGCACCGTGCCAGGAAGTCCGCCTGCGACTCCGTCTCGATGCCCTCCGCGATGGTCGCGAGGCCCAGCTCGCGCGCGAGGGCGCCGAGCGCACGGGACACGCGCGCACCTGCCGGATCCTCCGGGATGCCCGCCACGAAGGACATGTCGAGCTTGACGCCCGAGACAGGCAGGTCGCGCAGGTACGACAGCGGGGACACCCCCGTGCCGAAGTCGTCGAGGAGGATCGGCACCCCGGCGTTGCGCAGCTCCGTGAGCTCGTGGCGCACGCGCGTGTTGGGAGCGACGAGCGAGGCCTCCGTGAGCTCCACCACGATGCGCTGCGGGCTGAGGTGGTGGTGTGAGATCGCGCCCAGCACGGATGTGGCGAACTCGCTGTCGCCCAGCTGGTCGGCGGAGACGTTGAGCGAGACCCACGCGTGGCGCGACGGCAGGTCCGCCAGGAACTGCGCCGCCTGCTCGACGAGCGAGCTGCCCAGGGCGACGGCGAGCTTGCGGTCGTCGAGCAGGCCCAGGAACGCTCCCGGGAGCAGCAGGCCCCGGGTGGGGTGCTGCCAGCGCACGAGCGCCTCGTAGCCCACCACGGTGCGCGTCGCGAGCTCGAGGATGGGCTGATAGTGGAGGATCAGGTCGCCGCGCTCGATCGCGTCGGCGAGCTCGCCCGCGAGCGCGGACTGCTTGTCGCTCACGGTGCGCATGGAGGCGTCGAACACCTCGGTGCGAGACTTGCCCGCCGCCTTCGCCCGGTACATCGCCGCATCGGCCGCGCTGAGAAGGACGGGCGCTCCCCCGGCGACGGCGTCCTCGTCGGCCATGGCGATGCCCACCGAGGCCTGCAGGTTGATCTGGTGGCGCTTGACCTGGAGCGGACGGCGCAGGCCGGCGTGGATGGCGTTGGCGATGTCGATCATCGCGCGTGAGCAGTCGTCGTCCTGGACGACGATGACGAACTCGTCGCCGCCCAGGCGGGCCACGGTGCCGCGGCCTGCCGTGGCGGCGCGCAGGATCCCCGCCACGTGGACCAGGGCAGTGTCGCCCGTCGCATGGCCGAAGCGGTCGTTGAGTCCCTTGAAGCCGTCCAGGTCCACCGCGATGACGCCGACGCGGCGGGTCGCGTCCGGCTGCTCGAGCACCTGCTGGATGACCTCCTGCAGAAGCGTGCGGTTCGCGAGGCCGGTGAGCGGGTCGTGCATGGCACGGTGGGACAGGAGCTCGGAGCGCATGCGGTCGTCGGTCGTATCGCGCACCTGCAGGACGTAGTGGTCGGGGGCGCCGCCGGCGTAGCGCACCATCGCGACGTCCTGCACCGTCCACACGACGTTGCCGTCAGCGCGCACGTAGCGCTTCTCCACCTGGAAGCGCGTCTGATGGCCGTCGTAGAGGCGCTGGAGCTGGTCGCGCTCGGCCTGGAGGTCCATGGGGTGCGACAGCGACGCCAGCGGCGTGCCGCGCAGCGCCGCGACGGTGGAGCCCATCATCTCCGCGAAGGCGCGGTTGACCTCCATGATCCGCCACTCCAGGTCCACCAGGGCCATGCCCACGGGGGCGTTCTCCATGGCCTTGCGGAACTGCGCGTCGGAGCGGTTGAGCGCCTCCGCGGCCTCCCGCAGGCCCGTCGTGTCGGTGACCGTCGTGATGGTCGCGCTCTTGCCGTCGAGCACGTCGTGGTGGACGCGGGCGGTCACCTGGATCCAGCGCACGTCCTCCGTGCCTCGCCTCCCCGGCACGCCGACGATGCGCGGACGGCCCTGCTCCGTCTCAGTGCCCAGGGCATCGGCCGGCAGCGCGGTGCGCAGGTGCTCGTCGACGATGCGCACGGGCAGGCGGGCGAGCGGACGGCCCACGGCATCGTCCTTGCTCACGCCCAGGACGTCGCCGGCCATGTCCGTCAGGAGCACCACCTCGCCGTCCGCGGAGGTGATGATCACGCCCTCGACGGCGGTGCTGAGGATGGCGTCGAACTGGCGGCGCAGCTGCCGCTCACGCGCGACCGCCTCGTCTCGTGCCCTGCGAGCGCGGGCCGAGCGGGCGAAGAAGACGAAGGCGAGGGCGAATCCGAGGATGACCAGGGCGGAGGCGAACGCAGCCACGGCGGGCTGTTGGAATGCCTCTAGGAGTCCTCCCATGTCCCTTCCTCGCGGTCACGTGGGGGCGCAGCACTCTCCACGGTACTCGGAGAGTCTCCCCTCAGGACAGCGAGAGTTGCGGCCAGAGCCTCCGGCGGCACGAGGACCTCACGCGCCTTCGAGCCCAGCGAGGGGCCCACGATCTCCCTGCTCTCGAGGAGATCCATGAGACGGCCCGCCTTGGCGAAGCCCACGCGCAGCTTGCGCTGGAGCATCGAGGTCGAGCCGAGCTGGGTCGTGATGACGAGCTCGGCGGCCGCGAGGAGGTCCTCGAGGTCGTCGCCGATGTCCTCCGCGACCACGTTCGACGTCTGCGCCTGGAGCACGTCCTCGCGGAACTGGGGCTGGGCCTGCTTCTTCACGTGCTCCACGGCCGCGTGGATCTCGCTCTCGCTGACCCAGGCGCCCTGGACGCGCATCGGCTTGGACTCGCCCATCGGCAGGAACAGCGCGTCGCCCTGGCCGATGAGCTTCTCCGCGCCCGGCATGTCGAGCACGACGCGCGAGTCCGCGAGCGACGAGGTGGCGAAGGCCAGGCGCGACGGCACGTTGGCCTTGATGGTGCCCGTGATGATGTCCACGGACGGGCGCTGCGTCGCGAGCACGAGGTGGATGCCTGCGGCGCGCGCGAGCTGCGTGATGCGCTGGATGGAGTCGTCCACGTCGCGCGGGGCGACCATCATGAGGTCCGCGAGCTCGTCGACGATGACGAGCAGATACGGGTACGTCGTGATCTTGCGCTCGCTGCCCGGCAGCGGCTTCACCTTGCCGGCGCGCACGGCCTTGTTGAAGTCGTCGATGTGCTTGTAGCCGAACATCGCGAGGTCGTCGTACCTCATGTCCATCTCCTTCACCACCCACTCGAGGGCCTGGGCGGCCTTCTTGGGGTCGGTGATGATGGGGGTGATGAGGTGCGGGATGCCCTCGTAGATGGACAGCTCCACGCGCTTGGGGTCGATGAGCACCATGCGGACCTCGCGCGGCGTGGCGCGCATGAGGATCGACGTGATCATCGAGTTCACGAACGAGGACTTGCCCGCGCCGGTGGCTCCCGCGACCAGGAGGTGCGGCATCTTGGCGAGGTTCGCCATCACGTAGCCGCCCTCGACGTCCTTGCCGATGCCGATGACCATCGGGTGGTCCATGCGCTGGGCGGTCTGCGAGCGCAGCACATCGCCCAGGGCCACGGTCTCGCGGTCGACGTTCGGGATCTCGATGCCGATCGCGCTCTTGCCGGGGATGGGCGACAGGATGCGCACGTCGGGGCTCGCGACGGCGTACGCGATGTTCTTGGCGAGCTGGGTGATCTTCTCGACCTTCACGCCCTGGCCGAGCTCGACCTCGTAGCGCGTGACCGTCGGGCCACGAGTGAAGCCGGTGACGACGGCGGCGACGTCGAACTGCTCGAACACCGCCGTGAGCGAGGCGACCACGCGGTCGTTGGCGCTCGAGCGCGTCTTGTGCGGCTGGCCCTTGGCGAGCAGCTCAAGGTCGGGGAGCACGTATGGGGTGGAATCCTCCAGCTTGCCTTGCTCGCCGCGCGGCACCATGTGGGTTTCGGCCGGGGGCCGGGGGCCTGCCGCCGACGCCGGGGCGGGTTGGGCAGCGGCGCCTGCCGACGTGGGGATGGCCTGGGTTGCACGCAGGTCCTGCGCATCGAGTTCATCGAGTTCCGCATCGCCGCTGGGCTCGTAGGGAGACACCACACCGTGGGGCGGTGTGGCGTGACGCGGGTGGTGCGTACGAACGCCGTATGGCGTGGGGATCTCGGGGTTCTCCTCGGTGTCCACGTCCTCGGGGTTGGAGAAGCCCCAGGTGCTTCCCGCGACGATCCTGTCGAACTCCGTGGCCTCGCGGCTGGTCGCGGAGCTGAACGCCTCGTCGGCCTCGTAGCGGTCAAGGCGACGCGAGGTGCCTGCGACACGATCCTTAAGCGCCATACGCGCGGGCTTGCCCCGCTCCAAGGTGCGATGTTCGGGCAGGTCGAGTTCATCGTCGGCGTCATGCGCGCCCTGGCGACCGTGCCACACCCGGCGTACCAGCGAACCTATGGCCGCGACCACCTCCCGTGCAGGGATGCCCAGCACCACCAGCACACCCAGGAATGTGAGCAATACCAGGATCGTTACCGCAAGCCCAGGCGTCACGATGGCTGCAAGTGGAGTGCCGACAAGGAAGCCGAGGATGCCCCCCGCGCCCTGAAGTCCGGCGAGACCGTCCGAGGGCGAAGGCTGGCCTTTGGCGATATGGATGATGCCGCCCACGGTGAGCGCCAGAATCAGTCCACCCAGCGCAATGCGGTAGTTGGCGTGACCCTCCTGGGGTTTGCGGAACAGCCGGATGGACATGGCCAGGAGCACCACGGGGAGCACCACGGCGATCAGGCCAAACGTGCCCGCGACCACGGCGTGCAGAAAGGCACCCAGCCAGCTGGACAGGTTCCACCATTCGCGCGCAGCGACCAGGATCGCCACGATCAGCAGGGTGATGGCCAGGCCGTCGCGGCGCACCTCAGGGCTCACGTCGCGGGCGCCATGTCCAATCCGACGCACCGCACCGCCCACACCATGCGATATCCCTCTACCCGTGGCTGCCGCCGCACGCAGGACTACCGGCGGCTTCTTCTTGGCCGGAGCGCGGCGAGCGGGCGCGCTGGAGCGTTGCGCGGGCCTGCGAGGAGGCGTGCGTGACTGTGCCATGGTCTTTTCACGGTACCTGCGGGGATGCGCGATTGCGTGGAGCCACGCGGATGCGGCGAGCGTCCGCTCCCCCCTCGCTGTGCGGGCGGAGTCACCGCTCGACGTACACGATCTCCTCGGGGTTCAAGCCCAGTTGCCCCACGCAATCGACCCGCACATCGCTCGTGGTCAGCGCTTCACGCCCATCGCCCACTCAGGAGTCCTCCGCGATGTGTGCCCGACGGACCCGGCGTACACCTTGGTACTAGTCCCGCCAGTTGTCGAAGTTGACGGTCTTCCACGGGAGGAGGACCGTCCGCGGCAGGTGATGAGAAGGAGGACATGTCAGGATTACTAGTTCTGGAACGCGTAGCAGTTGAACGCCTCGCCGGTACTCATGTCGAGATCGGTCTGCGCTCCGACGTTTCCACTGAGCGCACCACCCAGGTCTGCCAGAATGTCCGCGGCTACTTCGTCTCGGCCGTACTCCTCGGGGTCAACAAGGCCCTTGGCGATCAAGCAATCCAGGATGAGCTGCTCGAGCGGTACTCCATGGGGATTGTTGATCGATTCCCAGTAGAGGTACGGAATTGCACCATCGCCTGCGAACTTATACAGGCAATCCGCCTCCACTGTGTCCACGAGCTCTTGTGACTCACCCATGTGAACGAAGGAGTGACCAATGGAGCCATCGGGTTGCACAACCGTAGCGAACGGGGGCGGAAACCGTGCCGGGAACGCCTCGTTGACGCACTCAACGTAGAGTGCGTTCGACTCTTGGTACTCGGCACCGCTGATCTCGAAGTCGGCAATGATTCCTCGTGAATACTCAGAAAGTTCCCGCCCGAGTTCCACTTCGAACTTCACTCGCAAGGCTTCATCCATGTCACTGAGGGACGGTTGAGGAACGGTCGGCGTGCATCCGACCAGTAATGCGACCACAGCGGCGGCTACAGCAGTGCTTGCGGTTGCCTTCGTCATCGGACTAGGAATAGCTCCACAGGTAGTTCGTGTTCAGGGAACCGGGTACATCGCCCCAGAACTTGGTGGGGTAACGCGCGTTAATGCCGCCTCCACTTTATGAGCCGGAAGCGTCCTTGTAGGCAATACTCTGCGTCGCCCAGTTTCCGTAGGTGGTAATAGACACGCCACCGCCCACATAGGTGTAGGTCCGAGCGCGGGTCTGGGCGCAACTCGATCCAGCCGCCGCTGTCGAGATTGTGTAGCCGCCCGAGTACTCTCCCGCGACACCGTTACACGTAGCGCCCTGAGCAACAGTCCCCAGCGCGATGCTCCCGGATACCACCAAGGTCAATGCAATCGACACACTTGCTATCCGCTTCCTTAGCGACATCAGTCCTCCTCGACTCGTTGCTGATTGAGCCGATGGCGCCGATGGCCACGCTAGACCCCTTTATGTCGTCGTGCAACAGGAACGGGCGGAGCTACCGCTCGACGTACATGATCTCCTCAGGGTTCAAGCCCAGTTGCCCCACGCAATCGACTCGCACCTCGCTCGAGGTCAGCGACAGCGGCTCGTCGTGAATCC
>QGUM02000068.1:0-10070 GCA_003242455.2 Actinomycetes bacterium
GGCTCGAGCCCGATGCGGACTCCTCGCTGCCGGACCTCGGCATCGGCCTCACGGAGCTCGTGCGCGGCGAGACGCCTCAGGTGAGCAGGCCGCAGTAGGCGAGCGCCTGGCGGAGCAGCACGTGCTGGCCGCCGGACATCTCCGCGGCGACCTCGTCGGACGCGGCCTCCTCGGGGCTCAGCCACACGATGTCGAGCGCGTTCTGGGAGGGCTCGCAGTCGCCGTCGACCGGCACCACATAGGCGAGGGCCACCGCGTGCTGGCGGGCGTCGTGGAACGGCGTGACGCCCTTGGTGGGGAAGTACTCGGCGATGGCGAACGGCGTGGGGGAGGTGGGCACGCGCGGCAGCGCGACCGGCCCCAGGTCCTTCTCCAGGTTGCGGATCAGCGCGTCGCGGATGCGCTCGTGGTAGAGGACGCGACCGGCGACCAGGGCGCGAGAGATGACCCCCTCGTCGGCGCGCAGCAGGAGGCCGATCTCCGTGACCTCTCCCGCCGCGTTGATGCGCACCGGAACCGCGTTGACGTAGAGCAGCGGCAGCTCGGATCGCACGTGCTGCAGCTCGCGGTCCGACAGCCAGCCGCTGGGCTCCGCAGGCAGCTCCGCCATGTCCGTCATGCCCCCTAGTGTGCCAAGCGGGGCGCGCCCGTGGCACGCCACGCGCCGCGTCCGTGGCAATCTAGGCGCATGGCCTCGCCACGTGGGCGGAATACCGTTCGCGGCAACGGTGTTGGTCTGACCACCGGCCCCGTGCCCGACTGGAGGACTTGAGATGGCAACCGTAGACCTGACCGCAGAGACGTTCGAGGAGACCGTCAGCAAGGAAGGCATCGTGCTGGTGGACTTCTGGGCGGACTGGTGCGGCCCGTGCAAGCGGTTCGCCCCGATCTTCGAGCAGAGCTCGGAGGCCAAGCCCGAGATCGTCCACGCGAAGGTCGACACCGAGGCCGAGCCGGAGCTGCAGTCGATGTTCGGCATCACCGCGATCCCCACGCTCATGGCGTTCCGCGACGGCATCATGGTCTTCAACCAGGCCGGCGCCCTGCCGGGACCGGCACTCGCTCAGCTCGTCGAGGCCATCGAGGGCCTCGACATGGACGAGGTACGCGCCAAGATCGCAGAGCAGCAGGGCTGAGGACGCAGCTCGCGCGTGGCCCGCTGAGCCGTGCGCGAGGGGGGACTTGAACCCCCACGTCCGAGGACACTGGAACCTAAATCCAGCGCGTCTGCCAATTTCGCCACTCGCGCGACGCGCGCTAGCGCGCGGTGCCAGGATACGCGGCGCCGTGCGAGCGCGGACCGGGAGTCAGTCGATCTCGAGCTCGCGGCGCAGGCGCGCCACGTGGCCGGTGGCTTTGACGTTGTACTGGGCGAGCTGGACGAAGCCCTCCTCGTCCACGACGACGGTGGAGCGGATGGAGCCGTTCACCAGGCGACCGTAGAGGCTCTTGTTCCCCCACGCGCCGTAGGCGTCCTGGATCGAGTGGTCCGGGTCGGACACGAGCGTGAAGTTCAGGCCCTCCTTGGCGCGGAACTCCGCGAGCTTCTCCGGGCTGTCGCTCGAGATGCCGACCACGGTGTACCCGGCGGACGTGAGCGAGCTCAGCGAGTCGCGGAAGTCGCAGGCCTGCGTGGTGCATCCGGGGGTCATGGCCGCCGGGTAGAAGTACAGGATGACCTTCTCGCCGCGGTGCTCGGACAGGGTGAAGGTGCCCTCGTCGGTGGTCGCGGTGAAGTCAGGGGCCTCGTCGCCGGGAATCAAGGTCGTCATGATGGAGCCAACCGTACCCGCCTGCACGCTATTCCCCGTGACCGGATCGTGACCTGGCGTGCCGGAATCGTGATCGCGCCTGAGCCTACGCGCGTCCTCGCATCAGTAGGGTCTCCATGAAAAGGGGGTGCCCATGGACGCGACGGAGCGCGAGCGGTACACGTGCGTGGCATGCGACGAGCTCATCGACGCGCTCACGCCGGACGGGCGTTGCGCCGCGTGCGGGGTGAGCTACGCGTCGGCGGAGGCGAAAGGCGTGTCCGACGCCGACGTGGCGTTGGCGGCGCTGCGCGGCCAGGCGGCTCAGATCGCCGCCCGCATCGAGCAGTGGGAGGCATACCGCGAGGGCATGATCGTGCGCCTTCGCCTCACGGCGCCCGAGGACTGGGCCGCCCAGCGCGCCGCCGCGTCCGCCGTCCCCGCAGCCGATGCCACGGCCTCCGACGCCGTCGCCGCTCCGCCTGAGCAGACGCCCCTCGCCCCGGCCTCGGTCCCCGCCGACCCGTTCGCGGCGCCTGACGGCCCGGGCCTCGCCGCGGATCCCGCACCCGCGGCTGCAACCGTCGCCGCCGTTGCCGCGCCCGCCGCCGCATCGGCGCCGGTCCCCTCGTCGGTCTTCGCCCAGCCCAGGGCACCGCGCGAGCCCGGCCGCGCCGCCGAGGTCGCGCGCCGCGCCCTCACCGCCCCGGCGCTCCTGGGCATCGCGGGCGCCTCGCTCCTCATCGCGGCGTCGGTCGTCTTCGTCGCGCTCACCTGGACCGTCGTGTCGCCTCTCGTGCGCGGGCTCATCGTGTCCGGCGTCGCGCTGCTCGTGTCCGGCATCGCCGTCTGGCTGCGCCGCATGGAGCTGACCATCTCCAGCGGCGCGGTGGGCATCGTCGCCATGGGCTTCGCCGCGACGGCGTCGCTCGCGTTCTCGCGCGGAAGCGACGTCATGGGCGCCTACGAGACGCCGGCGGCGCTGCTCGTCGCCTGTGCCGCGGGCCTCGTCCTGTCGCGGCTCGCGATCGCGTGGACCGGCTCCGCATCCGGCCTCGCCTTCGCCGGCGCGGCGGTGACCTTCGCCATCGCGACCACGAGCGCCGTCAGCGCCGCGGACGGCCCGGGAGACCCGGGCGTCGTGCGCGGCATCTGGGTGTGGTCCGTCGTGGGCACGCTGGCAGCCGTGGCGCTCGCGGCGACCCACCGGCTGTGGCGCTTCACGGTGGCCAAGGTTGCCGTGCGGTGGGCGTCGGTGGCGTGGCTCAGCATCGTGGGCGCAGGCACGGCCGCGTGGATGTGGGTCAACGTGGGCTATGCCGTCCCTCTCGATGCCGCCTTCGCCCTGCTGTCCGTGGTGGCCCTGGGCGTGCTCGCTCGGTGGTGGACGACGCTCGCGACCGGCCCCGCGGTCCTCCTCGTGACGCTCATCGCTCCCGCAGGGGCCTCGGCGTGGGGAGCCACGGCATGGCAGCAGGCGACGACCGTCGCCGTGGTGGTCGCGATCGCGCTCGCCGTCGGACCGCGCTTCCCGGTCGCCTCCCGCCTGCCGATGTTCATCGCGCTCAGCCCGGGCTATCTCACCGTGGCCGTCGCGGCCGCGACGTACTCGATCGTCATCACGGTGGCGCGCATCCTCGCGGGCACATACACGCCGGACACGGAGCTGTGGGCGGGCGCCGCTGCGCTCATCGCGGGCCTGTCGATCGCCCAGCTGCGGCTGTGGCGGCTCGACAGCGCGCTCGTGCGCTCGGCCCAGGTGGTGGGCGCCGCCATGGTCGTCACGGGATCGGGCATCGTCGCGTTCGGCGCCGCCGAGTCCGTGGGGCGCGACTACCACACGTCGGTGGGCCTCGCGATGGCCGTGGCGGCCGCGCTGCTCCTGACGGCGGTGCGAGCGTGGACCGACGCGCGTGCCCGCTGGCTCAGCGCGAACTCTGCGGTCGCCTTCGCCCTCGTCTCCGCCTTCCACGGGGCCTGGGGCGTGGTCATCTCCGAGGTCGCGCTCGCGGGCGGCCTTGCGGTGCTCGCCGCCGCGTTCGCGGTGCTGGCGTGGCGAGCCGCGCAGTCGCCGTGGTGGGGCGGCTTCCCCGCCACGGTCGTGGTGCTCGGCGTCGTCTCCTCCCTCGTCGCGCGCTGCGAGAGCGATGCCGTGTGGGTGCTGGGCGCCGCCGTGCTCGCCGCGACGCTTGTCGTGTGGCTCGGTCGGGGGATCCCGCGGCGCTTCCACGTGCCTGTCCTCACGGGACTGGTGCCCGTGCTCGGCGTCGTCGCGTTCGGGGCTGGCGCTTCGCTCCTCGACGTCGTGGACCGCACGATCGCGGACGGCCGGGGCGTGACGCAGTCCGGCTGGCTCGCGGTGCTCGTGGCGGGCGCTGCCGGCCTCGCGGGCGTGCGTCGCTGGCCCGTCGCAACGAGGCTGGCCCCCGTGACGGCGCTCAGCGGTGCCGTCGTCAGCATCGTGACCGCTGCGGGCGTGACCATCACGGCCGCCCACGCCTGGCTTCCCGACGCCACGGCCGCCGCCGCGCTCCTGGCCGCCCCGGCCGCCTTGGCGCTCGCCGCCACGGGATGGGCGTGGCGCTCGCGCCCGGCCGCGTGGACTTCCGGCGTCAGCGCCGCCGTCATCCTCACCGTCGCGGGCCTCAACGCCGCGCTCGCGCTCGCACAGGAGCCCCGGATGCCGTGGCTCGCGTTCGCCGCGGCGCTCGTGGCCGTGGCGCTGCTCGCGACGTTCTCCGCGTGGTGGCCTCGCGTCACGCTCGCTCCGGCAAGCCTCGTCCTGACCGCCGGGGCGCTCGGACTGGGCTCTCGCGCTCAGAACGTGGACCTCGCCTTCGGCTCCATGGCGCTGGCCGCCGCTCTCGCCATCGTCGCGGCGCGGCGCCTGCGCCGCGAGCACGCCCGAGTCGCCGCGCTGGGCACGGTGCCCGCACTCGCTGCCGGAGCTGTCTACGTCCTCGTGCACGCGGTCGACGCGGTGCTCCAGGTCGCGCGGCTCTCGTGGGCGGCCGCGCCTCAGGCGAGCTGGTGGCTGCCCGTCGCGGCCGTCATCCTCATCACCGGACACCTGGGCGCGCTCTCCGCGACCGTCACGGGGATGCGGGCCCGAGGGCTGCGCGTCGCCGCCACGGTCACGGCGCTCATCGGCGCAGCGGTCCTCACGCAGGCCGCAGGGCGCGTCGCGGCCGGTGTCGCATGGGGCGACGCGACCGCGGGCCCGAGCACCGCGGACCTGGTGCACGATGCGTCCGTCGCGGCCGTGTCCGCCGCGGCCATCCTGGGCACGGCGGGGGTGGTCCTGTGGGCGCGATGGGCGCACCGGCGCGGCTGGCTGCCTCTGGCCGCGGTGCGTGTGGCCGATGTCGGGGCCCTGGCGTGGCTGACGGCCTCGGCGATCACGATCTCGGTGTCGCTCGTCCCTGCCGGCCGCTCGGGGGCTGTCGGCGGGCTCTGCGTGGCCGTCATCGGGCTTGTCGCGGCGCTCGTGCTGAGGTGGCCCGCGAGGCTCACCGCCGGTCCCGTCGCGTTCCTTGCGTCGCTCCTGCCCTTCACTCTGCTCGTCGAGCGGGTGAGCGCCCAGGCGGCGGTGTGCGCCGCGGCGGCCGTGGCCTCCGCGTCCGTCTGGCTCGTGAGGGGCCTCAAGCGCAGCATGGTGCCTCACGTCCTGGTGGGGCAGTCGCTCGCCCACGCCGCTGTGGTCTTCGTCGCGCTGCAGTCCGCCATGGTGACGATCGCGCGCGTGACGGGTCCCGGCGGGGACGTCGACCCCAGGGAGTTCGGACTCGAGCCCGCATGGTCTGTTCCCGCCCTCGCTGTCGCAGGCGTCGCGCTGCTCGCATGGGGTCGTGCGCGTCGGTGGGCGGGAGATGTCGTGCTGGTGATCGCACTCGTGAGCGTGTACCCGCTGACGCCCTTCGCGGCGGCGGCCCTCCTCGCCGCGCTGGGCCTCGCGGCCGCCGTGCTGGGACGCCGTGCGCGCCTCCACGACGAGCTGGCGATCTTCACAGGCCTCGTCGCCGTGCTGTGGGGATCCCAGAGCCGGCTCGTGATGGCCGGCGCCCTTGCCGCTGTCAGCATCGGCGCCGTCGCCGTCGCCCGGCGCCAGCGCGAGTCAGGGCCGCGCTGGGCCGTGCTCATCGCGCCCTTCGCTGCGGGCGGCGCCGCGGCCCTCGCCGCACTGCACGTCGGCGCCGCCGCGATCGTCGCCGCGCCGCTCGCGCTCACGGTCGTCGCCGCCGTGGCGGTCACCCTCGAGAAGACCGGCATCGATCCCGATGGGCGCCGCGTCCCGTGGATCGTGGGCGTCGCGACGGTGCTCGTGCCGCTCTCGTCCCTGGACCTCGGGGCCGCGGGCCTGTCGCTCATCGTGGCCGCCGTCGCCTGGTTCGTGCTCATCGCCGCCGGCCGCGCCTACGGCCGCTGGTGGTCGACGGCGACGGTCTCGCTCGGCGTCATCCTCCTCATGGCCGACAGGGGAGTGGGCGTCGTGGAGGCGTACACGATCGTGCCTGCGCTCGCCGCGCTCGTGCTGGGCATCCAGTGGATGCGACACCGACCCGAGGTGCGCTCGATCACCGCGCTGTGGCCTGCCCTTGTCATCGGGCTCGTTCCCAGCTGCATCGCGCTCGCGCGCAACGCGGACAGCCTTCCCCGCACCATCGCTCTCACGGCGTCGATCCTCGTGTTCGCGCTGCTGGGCGCGAGGCTGAGGTGGTTCGCGTTCGTCCTCGCGACCGCGACGACGGCGCTCGTCGTCTCCGCGCTGCAGATCATCGTGGGCTCGAACATGGTGCTGCGGCTGATCTCGTTCGCGGTGGTGGGGTCGCTGCTCCTGGCGATCGCCTCGTGGTTCGAGCGGATCAAGACGCTGCGCTGAGCCCGGATTTCGTCAGGGCCATGCGGGTTTGCTACGATTCCTCGTCGCGCCTTTCGGCGCGGCGAGCGCCTCTAGCTCAATTGGCAGAGCAGCTGACTCTTAATCAGCGGGTTCTGGGTTCGAGTCCCAGGGGGCGTACAGGCAGGGCCCACCCATCAGGTCGGGCCCTTTTTCTGTGTCCGGGGGAGAGGCAGGAAGCGCATCTCGGCCGAGGCAGACGCCGCGCCGCTCGCTGTCGCGTGCGCGAGCGCTGGCGCTTCGATCGTTCACGTCGGCGCGTCGGTGGGGAAACCAATAACCGACGTGTGTCTGGTTTGTGCGAAGACTACAGGTGAACTACCGTTGGACACGCCGTCGACGGTGACAGTCCCGACGGCGGCGACTGCACGGAGATGCGGCGCCCGCGGGCGCCGGGCACGACGGAGGGGCGAGATGGCAGCTCACCATCGGGGCGCGAGCGAGACGCGCCGTGACACCACGGGACGCTTCACCGCGCGACACATCACCATGACGGGGGCCACCGCGACCGTTCCCCGCGGGCCGCGCTCCCTGGCGACTCTCGCGGCGGCGATGCTGGCGACGCTGCTCATCGCCGTGGTCGCGGCCCTGCCCGCATCGGCTGTCGCGTGGGACGGCATGGCGACCATGAAGCACTATGCCTACGTCACCACAGACGAGGACCTGGAGGTCTACTTCGGCAATCCGAGCGTGACGGTGAGAGATCCTCTGGGGAACGTGGTCTACGAGTGCCACTCCGGTGGGTCATTCTGCGAGTACCGGGGCAGTGCGACTGTGGACGGCGTCTGGGTCGTGGAGGCCTCGAACACCACGGACAACACGTGGGCCGTGCGCGTCCAGGTGCGCAACTCCACGACGAACGACCTCGTCCCGGGCCGGGTGTGGGCCGAGAACATCGCAGTCTCCGACAGTCGCTTCAGAACGCGCAACTTCACGGTGTACTACGTCTCCGAGTTCGGCGTGCAATATCGGGCAGCGTTCTCCGGCCACATCGGCTGGGTCTTCAAGATCTCCGCGAGCAACCGTGGCGTGATGTTCAACGACGGCTCGTGTCTGCCCGCCTACCGCTCTGTGCCGGAGGCGGACTACGTCGAGCCTGAGAACCCCCCGCTCGGCGAGATGTCCGGCGCCGACTACACGCTCGACGGCGGGTGCGAGAGCATGGGTCTGGTCAAGTACCGCCTCTTCTTCGGCGAGGAGCCTGCTGCCGACCTTCCGGCGTCGGCTGAGCACTGGGGCGACGGGCGCACCGCCCAGACGTGGGTGCTCCGGGAGTATCAGGAGCCCGTGATCAGCGGTCTCGGCTTCACCCGCCCCGGGTCCGGCATCGGCGGCACGATCACCGGCGAGCTCACGGGTCAGCCGGGCGTTCTGCGCACGATCCTCGACTTCGACGGCGACGACGTCATCGATCCCGAGGACCGCGTGTGGGAGACCGCCGCAGGCGTGGGTGCCTTCGCGATCGCGTGGGAGGGCCTGGACGGCCTGGGCGAGGAGGTGCCGCGCACCCAGGGCTTCACCCTCACGGTCGAGCTCACCGGAGAGGCGGAGATCCACTTCGTGGACCAGGATGTGGAGGGGCGCACAGGAGGCATCGCGGTGACGCGCCTCAATGGACCGAACGCACCCGACACGCGCATCTCGTGGGACGACAGCCTCCTGCCGGGAACGCGCAACACGGTCACGGCGGCGCTGACCGGCTCGCTGGTGGACTCGACGGGCGGCGTTCACGGCTGGGCCTTCGACGGCAACGGCTGGGGCAATGCCCGCATCATCGACGACTGGATGTTCATCTACCCGTCGGCGGCAGGCACGATCATCGTGCCTGCCGGGGTCGACGACGACCCCGAGCTTGCGGACACCGGGGCTGACCTGCACGCTGGGACCGCGGCAACGGCGGCCGCCCTTGTCGTCCTGGGCGGCGCGGCCCTCGTCGCCGCGCGGCGCCGGGGCTGAGAAGAGCTCGTCTACGAACCCGTACGGAACTCACCTCCGGGCCTGATCGCCGCGCGTCGGCGGCCGGAGCGCAGCGCGCATCGCCGCCTGGGATCTCAGGGTCTGCGCGCCGCCAGTGGGGGTGAGGCAGGCCGACGCCCCTCAGTCGGGGTGCGGCAGGTTGAGCGTCGTCGACTCGATGTGCTTGGCCTCGGCCTGGTCCACCGCGGCCTCGATCACGGCATCATCCGCCGGACCCGCCTCGGCGTCGGACGATCCCGTCAGCTTGTCCCTGAGCCGTCCGCGCCACCAGTTCGGCTTGCCTTCTGCCGCCGCCTCGCGCTCGCGCTTGTCCTGCTGGATGCTCGCCTCGCGGCTGCGACGGCGTCGCCGGCCGGTGGTGAGGATGAAGTACAGGACCACGCCCATGCCCAGGAAGACGAAGAACACGAGCACGGGGATGAAGATCGCGAGGAAGGACAGGCCCACGGACGTCGCGTCCTCGGCGAAGGAGGCCACGGGCGCCCCGGTGCCGCCTGTGGCGGCGTTCACGGCGGGGCGAGCGGCGGACTTGCCCATGTGGACGATGCCCGCGACGATCGCGCCGATGACGCCAGCGATGAGCGGGTTGTCGCTCCAGAACGCGGTGGCGTCGATCTCAGCGGCGGCGGACGTCGCGGCGAAGATCACGCCGCCCACGAGCGGGCGCACGGCCGACTGGATGAGGTCGTTGATGTGGTCGACACCGGGGATCTTGTCGAGCACGAGCTCGGCGAGCAGGAGCACCACGGAGATGATGATCGTGGGCCACGACTGCAGCCACATGAGGTTGTCCGGCAGGTCGATGAAGTCCGTGAACCGCGCCGCGAGGGCCACGATCACGAGCGGGATGAACGCGTTGAGACCTGCGGCGGCCGACAGGCCCGCACCAGTCAGACCGGCGAGCATGGCTCCTCCTCACATCGGGCGCCGCCTGGGCTCTCCCCGCGCGCGCCAACCCTTATAACGATAGCCTCCAAGTGTCGGACACCATCCGACGCACAACCCGAGAGGAGTCAATCGTGAGTCTCATCGTGGTTCTCATTGCAGGAGCAGTGGTCGCCATCATCGCCTCGCTGATCCAGCGCGGCGGGTCCGGAATGCCCTGGTGGGGCAACTGGATTGCTGGCATCGGCGGTGTGCTGATCGGCTACTGGATCGCAACGTTGCTCGGCGTTGCGGCAACGGACGGGGTCGACTGGATCCGCTGGATCATCTCTGTGGCCGTCGCGGTCGTTCTGCTGATCGTCGGCGGTGCGCTCTTCGGTCGCAAGCGCGTCTAGCCGACACGACGAAGCCCCCGGTCGCAACGATGCGGCCGGGGGCTTTCTCGTCGGCCTCGCGACCGCTCGCGCGACACTCAGCCTCCTCGGGGTGAGTGACGGGGCTCGAACCCGCGACATCCTGGACCACAACCAGGTGCTCTACCAGCTGAGCTACACCCACCA
>QGUM02000069.1:0-10048 GCA_003242455.2 Actinomycetes bacterium
CTACAGCGCCAGGCTAGGAGCGCGGGTCCGTCACGGCTCGGGCCGTAGGTCCCCGCCCGGGACTGCGACGCGCAGGCCGAGGTCGCGGCAGGCAGAGGCCATGCGCGAGTCGTACGTGACCACCTCCACGAGCCCCGAGCCCAGCGCCGCGGCGGTCGCGATGTGGATCGCGTCGAGCGTGCGCACGTCGTGGGCCGCTCCGATGTCGGTTGCGGCCTGGAGCACATCGCCCGTGACGGGCAGCGTGCGGGCGGTGACCGAGGGGAGCCGCAGCTCGCCGGGGTGGCTCGCATCCATACGTGATGCGGCGGCCGCGCCCCAGCGAGCCGCCGCGATTCCGACCTCGGTCGCAGCCAGGCGGGATGTCCACAGCGGCGCCGCGGCCGCCGCGACGTGCGCGCGCAGCGCCGCCGACTCGCGTTCGGTGATGACGAACTTCACGAGCGCACTCGAGTCGAGGTAGAGGCTCACCGTTCCCCGTAGTAGCTGTCGCGCTCGCTCATCAGGTGGTCGGAGAGGGACGGCTGACCTTCCTTGACGGGGGGAAGCGGCCGAAGGTCCTCACGCACCACGGGCGGCGCGAACGGGTCGATGCCCTGGGCGATGAGGTGCGCGTACAGCTCGCGCTCGACTGCCGAGATGGGCACCATGCGCGCCACGGGCACGCCGTCCTTGGTGACGACCACGCCTTCCGACTCCCCGGCGAGGCCGTCGACAACTCGGGCTGTCTCCCGCGAGAGGGTGCGAACCGAGATCACTGCCATGTCTGACATCGTACCTTCGATGTCAGACATCCGTCCGGCGCTAGCCGCGGTGGCGCGCCATCCACGCGACCACCTCGTCGGGGTCGCGCGGCAGGGCGGCCGAGAGGTTCTCGGCACCGTCCGTGGTGACCAGGATGTCGTCCTCGATGCGCACGCCGATGCCGCGCAGCTCCTCGGGCACGAGCAGGTCGTCGGGCTTGAAGTACAGGCCGGGCTCGATGGTGAAGACCATGCCCTCCTCGAGCGTGCCCTCGAGGTACAGCTGGCGCTTAGCCGCCGCGCAGTCGTGGACGTCGAGGCCCAGGTGGTGCGACGTCGAGTGGACCATCCAGCGGCGGTACAGCTTCGCGTCGGGGTCCGTGGACTCGGGCACGATGCCCCACTCGTGCAGGCGTCGCTCGATGACGTCCATCGCAGCGTTGTGCACGTCGATGAACTTGGCGCCGGGGCGTGTGACGGCGAATCCGGCATCGGCCGCCTCCAGCACGACCTCGTAGACCTTCCGCTGGGCCGGGGTGAACTCGCCGGAGATGGGGAAGACGCGCGTGATGTCCGCGGTGTACAGGCTCTCCACCTCGACGCCCGCGTCGAGCAGGAGCAGGTCGCCGTGGCGCACCTGGCCGTCGTTGCGGATCCAGTGGAGCGTGGTCGCGTGCGGTCCGGCGGCCGCGATGGTCTCGTAGCCGACGGCGTTGCCCTCCTCGCGAGCGTGCCCGTCGAAGGTCGCCTCGATGACACGCTCGCCGCGCTTGTGCTCCACCGCGCGCGGCAGCTCCCGCATGACGCGCTCGAAGCCTGCGATGGTCGCATTCACGGCGTCGCGGATCTGCTGGATCTCATACTCGTCCTTGACCATCCGCATCTCGCTCAGCGCGCGCTGGACGACCCTGGACGGCTGGTTGCGAGTGGAGATGCCCTTGGGCAGCTCCGCGACGGGCTTGGTGGGGATGCCGGTCATGGCCTCGAACTCGGCGGGGCCGGGGCGTCGGCCGATCCAGAACTCGCCCGAACGGGGGTCGGCATAGAAGCCCTCGTCGTCACGGCCCGCCGGTGGGATGACGTAGAGCGTCGTCTCGTGCCCGCCGCCCGAGATCGGCTCCATCACGAGCACCGCGCCGGGCTCGTGGTCCGCGCCCAGACCGGTCAGGTACGCGAAGTCCGAGTGCGGGCGGAAGCGGTAGTCCGTGTCGTTGGAGCGCACCTTGAGGTCGCCGGCGGGAGCGACGATGCGCACTCCGGGCAGGCGCTCGGACAGGCGGGCGCGCCGCTCGGCGGCGTAGGGCGCTGCGGCGACGGCGGTGGTCTTCACGTCGTCGGGCTCGGCCCAGCCGGTCGCGATGAACCTCTTGAACTCCTCGCTCGCGGGGCGGGTGGAGCGGGATTCGTTCTTGGCCTTGGCGCTGTCCTCAGTCACCTGGCTATCTTCACACGCGCGCGGGCATCGGGTGTGCGACGGGGGTCCGGGTGCGAGTGCAACACGCCGCCTGGCGTGGTACCGCGCGCCCCTACTCCTTCAGGGCCATGAGGGGATTGATGCGACTTACGATTCCCGCGAGAAGGCTGCAACCGGCGACGTAAATGAGGGCGGCGGCGAGCAGGAACATCGTCGCCGCCCGAAAACTGTCGGCCGAGGGTGCGTGGCCGCTGATCGCGGTTGCCGCAATGCAACCCCACATGAACGCTACGGGCACAACCAGCACGAGTGGAATCGCGTGCTCCAGTGATACGACCGCAAAGGTGTCTCGGACTCCGACGCCTGCGATCCGCATCACGGCAACCTCGCGACGTCGCCCGGCCATAGTGACGCCGGCGAGCGTGACCGCGATGAGCCCGGACAGGACAGCGGGAAGGGCACTGACGTAGCGCTCCCACAGTGCTTCCGATGTCAGTGAACCGGACGCGATTGGGTAGAAATCGGAGATGATGACCGGAGTGAGGCCCATCACCATTGAGGATGCGGCCCACACCGACTCTCGCTCAGGAGGCGAGTAGCGGATCCAGCACACGGCGAGCGGTGCATCCAGAACGGTAGGTATCACCAAACTCGAGTTCAGCGCATCCACGGGGAGGGCCGATGCGGCCACTCCGCTGATGCGCACCTGACCGCCATCCGCCATGACGGCGGTAGGCGCTGAACCTAGCTCAGGCGAGACCGCCGCGAGACTTGAACCGACGAGGGCACCTTTGTGTGAGTCCAGGCCCCACAACCTTGGCGCGCCCGGAGATACCAAGACGGCAGGAATCTCGCGATACGTCCATGGATTTTCAACGCGGCTCACGGTGGCTTCGTACATCCCACCAGCTGCGACAACGCCATCCCGCCTCGCCAAACTTTCGCACAGCCACGGATCGATGCCTTGCTCACTCGATGCAGTGATCTCAATGATGAATCGTCCGCGTTGATCCTCGGCCAGCCGCATCTCCTGCGACCACGTAACCATGAGCGACGTCACGCAGGTGAGAGCGACGAAAACCAGACCGACGGCGACACTCAGGAACAGTTGGCGGTGCACTGCATTGCGCGCAGCCTCGGACACGATCTCGCCGCGCTTCATCACGTCGAGTGCACCTCAAGTTTGCCGCCTTCGAGGTACGCGACTTTATCCATCATCTTGGCAATGCGCAGATCGTGCGTGGCGACCAAGACAGCAGCGCAGCTC
Source organism: Actinomycetes bacterium (assembly GCA_003242455.2). Classification (GTDB taxonomy): domain Bacteria; phylum Actinomycetota; class Actinomycetes; order Actinomycetales; family Demequinaceae; genus Demequina. The sequence continues at coordinate 3,425 of QGUM02000069.1, forward strand.
ATCACGTCCAGGAGGACTTCGATGACCGCGCGACCCGTCTCGAAGTCCAGGTTCGCTGTCGGCTCGTCGGCCAACACGAGTGCCGGATTGCAGACCATGGCCCGGGCCAATGCGACTCGTTGCGCCTGGCCTCCCGAGAGTCGCCGGACCGGGTAGTGGAGAAATGCGTGGAGCCCAACGGCTCGCAGAGCCTCCTCGGCTATCGGCTCTGCCGTTGCGCGATGAGCACCCGAGGCGAGCAGCGCGAGGCTCACATTGTCCAGCGCAGTGCGGCGCGTGAGCAATGTCGGCGATTGGAAGACCCAGGCCGTCGACGTATTCGCCTCGTCCTGAGGGTCTGTTGGCTCAACTCTAACCACACCCGATTCGGGTATCAGCAGACCTGCGATGAGGTAGAGCAGGGTGGACTTGCCTTCGCCCGAGGGGCCCATCAGCGCGCACGACTCCCCGCGTTGCAGGACCAGCGATGCCCCGTCGATGACTGGCGCAGTGCGGGTCGAGTATCGAAACGTGACGTTGTCGAGGACTATCGACATTCGCTCAGGTGCTCCAAAACGGATGGCGCAAGAATGACGGTGGCCCCTTCCAGCGATGCGTCGGGTGCAACCGCGACGAGATCGCGAACGCCGTTAGGCAGACGGGTCACTCTCTTCGCAACAATATTGCCGGCGGGTTCTTTGACGGCGACACAAGTCTTTCCATCAGCCGTGAGAAGTATCGACGTCGCTGGCAGCAGAATCATTGGCACCTCATTGACGGACTGCAAAGACCCGCGGAACATTGACGTGCCAGGTGCCATCGTGAGGACATCCAACGCGGAAGGCTCATCCACTGAAACGGTGCCGGCGGCCACCTCCGCCGGGAATGTGTGCCCGTTAACCCTCAACTCATACGCTCCGTCGGGTACGAGTGCCCCGCCGGTGAGGCTGACGCGCGCGTCGTCGACAACAGGCCTGAGGGTGACCCACGGCGTCGTCGCTGCAAAGGGTTGCCCCAAAACGAGTCCCAGTGACGCGACCGTGACTTCCTCGCTGGGCAGTGCGATCACCGTGGCAGGCTCGAAGCAAGCGTGGGGCGACGGGTAGCCGAGGTCTGCATTCAAGAGTTTGACGGCGTTCTCCGTTTCGCGCCCAAACCGTCCGTCTGGTGTCGAGACCGCGTACCCGAGATTGCTCAAGAACTCCTGCAGCAGCGCGACATCAGAGCCTCTAGAACCGGCGCAGAGAGTCCGGTAGAACACCTGCGACTGCCGGGGCACATAGCCGAGGCGCTGCACGCCGTTCAGTGCGAATAAAGGTGCTCCTGCGCGCAGTGTGTCGCCGGGCTCTAGGTAGATTGCGGTGACGATGCCTTCGCCGGACGTCGCAGGCGGTTCGAGAACACGCACAGTCACGGTGAGATCTACAGACGCGACCAGGCGGTCGGAAGAGGGTTCGAGGACAATCGTCGCGGGAACCGGCTCGACAACATTCTCTACAACCGGCGCACTTCCGAGCTTGGCGAATAACGCGGCGAACACGAGCGGTGCCAGGACGAGCACCAGCACTGCGGCGCTACCGACAGCCTTCGCCTTCCATCTCGAAGGGCTCACTATTAGGGTGCTCCAAACAATTCGGGCCACAGGACGGCGTAGTACGTGTCCATGCAGTCTTGCCAGGAGGCTTCCCAGTCAGGATAGGTTCGTGCGTTCAGGTCCTGCAGGAGAGTGACTATGTCAGCCTGCGATTGTCCCAGACGCACACCCTCGATTACGGCGCCGTTCGAAACCATGCATTCCTGCCATTTCGCGAATTCACGTTCCCGCTCACTGCCAGTGGGTGCTCTGTGCGCGATGTAGATGGACCCCAGCGGACCGACCCATTCGTCTTGGCACTCGGCGACCTTCTGCGCGGCGGCCTCGCCGTCGTCGGATGCGCCATAGGTCACGTTGAGCGCGAGACCCATCGGCACCGCAGGCACCACGGAAACCTGCCATCCGTCTGCGCGGACGCAGTCGGCGGCACGCTCGAACGCGTCCGTGAGATCGGCATCGGAAACGGAGCCGTCGGCGACGAGGGAGGCTTGGTACGTGCTGAGCGCGGCCCCGTTCCATGACGTGATCGGCTCTTCCGTGGCATCCGGGTTGGAGTGCGCGCAAGCGGACATGAGCACGGATATGGCGAGCGCGGGCAAGGCACCGGCCCTAGCACTGCGGCTGAGCTTCTGGCGCAAAGGAACTTCCCTACGTGTGGGTCGAAACTCTCATGACCACTGCAACCTGGGTTCGCGACCGCGCCCCCAGATTGCAGTTTAGCGCGACACCGCAACTAGCAGGTGAGCGACACAGCGTTGGAGGTGCTCGAGCTCGTGCGGCTGTAGTTGTCCGTACCGGTGCCGGACGTGCGCCAACTGTCAGTACCGTGCCCGTTGCAGTAGTACGAAGTCGTCTTGGACACGGTTATGGTCGATCCTCCGGCGGTTCCGGTAGCCCGCGTCGTCCACACGAGCGAGACCTTCTCTTGAACCCGCGATGTCACGGACGCCGCGATGAGGCCGTATCCAGTGGGACACGTGAGTGTTGACTTGGAATAGATGTAGTTACCGTCTCCAATAGGAAGACTGGCGGAAGTTATGCAGGTTACTGGCGGGTCAGCCGCTGCCGGGGTCGCGACGAGAGCCAAAGCGGCCAAGACAGTGGCCGCACCGAGAATCTTGCGATGAATCGTCATAGCTCCTCCCTACACTTTGCGCACAAAATCCTTGTGCACGAACACAATCCCACAACCGCGGCGCGCGTGCACGGCGAAAATAGTGAACATACTTGTCTGATGCGCATCGACCTCCACACGCACTCGACCGTCTCGGACGGCACCGAGTCGCCCGCAGAGGTGATGCGTGCGGCCGCCGCCGCCGGTCTGGACGTGGTCGCTCTCACCGACCACGACACCATGGACGGCTGGGACCAGGCCGCCGCTGAGGCGGAGCGCTTGGGGGTGGAGTTCGTCCCCGGCATCGAGGTCAGCTGCCGTCACAACGGCATCTCGATCCACCTGCTCGCGTACTGGCCGCGGCGCGAGGACCCGGTGGTCCAGGAGATGCTCGCTCGCACACGAGATGCGCGGGTGCATCGGGCCCGGGAGATCGTCCGCCTGGTCGCCCAGGACTACCCGCTCACGTGGGACGACGTGGTGGCACAGTCCGGCGATGCCGCCACGGTGGGCCGCCCCCACATCGCCGACGCACTGGTCGCCGCAGGTCACGTGCCCACGCGGGACGCGGCATTCGAGCACATCCTGGCTGGCAACTCCCGCTATTACGTCCCCCATTACGCGCCCGACGTGGTGGATGCCGTGCGCACCTTGCGCGCCGCAGGGGGAGTGCCGGTCTTCGCCCACCCCGGTGCCGATGGCCGCGGCCGGGTGGTCGCGTCGTCTGTCATCGAATCGATGGCGGCGGCCGGCCTGGTGGGTCTCGAGGTGGACCACCGAGACCATTCCGATGCGCAGCGGGAGCGCCTGGCGGCGATCGCGGAGAGGCTACGCCTGGTGCGCACGGGTGCCTCTGACTATCACGGTCTCGGGAAGCTGAACCGGCTGGGCGAGAACCTCACCTCGCCGAGGTCGTATGACGCACTGTGGGCCGCCCGCGGCTGACACGTCGCCACCGCCTGTGACTCGCAGCACTGGCCATAGGGGCTGGCACACCCCCGTTGCTATGCTCACGTGCTGAGTTTCAAGGAGGATTCAATGACTGAAGACAACGCTGCCGAGGACAGCAAGAAGTCAACTGGCAAGAAGTCGAGCGGCCGCAAGGCGGAGGTGTTCAAGCCCACCGCTGAGGCGAAGTCCCAGGCGACCACCAAGCGCGTCACCGCGCTGATCCTGTGGTTCGTCGCGATCGCCCTTGAGGCCGTCGCGATCTTCTGGGTGCTGCGCCCCTCGTTCGACGAGCTGGTTGAGAACCAGGGCTTCCCGCAGTGGCGCTGGTGGACTCTGATCGGCTTCATCGTCGTGATCGGCATCCTGTCGATCGTCGGCTCGATGCTGTGGAAGAAGGCCAACCGCCTCGACCCGGCATCGGAGAAGGAGAAGTTCCGCTTCTTCGTCCAGAACCAGCTGGGCGCCATCATCGCGCTCATCGCCTTTGTTCCGCTGATCATCATGATCTACCTGAACAAGGACATGGACTCCAAGCAGAAGAACATCGCGGGTGTGGCAGGCATCGCGGTGGCGCTGCTGGCCGTGTTCATGGGCATCGACTTCAAGCCGCTCTCGCAGGAGCAGGCGGCGGTCGAGTCGCAGGTCGTCGCGGAGCTCACCGGTGAGGACCGCGTGTGGTGGACCCCCGGCGGCGGCGTCATGCACCTGTGCGAGGGTGTCTCCGACTTCTCCAACTCCACGGAGATCATCGACGGCACCACCGCCGAGGCCTTCGCCGCTGGCAAGGACGGCATCACTCTCAAGATCGACCAGGAGCTCAGCCAGTGTGGCTACGAGATCCCGGACAACATCGAGGAGATCGTCGAGTGGGTCCGCGAGGCCCGCACCACCACCTCGAACGAGGCATAAGCGCTTTCACTTCACGAACCGCCCGTCCAGCCGTCAGGTTGGGCGGGCGGTTCTTTGTGTGCAGGGCGTTGTCACCGACGAAAAAGCCCGCGCCAGCGACCCAAGGCACCGGCGCGGGCCCCCGCAGTCATCGAGCGTCAGGAGACGGTGAACTCCGCCACCAGTAGGTCCTCCTTGCGCGAGCTCGGGCCCACCAGCAGGTGGAACTCGCCGGGCTCGACCACGCGGACGCCATCGGCGTTCACGAAGGTGCAGGCGCTCACCGGCACGAATACCTCGACCTCACGGCTCTCGCCGGGCTCGAGGTCCACGAGCACGTGCGACTTGAGCTCGCGGTCGGCCCACGTGGCCGACGTGTAGCGGTCGCGAACGTACACCTGGACGACCTCGCGCACGGGGCGCGCGCCGGTGTTGGTCACCGTCACGGTGCCGCGCACCGTGCCCTCAAAGCCCAGTTCGGTCGACTCGAGTCGCAGGTTCTCATACGAGACCGACGAATACGTGAGGCCGTGGCCGAAGGGCCAGGCGGGCTTCTGCGTGAGGTCCGCGTAGCGCGTGCCGTGCTGACCCTCGATCTGGTTGTAGAACGTCGGCTGCTGACCCACGTGACGAGGGAAGGAGATGGGCAGGCGGCCGCTCGGCTCGGTCAGTCCCAAGAGGATCTCGGCGATCGCGACGCCGCCGCGCATGCCGGGGTTCGCAACCCACAGGATCGCGTTGGCGGCGTGAGCGGACGGCGGCAGGACGAGCGGCTTGCCCGCGAGCAGGACCACGGTGAACGGGGTGCCCGACTCCGCGATCGCGTCGAGCAGCGCCTTCTGGCCGCCCAGCAGCTCGAGCGTCGCCGTCGAGCGTCCCTCGCCCGTCAGGTAGATGTTGTCGCCCACCACCACGACCACGTGGTCGGCGGCCTGGGCGGCGGCGACGGCCTGGGCGATCATGGCCGGGTCCGGGTCGATGGGCGCCGCGATCGGCGGACGCGGCTGGCCGTCCGCGAACGTGGGCCCCTCCGGATCCGGGATGAGCGCGCAGATATCCGCACCTCGCTCGTAGGTGATGTCCCAGTCGGGCGGCGCGACCTCGCGCAGGCCGTCCAGGACGGTCGAGATCATGGCGCGCGGGTGGCCGTCGGGCAGCCAGTCGGCCTGGCCCGAGCGACCCGCCCAGTCGCCCAGGGTGACGTCGGGGTCGTCAGCGTTGGGGCCGACCACGGCGATGCGGCGCGGCCCGCCCTGGGGCGTCAAGGGGAGCGTGCCGTCGTTGCGGAGCAGGACGATGCTGCGACGCGCGACCTCGAGGTTGAGCTCCGCGTGCTCGCGGCTTCCGACGAGCACGGCCTGGCGCTCGGGGTCGGGAAGTCGCGGGTTCTCGAACAGGCCCAGACGGAACTTCACCGCGAGGATGCGGGCGACGGCCTCGTCGACCAGCCGCTCCTCGAGCAGGCCCTCGCGCACCGCCTGCTGCGCGCCCTCGAAGAAGCCCGGCGTCGTCATGATCATGTCGTTGCCGGCCTTGACAGCTGCGGCAGCCGCCTGGGCGTAGTCGGGGAAGAGCCGCTGCTCGCGCACCAGGTTGCCCACGTTGTCCCAGTCCGTGACGAGCATGCCGGTGTAGCCCCACTGCTCGCGCAGCACGTCGCGCAGGAGCCACGTGTTGATGGTGATGGGCACGCCGTCGGTGGCCTGGTAGCCGAGCATGAAGGTCGCGCAGCCCTCGCGCGCCACGCGCTCGAAGGGCGGCAGGTACCAGCTCGTCATCTTGCGGCGGGAGATGTCCGCCTCGGTGGCGTCGCGCCCGCCCTGGGTCTCCGAGTACCCGGCGAAGTGCTTCGCGGTGGCGAGGATCGCGGTCGGGTCCTCGAGGCCGTCGCCCTGGTATCCCTTCACCATCGCCGATGCGAGGGCGCCGATGAGGTACGGGTCCTCGCCGAAGGTCTCGTTGACGCGGCCCCAGCGCAGGTCACGGGCGATGCACAGCACGGGGGAGAAGGTCCAGTGGATGCCGGTGGCCGCCGCCGCGACCGCCGTCACCCGGGCCACCTGCTCGAGCAGGGCCGGGTCCCACGACGCCGCCATCC
>QGUM02000070.1:0-10022 GCA_003242455.2 Actinomycetes bacterium
GCCGGTCACGATCACCGTGACGTTCCCCTCGCCGGTCAACCGCGCCTACAAGGTGAGCGACGGAGTCTGGACGGCGATCCCCGGCGCGGACATCTCCGGCCACAAGCTCACGTACCAGATCACGGACGGCGGTCCGCTCGACGCCGACGGGGCGGCGAACGGCCGCATCGTGGACCCGCTCGCCGCGGGCCTCGCGGCGGCCTTCACCGGCTGAGCCGCGCGACGACGGTGACCAGGGCGGATGTCGCGGACATGCACGTGTGACTGCGACAATGACGGCCATGCTGCTCAGTCGCTGGCGCGTCCCGCTCATCGTCACCGGAGGCATCCTGGTCGTCGGCGGCATCGGCGTGCTCATCGCCGTGCTGACGAACACGTCGGGCGGAGGCGACTACGCCACGGGCAAGGTGCCGCACCCGGGAGCGACCTTCACCGCCGAGCCGGTGAAGCCGGAGGTCCGCCCCGGAGACATCGTCGCCACGATCAAGGGCGAGGAGCTGCAGGTCTTCGATGCGCCGGGCGGCACGGTGACCCGCACGCTCGACAAGTGGAGCGAGGCCACCTTCCACCCGCTCACCCTGCTGGCGGTCGAGCAGCGCGAGGAAGCAGGCACGCGCTGGCTGCGCGTCATGCTGCCCGTCCAGCCCAACCAGAGCACCGGATGGATCAAGGCGGACCAGGTCACCTTGACCACCACGAGCGTGGAGATCCGCATCTTCATCGAGGAGCGCGAGCTCGAGCTGTGGGACGGCACGGAGCTGATCCTCAAGGCTCCCGTGGCGCTCGGCACCGACGAGACGCCCACGCCTCCGGGCCTGTACTCGATCACGGACCCGCTCGACTCGACCCACAACGACACGGGCGTCTACGGCGCGTACGCTCTCGGTCTCAGCGGCTTCTCGGAGGTCCTCAAGACCTTCGACGGCGCTCCCCCGCAGCTCGCGATCCACGGCACCAACCAGCCCGAGCTCATCGGGCAGTACGTGTCCAACGGCTGCATCCGCATGTACAACGAGGACATCATGACCGTGGTCGAGCACACCGACCTGGGCACGCCTGTGCACATCTACACGTCGCGCAAGGCCGCGGCGGAGCAGGCGGCCTAGACGCCGAAGCGCTCCGCGACCGCCTTGATCGCCCGCGCGGACTGCTCGAGCGCCGTGCGCTCCTCGTCGTCGAGCGAGACGTCCACGCGGTGGACGATGCCCTCGCGCCCCACCACCGCAGGCAGGGACATGCACACCTCGCCCACTCCGGGATAGTCGATGAGCGTCGACACCGGCAGGACCCGGTTCTCGTCGTTGAGGACCGCTTCGACGATGCGGGCACCGGCGGCGCCGATCGCATAGTTCGTCGCGCCTTTGCCCTCGATGATCGTGTACGCCGAGCGCATCACGTCGTGGTGGATGCGGCGTCGGACCTCGTCCGTCATGACGACCACGCCGTGGGAGTCCACCCACTCGGTGAGCGGCACGCCGCCGATGGTCGCGGAGGACCACAGCGCGACCTCGGAGTCGCCGTGCTCGCCCGCGATGTAGGCGTGCACGTTCGCGACGGCGACGCGGCACTCCTGGGCGATCTGGTGGCGCAGGCGCGAGGAGTCGAGCACCGTGCCCGACCCGAACATGCGGCGCGGGTCCATGCCTGAGCGCTTGATCGCCGCGTAGGTCACCACGTCCACGGGATTGGTGACGAGGATGAAGATCGCGTTGGGCGACACCTCGACGAGCGGCGGGACGATCTTGTCCATGAGGCCGATGGTCGCTCCGGCGAGGTCGAGGCGGCTCTGACCGGGCTGCTGCTTGGCTCCGGCCGTGATCACCACGACGTCGGAGTCGGCGCACACCGCCACGTCGTCGGAGCCCTCGACCGTCGCCTCGGGCATGAACTGGATGCCCTGCGCCAGGTCGAGAGCCTCCGCCTCCACCTTGGCCCGGTTGACGTCGTACAGCGCCACCCGGCGCGCGAAGCCCCGCATGAGTCCCGCGTACGCGAGCGTGGCGCCCACCGCGCCGGCGCCCACGATCGAGACCTTGGACGTGCGGTTGTTCTCCATCGACAGCCTCCCCTTCATGCCTGGCGTCAGCCTAGCGGCGACGGCCTAGAGCTTCTGGATGGCATGGAAGCGCAGCACCAGGCGCTTGACGCCCTCCGGCTCGCCGAAGTCGACCTTGGCCACGGCATTGCGGCCGCTGCCCTCGAGCCCCACTACGGTGCCCAGGCCGAACTTGTCGTGGGTGACGCGATCCCCCACCTCGAACTCGAGGTCGGCTCCCGGCGTCGCACCCGGCGGGCTGGGCGGGACGCGTCGCGTCGTGACCGCGCCCGCGCGCGCGTAGACGTTGCCGTCGTCGCGATCCTGGCTGCCATAGCCGTAGCCGCGCGAGGAGCCGTACGTGCTCGACCAGCCGCCCGCCCCGCGCTGCTCGCGAGAGCGCAGGCGCGCCGCGGAGGTCTCCGAGCGGCGCCAGTCGATGAGGTCGGCCGGGATCTCCGTGATGAAGCGCGAGGCGCCGAAGTACTGCGGGGCGCCCCAGCTCGAGCGCACCTCCGCGCGCGTGAGGTACAGCCGCTCCTTGGCGCGCGTGAGGCCCACGTACGCGAGGCGACGCTCTTCCTCGAGGTCCTTGGAGTTGCCCGACTCCATGGAGCGCAGATGCGGGAACGTGCCGTCCTCCATCCCCGTGAGGAACACGACGGGGAACTCGAGACCCTTGGCGGTGTGGAGCGTCATGAGCGTGACGACGCCGCCGGTGCCGGAGTCGGGGTCCGGCACCTGGTCGGCGTCGGCGACGAGCGCGACCTTCTCCAGGAAGTCCGCGAGCGTGCCCTCGGGGTTCTCCTCGGAGAACTCACGGCCCACCGCGACGAGCTCCATGATGTTCTCGATGCGGCTCGCGTCCTGCGGGTCGTCGGAGCGGCGCAGCTCGGCGAGCATGCCCGTGCGGTCGGCGACGGCGTCGAGCACGCCGGCGGGACCGTTGTCGGCCGCGAGCGAGCGCAGGTCGTCCATGAGCGCGACGAACTCTGCGACGGACTTCTCCGCGCGGGCGGGCAGGCCCGCCTCCGACGCCCGGCGCAGGGCCTGGCCGAAGCTCATGTCCGCAGCGCCGGCACGCCCCGCCGCGGCCGACGCCTCGCGACGCAGGCGATCGATCGCCTCGACCGTCGTGTCGCCGATGCCGCGCTTGGGCGTGTTGACGATGCGGCGGACGGCGATGTCGTCGTCCTCGTTCACGATGGCCGCGAGGTAGGCGAGCATGTCCTTGATCTCTTTGCGCTCGTAGAAGCGCGTGCCGCCGACCACCTTGTACGGGATCTCCGCGCGGATGAAGCGCTCCTCGATCGCGCGGGACTGGGCGTTGGCGCGGTACATCACGGCGACGTCGCCGGGCACCACCCCCTCGGAGCTCATGAGGCGCTTGATCTCGAGCGCGATGAACTCCGCCTCGTCCTGCTCGTTGTCGGCGGCGTAGCCGACGATGCGCTCGCCCGCGCCCGCGTCGGTCCACAGGTTCTTGGGCCGACGCGAGGGGTTGTTGGCGATGACCGCGTTGGCGGCGCTGAGGATCGTCTGCGTCGAGCGGTAGTTCTGCTCGAGGTGCACCACCTCGGCCTTGGGGTAGTCCTTCTCGAACTCGAGGATGTTGCGGATGGTCGCACCGCGGAAGGCATAGATGGACTGGTCCGCGTCGCCCACGACGGTGAGGTGACCCGTCTCGCCCACGAGCTCGCGGATGAGGACGTACTGGGCGTGGTTGGTGTCCTGGTACTCGTCGACGAGCACGTGGCGGAACTGCGCCCGATAGCGCTGCGCGACCTCCTCGTGGTCCTGGAGCAGGCGGACGGTCTTGACGATGAGGTCGTCGAAGTCGACGGCGTTGGCCGCCTCGAGGCGTGCCTGGTACAGCGGGTACGCGAGGCCCGCGGCGTGCTCCAGGGAGTGGCGTGACAGCCCCTCGGTCGCGGCCCGCGCCTCCTCGGGCCCGATGAGCTCGTCCTTGAACTGGCCGATGCGGCCCAGGATCGAGCGCGGCGCGAACTTCTTGGGATCGAGGTCGAGCTCGCGCATGACGAGCTTCATGAGCGCCTGCGAGTCTGCCGCGTCGTAGATGGAGAACGAGGAGCGCAGGCCGGCGAGCTCGTGGTCCCGGCGCAGGATGCGCACGCACGCGGAGTGGAAGGTCGACACCCACATCGACCGCGCCTCGGGGCCCACGAGCGCCTGGACGCGCTCGCGCATCTCCCCCGCCGCCTTGTTCGTGAAGGTGATGGCGAGGATCTCGTGCGGCCGGGCGCGCCCTGAGTCCAGGAGGTGGGCGATGCGATGCGTCAGGACGCGCGTCTTGCCGGAGCCGGCGCCGGCGATGATGAGGAGCGCGGGGCCGTCGTAGAGGACGGCTTTCGCCTGCTGCGGGTTGAGGCCCTCCGTCAGCTCGGACGAGGCACCGGGGACGTCGAAGAGGGCATCCATGTCCGGTCAAGTCTAGGGCGTGGCGCCCACAGCCGATGCGGGCCGGAAGCGCGTGCTAGCCGCGCCCGAGCGCCCCCGTCGGCGGCGACGTGCCGACGGTGACGACCCGGTTGCGCCCGCCTTCCTTCGCCCGGTACAGGGCGTGGTCCGCGGCCGCGATGCACTCGTCGGGGCTGCGCCCGGTGACACCCATGGCGGCGCCTATCGACACCGTGATCGCGTGGTCCTGGCCTTTGCCGCACTCGAGCGAGAGCGATGCGATGTGCGCGCGCAGCCGCTCGAGCACGGGCTCCAGATCCGCGTGACGGATGCCCGGCATGAGGACGAGGAACTCGTCCCCTCCCCAGCGGCTGACCATGTCCGACGAGCGGAAGTGCGAGGTCAGCGCATCGGCGACGAGCTTGATCATCGCGTCGCCGCAGTCGTGCCCGTGGTGGTCGTTGATGGACTTGAACTCGTCGAGGTCGATGAGCGCGATCGCGTAGTTGCCTCGGCCTCGCTCTGCGTACTCCTGGAGCTGGGCGATGACGGGGCGACGGTTGTAGACGCCCGTCAGCTCGTCGGTCGTGGCGCGCAGCTCGCCGTAGCGGGCCGCGCCCTCGAGGATCTGGCGGTTGAGGCGGAGCTTGGCCTGGAGCACGACGATGGCGGCCATGGTCAGGAAGGCGGCGACGAAGCGGTTGAACATGGCGAGAGCGCTCGCGAGCTCCGTCGGAAGCTCGTTCGAGCCGTGGCCAGCGGGCCACGCGAGCTCACAGGTCAGGTAGATCGCCAGGGTGAAGCCGCTCAGGCTGAGCCGGGCGACCATGTCGTCGGAGCGCAGCAGCACGAACGGCATCACGGCGAGGCCGAAGAGCACGGACTCGGTGCTGGTCCCCGTGGAGATGACGGAGCAGATGGCCAGGATCGTCAGCACGCTCATCATGAGGACCAGGAGACCGGCCTGCTTCGCGTATCCGCGGAACGTCGTCGTGAGCGCGATGAGGTACACCGCCGCGTTGCCGATGCCGAGGACGGCGAGCGTCAGGTACTTGTCGAGGTCGTAGCCCACGGCCACTCCGCCCACCACGAGCGCCGCCATGGTGGCGCCGGCGATGAAGAACCGGGTGGCCCACAGGGTCAGCTGGGCGTCGCGGTGGCGCAGGGCCTGGACCTGTGCGGGGGTGAGCGGCGACACGCGCAGGCCACCCTGGCGACGCCTGAGCCGCCACCTGCGCATGGCCCACGCACCCTTCTGCCGCCCCCACAGCGACCGACCGCCGAGCCCCCCTGTGGGATCGGCCTTGCATGTCCTGTTGTGCTTTCTACCGTATCCCTGCACATGGTGCCCCCGACGTTGGGGGCAAACGCCCTTGCGCGTCGTGTCAGAGATTTCACACGACACACCACCGCACACGCCGGATTCATCCCGCTCTTTCCGCTTTGTGCCGTTGTGACATGCGCAACATCGCGCGACCGCCGCGTCGGGGACGCCCGGCGTCACCCCGAGACGTGAGCGCCGGCGCAGGCTAGCGGGAAGGCATGGCGACGGGAGCGGCTGGGACAGGCCCGGCGAGCATCGCTGGCCCGCCGCGACGGCCCTGCTGGCCGCCCTCGCCCTCTACGCGACGCTGCCGAGCGTCTTCCCTGGGGCCCTCAAGCACACCGTCGTGGGCCTGGGCCTGGCTCTGCTCGTGCCGCTGCTCATCGCCAACCCGGTGCGCTTCCAGAAGGAGACGGCGTGGTCGCGGCGCGCCTCCGTCGCACAGGCCCTGCTGCTCTTCGTCGCCAATCAGGTCGCGATCGGCGTGCTCATCGTGTCTCTGGTGAGCCCCGACGCCGGATCCTGATCGCGCCTCCTGCTCGGCGCGCTCCAGCCTGTCGCACCGGGCGAAGGCGGTCATGGGCGTCGAGGCCCTGTCGGGCTTCGTCATCACCGCCCTGGTCATCGCCCGCGCGGTCTCCCTCCTGGGCTGACGGGACCCTTCGCGCTCCTGGCCGCCCGGTCAGACGATGCGGTGCTGGGCGGCCCAGTGGGCGAGCTCGTGGCGGTTCGACAGCTGCAGCTTGTGGAGCACCTTGCCCACATGCGTCTCGACCGTCTTGATGGAGATGAAGAGCTTCTCTCCCACCTCGCGGTAGGTGTAGCCGCGAGCGATGAGGCGCATGACCTCCTGCTCGCGCTCCGTCAGCTTGTCGAGGTCCTCGTCGACGGACGCGACCTCGCCGCCGGCCGCGTTGAAGGCGTCGAGCACGAATCCGGCGAGGCGCGGCGAGAACACGGCGTCGCCCGACGCGACGCGACGCACGGCATCGGACAGGTCCGGCCCGGAGATCGACTTGGTCACGTAGCCGCGGGCGCCCGCGCGCACGACGGCGACGACGTCCTCGGCGGCATCGGACACGGACAGGGCCAGGACGCGTGGAGGGTTCTCGCCCGCGAGGATCTGGGCGAGCACGTCGAGCGCGCCGCCTCCCTTGCCGCCGGGCAGGTGGACGTCGAGGATGACCACGTCGGGCCGGGTCGCGGCGATGACCGCGACCGCTGACTCGACGTCGCGGCCCTCCCCCACCACCTCGATGTCGGCGTCGAGCGACTCGCGCACGCCGACCCGGATGACGTCATGGTCGTCGACGATCACGACGCGAATGCTCATGGCTCCTCCCGTGGGACGATGATGTGGACCTCCGTGGCCGAGCCGGGCGCCGACGTCACCGTCGCGGTGCCGCCGTGCCGCTCGACGCGGCCGATGATCGAGTTGGCGATGCCGAGCCGCCCTGCCGGGACGCGCTCCGGGTCGAAGCCGGGGCCCGCATCGCGGATGAAGATCTCCAGGCTGCGGGCGCTGAGCTCGGCATAGGCGGACACGGGACCGTGGGCGTGGCGGGCTGCGTTCGCGAGCGCCTCACGAGCCGCCTGCAGCGCCGCGCGCATGGGCGTCGTGGTGGGCCCGTCGCCCACCGTGACGAGGTCGACGGTGATCGCGTGCGCGTCCTCGATCTCGCTCACCACGTCGCCGAGCGCGGTGGCTATCGACTCGTCTGCCGTGCGCCTGCCCTGGTACAGGTAGGCGCGCAGGTCGCGCTCCTGGGCGCGGGCGAGACGAGCCACCGTCTCCGGCTCGTGCGCCTTGGCGCGGATGAGGGTCAGGGTCTGCAGCACCGAGTCGTGCAGGTGCGCCGCGATCTCCGCGCGCTCGAACTCGCGCGCGCGCTGCTCCCGCTCGACGGCCACCTGGCGGATGAGACGCAGCCACCAGGGCGCGAACACGAGCACGATGGCCGCGACGAGCACGAGGGGCACCACGATGGCGCGCGTGGTCACGTTGCTCGTGAACTTCCACGTCGCGAACCACCAGCCCGCCCAGCTCACGCCCGCGACGCCCAGGACGACGCGCACCCAGGCGTCGCGCCCGAACAGGCCGGCGACGTCGGGACGGCGAGCGTCTCCGGCGACCGCGCTGTCGAGCGGGCTCCACACGAGCACCACGCCCGCCGCGAAGACGAGGAGCGGCAGGATCCACTCGGGCAGCGACTCCACGCCCGCGCGCGTCGCGAAGAGGATGCCGGAGATGCCCAGCAGCGCCGCGCCGATGATCCCGCGCCACCACTCGGGCGCGCTCGAGGAGCGCTCGAGCGGTCGCGCGATGCGGGTGGTGGCCATGCACCTATCGTCACACGCGCCGCTGCTCCCGCGAGGCCCGTGCAGGCCCTGCTCAGGGTGCACCGCGCACGCGCGCGGCGGAAAGATCAGGGTGCGAATCAGGGTGTCCCCTCATGGCGGAGCCTGCCCGCCCCGGCACAGACTGGCTGCATGACCACTCCTGAGACCGAGCCGCGCGAGGCGGCCTTCTTCAGCACGATCCGCTCGTGGGGCATCGTGCGCGGCCCCGAGGGCGTGCTGGGCGGAGTCATCTCCGGCCTCGGCGCCCGCGTGGGGCTCGCTCCGTGGCCCGCACGCATCATCGTGATCCTCGCCGCGTTCCTGCTCTTCCCCATCGTCATCCTCGGCTACGCCGCGGGCTGGGCGCTCCTGCCCGACAGCAAGGGCAACATCGTCGTCCAGAACTTCGGCCGCGGCGTGATGCAGGTGGGTCCGCTCATCGGCATCGTGATCCTGACCCTCATCGGCTTCTCGTCGTTCGGCCAGCCGTGGTTCATCACGGTGCGCACGGATGCGCCGTTCGACGCCTCGCGACCCGTTCAGGTCATCGCGATCCTGCTCGCGGTGCTGATCCCCCTGGCGATCCTGGGCGGCATCGTCGGCCTCGTCGTCTGGGCCGTGCGCCGCGGCAGCGAGGCCCCCGCCGGCGAGAACGCCGTCTACGCCGCGATGCCCGAGCGCTCTCACGACGCCTCGCCCGCCGGCGCTCCGGCGGGCGCCGCCGCATCGGGGGCCGCGGCATCGGCTGTGACGGCCCGTCCGGTCCCTCCCGTGCCTCCGCGTGTGCCCGGTCCGGGCCGCGGCTTCTACCTCGCCACGCTCGCGTGGGCGCTCATCTCGGCGACGATCATCGCGTGGTGCGCCCGCGAGGAGCTGCTGTCGATCTATCCCGTGCTCGCGTGGGGCATGCTCTTCCTCACGGGTCTGGGCGCGATCCTCATCGCGGTCTCGCTTTCCGGCCGACGCGTGGGCTTCCTGGGCTTCCTGGGCTTCCTGGGCCTGTTCCCGGCGGTGATCCTCATGGCCGTCCATGACGATCTGCTGTCCGCGTACGAGCGCTCGCGGAACGCGGGCGAGGCGATCCAGGAGATCGCCCTCGAGGAGCACGTCATCGACCGCCTCGAGATCGACGCGACGAGCCTGTTCGAGGACGACTACGCGCTCATCTACCTGGGCGGCGACTGCACCATCGCTCCGCGGACCGAGCGCTCCTTCGAGGGCACGACGGCCCGGATCACCATCCCGGACCCGATGCCCGAGGCCCTCGAGTACGACATCGTGGCCGCGACGACCACGCTCGTCGTCCCCCAGGGCACGAGCCTCAAGGTGGTCTCCGACGGGGACGCCCAGGCGACCGTCTTCTTCGAGCAGCGCGCCCTCGAGTGCGTCTTCGCCGGGCACGAGGGCACGTACATCGAGCTCACCCAGCCCGGGGAGCCGGTGCTCACGCTCAACGTCATCGACGACTACACCGTCAACACCATCGTCGTGGAGGAGAAGTCATGAACCAGGAAGCGCGCCTGCGCGCCTCGTCGCGCGCGTCCGGCGCCCTGTGGGGCGCGATCGTGACCGCCGTGGGCCTCACGTGCATCGCGGTCTACTCGGGCCGCAAGATCGACCTCGAGCTGCTCGGCATCTCCCTCCTGGGCGTGGCCGGAGCGTGGCTCCTCCTGTCGGCCGTCGCGTCGGGCCTGAGCTCACGCGGATCGCGCCGCACGGCCGCTGAGCTCAAGCGGGACATGCTCGACGACGCCGGCGAGCTGCACGCCTCGGCGTGGCGCAAGGCCAGGGAGGCCGCCTCGGTCCCCGAGGACATCCCCGCGCAGCCGACCCCCTGAAGTCGCAGCCGACCGCCTGACGTCCCGGCCGACCCCCCTGAAGAAGGAAGGCGGGGCGGGGGGCCCC
>QGUM02000178.1:0-2248 GCA_003242455.2 Actinomycetes bacterium
CGGGGACGACCCGGGGGCCTCTTGCTGTCCGGGCGGGTCGCCGTCACCCAGCGTCGCCGTCACCCAGCGTCGCCGTCACCCAGCACCGGTTGACGGTCCACGGCGGGCCGACACGCGGCGCATCGCGGCTCGATGGGCCCCTGACCGGTGCTGAGTGACAGCCGATCCCCCCGGCGCGGTGGAGCGGCGACGGTCTAGGCGCGGCCGTGGCGCTCGGCGGAGGTGACGCGCAGGCCCGATGCCCGCAGGCGACGGATCAGCTCGCGCGTGGAGACGGCCTCGGCGCCCAGGGCGATGAGCGCCTCGTAGCGCTCGGCGGGCACGTCGTAGTGGTCGAGGTCGAAGCCGCGTTCCGGTATGCCGGCGGCACGAGCGAAGGCGTGCAGCTCCTCGAGCGAGGCGTCAGACACGAGATGCGCCCACAGCGTGCCGTGGTTGGGCCACAGCGGGGGGTCGATGAGCACGGCCACGCCTCGACCCTACGCGCGGGCCGCGTCACCGGACCACCACGACCCGCGTCACCGGGCCCCCACCGCCTGCGTCACCGAGTCGGCGGCGACGGGACAGGCGGGCCGCCGCCAGCGACCACCGTGTCAGCGCGAATGCGTCGGCGATGCGGCGGCCTGGGACGTCTGCAGCGCCTCCACGGCATCGGCCAGCGCGCGAGCCACGTCGTCGAGCGCGACCTCGACCTGCACCTGCGTCGCCCGCCACTGCTGCGCGACCCCGTCCAGAGCCAACGCGGCGCCGCCTCGAGCCAGGCCCTCGATCGACGTGAGCTCGGTCAGCAGCAAGGCCACCTCCGTCCGGACGGCCGCCACGGTCTCCCCCGCGCGTTCCGCGGCGGCGGCCACCCGCGCCGGATCCACCTTCTCGCGGTTCATGGTCACTCCCCTCCATGGGCCCCTCGCGCAGTGTCGAAGGTACGCCCGTCGTGGCGTCTTCGCTCGGCGAGCGGAGCGCGCACCCTGCGGGGCCGCGGAAGGCGCCTCCGGCCGTCGACGCAACCCCGGTAGACTGGGAACCCCGCGTCTACGCACGTGTGGAGGACTGAGAGAGGTTTGCCGTGCCTACGGGAAAAGTGAAGTGGTACGACCCCGAGAAGGGGTTTGGCTTCATCGCGAGCGATGAGGGCGACGAGGTGTTCCTGCACGCCTCGGCGCTGCCCGCTGGCACCGTCACCGTGAAGGCGGGCACCAAGGTCGAGTACTCCGTCGTCGACGGTCGCCGCGGCCCCTCTGCCCTGTCCGTGACCATCGCCGAGCCGCTCCCGTCGCTCACCGCGAACCTGCGCAAGCCCACGGAGGACATGACGATCATCGTCGAGGACCTCATCAAGATGCTCGACGGCGTCTCCAACTCGCTGCGCAAGGGCCGCTACCCCGAGCCCGCGCGCGCCAAGCAGGTCGCCGCCGTGCTGCGCGCCGTCGCCGAGCAGCTGGACGTCTGACATGACCACTGCCGTCAGCTCGAGCCTTGAGGAGCTCGCCCGCACCGCCGCCATCGAGACGGCTGGCGATGCCGCGCACGTCGGCGACCTCCTGAGCGTCGAGAACCACGACGACGGCTACACCACGGTCCGCTTCGCATCGGACCTCAAGGGCTATGCGGGCTGGGTGTGGGCTGTCGTCCTCACCGGCGCCGATGCCGAGCCGACGGTGTGCGAGTCGTACCTGCTGCCGGGTGACGGTGCGCTGCTCGCGCCCGAGTGGGTGCCGTGGGAGGACCGCGTGCGCCCCGGCGACCTCGACGCGCACATGGTCCTGCCGTACATCGCCGACGACCCGCGCCTGGTCCCGGGCTACACGGCCGCCATCGGCGACGACGTCGACGAGATGGAGATCTTCGAGTTCGGCCTGGGTCGCGAGCGCGTCCTCGCCCCCGAGGGGCGGGAGGCGGCAGCCGAGCGCTGGTACCGCGGCTCGCACGGCCCGACGGCGGCATCGGCCGTCGCGTCGACCGCGCCGTGCTCCACGTGCGCCTTCTTCATTCCGCTGACCGGGTCGATGCGCATGGTGTTCGGCGTGTGCGCCAACGAATGGTCGCCCAGCGACGGTCGCGTCGTGAGCGTCGACCATGGCTGCGGCGCGCACTCGCAGACCGATGCCGAGCGCCGCGCGAGCGACTGGCCCGACCCCGACCCCGTGGTCGACACCGGCGCGGTCGTGCCGCTCGACCTCAACGACCCCGAGCCGGAGCCGGAAGTCGAGGCAGTCGCGCAGCCTGACGCCGACGCGCCCGCTGAGCC
>QGUM02000071.1:0-9797 GCA_003242455.2 Actinomycetes bacterium
AGACCGTCAGGAGCGCCGAGAGGCCCAGGGCCTGCACAGACGCCGACGGGCGGGGGGAGTGGATCCCGCCCGCCCGTCGGCAGTGCTCAGCAGGCCTGGCTCGGCTCAGACCGTGACGGCCGCGAAGCGCGAGATGTGCGCCGCGGCGGCTTTGGCGAAGTTAGAGACGACGGCCTCGGTCGCCGGGTCGGCGATCTCGCCGTCGCCGGGGAAGGCCTCCGGGCTGAAGCGCACGAAGGTCTCCGGCTGGCCGAGCGTCAGGGTGTTGAGGTGGCCCAGGATGGCGCGCAGGTGCTGCTGCGCGGCGGCCGTGCCGATGGGGCCGCCGCTCGCGCCGGCGATCGCCACGGGCTTGCCGTTGAAGGAGTTGGTGCCCCAGGGGCGAGCCGCCCAGTCGAGGGCGTTCTTGAGCGCGCCGGGGATGGAGCGCGAGTACTCGGGGGTGACGATGATGATGCCGTCGGCGGCCTCGATCGCCTGCTTGAAGGCGCGCGCCGGGGCCGGGTAGTCGGCATCGGCATCGGGGGTGTAGAGGGGGAGGTCCGCGATCTCGATGAAGGTGGACTCGACGTCCTCGGGCAGGCGCTTGGCGATGGCCTTGGCGAGCTCACGGTTGATCGACTTCGAGCTGAGCGAGCCGACGATGATGCCGACGGTGGGCATGAAACCTCCAGGGTCACTGTGCTTAGGGGATGTGGGCGGCGGCGCCCGACGTCCGTTGAAAACACGGTGTCGACACGCTTCATTCCCATCGCGGCCTATGGCGTCGGTCACGTCCGCCGCGCCGCGCGTCGCACAGCGCCGCCCTCCCGGCGCCCGGCCCGCCGTCGCGGCGCCCGGGCTCGCTCAGCGCAGGTGCGTCTGAGCGTAGACCTCGGCCGCGTCGCGCAGGAGCTGGGCGGCGCCCGGCGCGACCTCGTCGTAGTGCGACCGGAAGCGCTCGTCGTCGACGTACATCTGGGTGAGGCCGCGGTAGGCCTCCGCATCGGGCGTCCAGATGACGCTCACCCAGGCGTGGTGCTTGGCGACGACCTCCTGCACCTCCGGGCTGTCCGGCGCAAGGCCGACGCGCACGGCGGCGCCCAGGGCCTCGACGATCTCGCGGTCCGTCTGCAGCTGACGCTGCTTCTGTTCCTCGCTGAGGCTCTGCCAGCGGGCGTTGGACTTGTCCACGGCCTCGTCGCCCCAGCGGTCGCGAGCCTCGGACTCGTAGGGGTTGTGGTCGAAGCCGTCGAACATGTCATCGGCGGTCATGGGAAGTCCTCTCTCCAGGGATTCGATGGTGCGGCTCACGGTCGTGGCGAGGCGGGCGAGGCGGTCGCGCTCGGCGGTGATGCCCTTGAGGTGCTCGCGGAGGAGCTCGGTCTGCGTGGCGCGGTCGTCGGTGTCGACGATCTGCCTGATGCGGCTCAGGTCGGTCCCGAGCTCGCGCAGGACGAGGATGTGCTGCAGGCGCAGCAGCTCCTCGTAGCCGTAGTGACGGCGCCCGTCGTGGCTGGTCCAGGCGGGCTTGAGCAGGCCGATGGCGTCGTAGTGACGCAGCGTGCGGCTCGTCAGGCCCGTGATGCGGGCCAGCTGGCGGATGTCGATGGTGTCCGTCGAAGCGAGCATGCGGCCAGCCTAGAAGTTGACGCAACGTCAACGTCAAGGCCCACTTTTCGCCAATCGCGACGCCCTCGCGGAACCCGGTTCTACACTCGCGCTTATGACTTCCGCACCGGACATCAAGCCCCGCTCTCGCCAGGTGACCGACGGCCTCGAGGCCACCGCCGCTCGCGGCATGCTCCGCGCCGTGGGCCTGGGCGACGAGGACTTCGAGAAGCCGCAGATCGGCATTGCGAGCTCGTGGAACGAGATCACGCCGTG
Organism: Actinomycetes bacterium; assembly: GCA_003242455.2. GTDB lineage: Bacteria > Actinomycetota > Actinomycetes > Actinomycetales > Demequinaceae > Demequina. The sequence continues at coordinate 1,867 of QGUM02000071.1, forward strand.
CAACCTGTCGCTGCAGCGCCTCGCGCAGGCGGCGAAGAACGGCGTCCACGCCGCCGGCGGCTACCCGCTCGAGTTCGGCACCATCTCCGTCTCCGACGGCATCTCGATGGGCCACGAGGGCATGCACTTCTCGCTCGTCAGCCGCGACATCATCGCCGACTCCGTCGAGACCGTCATGATGGCCGAGCGCCTGGACGGGTCCGTGCTGTTGGCCGGCTGCGACAAGTCCCTGCCCGGCATGCTCATGGCCGCCGCGCGACTGGACCTCGCATCGGTGTTCCTGTACGCGGGCTCGATCATGCCCGGCCATGTCACGCTGTCCGACGGCACGGAGAAGGACGTCACGATCATCGACGCCTTCGAGGCCGTGGGCGCGTGCGCTCGCGGGCTCATGTCCGAGGAGGACCGCCTCGCGATCGAGAAGGCGATCTGCCCGGGCGAGGGGGCGTGCGGCGGCATGTACACCGCGAACACCATGGCCTCGGTGGGCGAGGCGCTCGGCATGTCGATCCCGGGCTCGGCGTCCCCGCCGTCGGCCGACCGCCGTCGCGACTACTACGCGCACAAGTCGGGCGAGGCCGTGGTCAACATGCTGCGCCGCGGCATCACCGCGCGCGACATCATGACCAAGGAGGCCTTCGAGAACGCGATCGCCGTGGTCATGGCCTTCGGCGGCTCGACCAACGCCGTGCTCCACCTGCTCGCCATCGCGAACGAGGCAGAGGTGGACCTCACGCTCGACGACTTCGCGCGCATCGCCAAGCAGGTCCCGCACCTGGGCGACCTCAAGCCCTTCGGCCGCTTCGTCATGAACGACGTGGACCGCGTGGGCGGCGTCCCCGCCGTGATGAACACGCTCCTCGAGGCGGGCCTGATGCATGGCGACGTGCTCACCGTCACCGGCAAGACGCTCGCGGAGAACATGGCCGAGCTCAAGCCCAAGAAGATCGACGGCCGCGTGGTGCGCGCGCTGAACAACCCGATCCACAAGACCGGCGGCATCACGATCCTCAAGGGCTCGCTCGCCCCCGAGGGCGCCGTGGTGAAGTCGGCCGGCTTCGACAACGACGTGTTCGAGGCGACCGCCCGCGTGTTCGACCGCGAGCGCGCCGCGCTGGACGCTCTCGAGGACGGCACCATCAAGCCCGGCGACTGCGTCGTCATCCGGTACGAGGGTCCCAAGGGCGGTCCCGGCATGCGCGAGATGCTCGCCATCACCGGCGCGATCAAGGGCGCTGGGCTGGGCAAGGACGTGCTGCTCGTCACGGACGGCCGCTTCTCCGGCGGCACCACCGGACTGTGCGTGGGCCACATCGCGCCCGAGGCTGTGGACGGCGGTCCCATCGCGTTCGTGCGCGACGGCGACAAGATCACGCTCGACGTCGCCAACGGCACGCTCGAGCTGCACGTGTCCGAGGAGGAGCTCGCCAAGCGCCGCGAGGGCTGGGAGCCGCTGCCTCCCGTGTACACGCGCGGCGTGCTCGCCAAGTACGCCAAGCTCGTGGGCTCGGCCTCCAAGGGCGCCGTCCTGGGCTAGTCCCCGCACGACCACACGCGCCGATGCCCGGGCACGCCGCCCGGGCATCGGCGTCTTGACGGCCCGATGCCGCGCACCGTCCAGCCCGAGCGCCGCGCCGCCGGCTCTCGCCCCGCGGTGCCGCGACGCGCCGCACCCCCGCCCCAGCGTAATGTGTCACTTTCAGCACTTCCTTGGCGCGATTCGCGCCGGAAGTGCGTTCGAAAGTGACACATTGTGCGAAAGAGAGGGCTGGGGCGAACGCGGGGGCGGGGCCCACAGCGCCCACGCCAACAGCAGCCCTCCACCATCAGCGTCTCACTATGCAAGACCATGAACCACTATGTGAGATTCATCGCCCGGAGGTGGCGCAACGTGCCTACGAGGGCGTAGAGTCACTCCCATGCAGGCGATCCTCGTAGTAGGCGGGCGCGCGGACAGGTAGTCCACGTTCCCGGCATCGTCCGCGCGCATCCCCCGAAGGCCACCCGGCCGAGGGGGTTTTTCATGCGAGGCGGACGGACCGGCTCGCACGCAGGAGGCCCGTGGCCCACCCCGCGGGTGACACTAGAGCAGGAGAGAAGATGGCTCAGGTCGAGGCACAGAAGACGCCCGCTCCCAAGCCCCAGCCGTCGGCCCCGCGCGCCGATGCGAAGGCGTCGGGCCCGCGTCCGGTTCACGCCGCCCCCGCCGAGGGCGAGCGCATGACGGGCGCCCAGTCGCTCGTTCGCTCGCTCGAGATGGCGGGCGTCACCGACCTCTTCGGTCTGCCGGGCGGTGCGATCCTGCCCGCGTACGACCCGCTCATGGACTCCAAGCAGCTGCGCCACATCCTGGTGCGCCATGAGCAGGGCGCAGGCCACGCCGCGCAGGGCTACGCCCACGCGACGGGCAAGGTGGGCGTCTGCATGGCGACCTCCGGCCCCGGCGCGACCAACCTCGTGACGCCCATCGCCGATGCCAACATGGACTCCATCCCGCTCGTGGCCATCACGGGCCAGGTGGGTGCGTCCTTCATCGGCACGGACGCCTTCCAGGAGGCGGACATCGTCGGCATCACGCAGCCCATCACGAAGCACAACATGCTCGTGACCAACCCCGACGAGATCCCCGCGGCCATCGCACAGGCCTTCTACATCGCCAGCCACGGCCGCCCGGGCCCGGTGCTCGTGGACATCGCCAAGAGCGCGTTGCAGTCCGAGGGCACGTTCCGCTGGCCCAGCCGCATCGACCTGCCCGGCTTCAACTCGGGCGCCAAGCCGCACTCGAAGACGATCCAGGAGGCCGCGCGCCTGCTCGCCACGGCTCGTCGCCCCGTCCTGTACGTGGGCGGCGGCGTGATCCGATCGGGCGCATCGGAGGGCCTGCTCAAGCTCACCAACCTGTCCGGCGCGGCCGTCGTGACGACGCTCATGGCCCGCGGCGCTCTGCCCGACAGCCACCCGCAGCACCTGGGCATGCCCGGCATGCACGGCACCGTCGCGGCCGTCGCGGCGCTTCAGAAGGCCGACCTCATCGTCGCCCTGGGCGCCCGCTTCGACGACCGCGTCACGGGCAAGCTCGACAGCTTCGCGCCGTACGCGACGATCGTCCACGCGGACATCGACCCGGCGGAGATCGGCAAGAACCGCGCCGTGGACGTGCCGATCGTGGGCGATCTCAAGGATGTCTTCGCCGAGCTCGTGCCCGCCCTCGAGGAGGAGCACCGCAAGCACGGCAAGCCCGACCTCGCGGCCTGGTGGTCGCAGCTCGACGACTGGCGCAACACCTACGGCCTGGGCTACTCGCCCACGGAGGACGGCCTGTCCAGCCCGCAGTACGTGATCCAGCGCCTGGGCGAGATCGTGGGCCCGGAGGCCATCTACGCCGCCGGCGTGGGCCAGCACCAGATGTGGGCCAGCCAGTTCATCAAGTACGAGCGCCCCAACTCGTGGATCAACTCCGGCGGCCTGGGCACCATGGGCTTCGCGATCCCGGCGGCGATGGGCGCCAAGGTGGGCGCGCCGGACCGCACCGTGTGGGCCATCGACGGCGACGGCTGCTTCCAGATGACCAACCAGGAGCTCGTCACGTGCGCGCTCAACGAGATCCCCATCAAGGTGGCGATCATCAACAACTCGTCGCTCGGCATGGTCCGCCAGTGGCAGACGCTGTTCTACGACCAGCGCTACTCGAACACCGACCTGCACACGGGCCACGGCACCAAGCGCGTGCCCGACTTCGTGAAGCTCGCGGAGGCGATGGGCTGCGTGGGCATCCGCTGTGAGTCCGATGCCGATGTGGACGCGACCATCAAGCGGGCCATGGAGATCGACGACCAGCCCGTGGTCGTGGACTTCACCGTGTCGCGTGACGCCATGGTGTGGCCGATGGTCGCGGCCGGCACGAGCAACGACGAGATCCAGTACGCGCGCGGCATCGCGCCGCAGTGGGACCGCGAGGAGTAGGACGATGCCCAAGCACACCCTGTCTGTCCTGGTCGAGAACAAGCCGGGCGTCCTGGCTCGCGTCGCGGGCCTGTTCTCCCGCCGCGCATTCAACATCCACTCGCTTGCGGTGGGCCAGACCGAGCACCCCGAGATCTCCCGCATCACCGTGGTCGTGGACGTCGACGCCCACCCGCTGGAGCAGGTCACCAAGCAGCTCAACAAGCTGGTGCACGTGCTCAAGATCGTGGAGCTCGAGCCGTCCAAGTCGGTCCAGCGCGACCTGCTGCTCGTCAAGGTCCGCTGCGACGCGCGCAACCGCGGAGACGTGCTGCAGATCGTGGAGCTGTTCCGGGCGCACGTCGTGGACGTCTCCACGGACTCGCTCGTCATCGAGGCGGTGGGCAACCCGGAGAAGCTCGACGCGCTCCTGACCGCCCTGTCGGCCCACGACATCCGCGAGATCGTCCAGTCGGGCACCGTGGCCATCGGCCGCGGCTCCCGGTCCATCACCGAGCGCGCGCTGGAGCGCGTGACCGCATAAGGCTTGTGCGGCCCCGGCCGCCACGAGATCCGTCAGCCACCAACGAAGGAAGAGACACCACCCATGGCAGAGATGTTCTACGAGGATGACGCCGACCTGTCGATCATCCAGAGCAAGAAGGTCGCGATCGTCGGCTACGGCTCGCAGGGCCATGCGCACGCGCAGAACCTTCGTGACTCGGGCGTCGACGTCCGCGTCGCGCTGCGTCCCGGCTCGCGCTCGATCGCCAAGGCGGAGGCCGACGGCCTGACCGTCACCGGCATCGCCGAGGCCGCCGAGTGGGCCGACCTCATCATGATCCTCGCGCCGGACCAGCACCAGCGCATCATCTACGCCGAGGAGATCGAGCCGCACCTCGCCCCGGGCAAGATCCTCGCCTTCGCGCACGGCTTCAACATCCGCTTCGGCTACATCACCCCGCCGGAGGGCGTGGACGTCATCCTCGTCGCCCCCAAGGCACCAGGCCACACGGTGCGCCGCGAGTTCGTCGCGGGCCGCGGCATCCCGGACATCATCGCCGTGGAGCAGGACGCCTCGGGCCAGGCGTGGGAGATCGCCAAGTCCTACGCGAAGGCCATCGGCGGCACCCGCGCCGGCGTCATCAAGACCACGTTCGCGGAGGAGACCGAGACCGACCTCTTCGGTGAGCAGACCGTCCTGTGCGGCGGCGTGTCCAAGCTCATCCAGTACGGCTTCGAGACCCTGGTCGAGGCCGGCTACCAGCCGGAGATCGCCTACTTCGAGGTGCTCCACGAGCTCAAGCTGATCGTGGACCTCATGTGGGAGGGCGGCATCACCAAGCAGCGCTGGTCGGTGTCCGACACGGCGGAGTACGGCGACTACGTCTCCGGCCCGCGCGTCATCACGCCGGACGTCAAGGCCAACATGCGCCAGGTGCTGGACGACATCCAGACCGGGGCGTTCGCCAAGCGCTTCATCGACGACCAGGAGAACGGCGCCCAGGAGTTCCTCAAGCTGCGCGAGGAGGGCCAGAACCACCCGATCGAGGCCACCGGCCGCGAGCTGCGCAAGCTCTTCGCCTGGACCAAGGCCAACGACGACGACTACGTGGAGGGCTCGGCGGCCCGATGAGCGCTGGCACGACGTACAAGCTCGCGGTCATCGCGGGCGACGGCATCGGCCCGGAGGTCGTGGCGGAGGGCCTCAAGGCGCTCGCCGCCGCGACCGAGGGGACGGACATCCGGTTCGAGCCGACGGAGTTCTCCCTGGGCGCCAAGCACTGGCACGCCACGGGCGAGGTCCTGTCCGATGCGGACCTGGAGGCCATTCGCGCCCACGACGCGATCCTGCTGGGCGCCATCGGCGACCCGTCGGTGCCGTCGGGCGTGCTCGAGCGCGGCCTGCTGCTCAAGCTGCGCTTCGAGCTCGACCAGTACGTCAACCTGCGGCCGTCGCGCCTGTACCCGGGGGAGGTGTCGCCGCTGCGTGAGCCCGGCGAGATCGACTTCGTGGTGGTGCGTGAGGGCACCGAGGGGCCGTACACGGGCAACGGCGGCGCGCTGCGCGTCGACACCCCGGCGGAGGTGGCGACGGAGGTGTCCGTCAACACCCGCTTTGGTGTGGAGCGCGTGGTCCGCTACGCGTTCGACGTCGCGTCCAAGCGGGAGCGCAAGCACGTGACGCTCGTGCACAAGCACAACGTGCTCGTGTACGCGGGCCACTTGTGGCGCCGGACCGTCGAGGCCGTCGCCGCGGAGTACCCGAGCGTCACGTGGGACTACCTGCACATCGACGCGGCGACCATCGTCATGACGACCAACCCGTCCAAGTTCGACGTCATCGTGACGGACAACCTGTTCGGCGACATCATCACGGACCAGGCTGCGGCCGTCACCGGCGGCATCGGCCTCGCGGCATCGGGCAACCTCAACCCTGACAAGACCGGTCCGTCGATGTTCGAGCCTGTCCACGGCTCCGCGCCCGACATCGCGGGCAAGGGCATCGCCGACCCGTCCGCGACGGTGCTGTCGGTGGCGCTCATGCTGGACTTCCTGGGTCACGGCGACCTCGCGACTCGCGTGGAGGAGGCAGTCGCCGCCGATGCCGCGGCGCGCGTCGCGGAGGGCGCGGCCGGGGGAGTGCGGTCCACGAGCGAGATCGGCGACGCGATCGCGGCGAGGATTCGCGGATGATGCGTGCGCGGGCAGGCGATCAGTGCTGGAATCGGATGTGCACCAGCGCTGAGCGCCTGCTCGCGCGATGACCAACGACGAGAGGAAGGACTCCATGAGCACCACGGCAGCGGGCTACGCGTCCAGCGACGCCCCCTCGAGCGCGGAGTCCTTCCGCGTCGTTCCCAACCCGACGCCCGCATCGGACGAGGCGCGCGAGGCGGCCCTGACGGACCTCAAGTTCGGCGTCCAGTTCACGGACCACATGGCCCGCATCACGTGGACGCAGGACCAGGGCTGGCACGACCGCCGGGTGGAGGCCTACGGGCCGCTCGCGCTCGACCCTGCGGCGGCGGTGCTGCACTACGGCCAGGAGATCTTCGAGGGCCTCAAGGCGTACCGCTGGGCCGACGGCTCGATCCACCTGTTCCGCCCCGAGGCCAACGCCGAGCGCCTGCAGCGCTCCGCGTGGCGGCTCGCGCTGCCGGAGCTGTCCGTGGAGGACTTCATCGGCTCCATCGAGGCGCTCGTGAAGGCCGACGCCGCATGGGTGCCCGGCACCGAGGAGTCGAGCCTGTACCTGCGCCCCTTCATGTTCGCCCAGGAGGCGTTCCTGGGCGTGCGTCCCGCGCACCACGTCGAGTACCTCGTCATCGCCTCGCCGGTGGGCCCGTACTTCCCGGGCGGCGTGAAGCCTGTCTCCATCTGGATCGAGAAGGACTACCACCGCGCCGGCCCCGGCGGCACGGGCGCGGCCAAGTGCGGCGGCAACTACGCGGCGTCGCTCATGCCGCAGATGGCCGCCTACGACCGCGGGTACCAGCAGGTGCTGTACCTGGACGCCAAGACCGGCACGCTCCTGGAGGAGCTGGGCGGCATGAACGTGTTCATCGTGCGCCGCGACGGCTCGGTGGAGACGCCCGTCATCAACGGCAACATCCTCGAGGGCATCACGCGCTCGTCGGTCATCACGCTGTTCGACGAGGACGACACCAAGGTGGTGGAGCGCGACATCACCATCGCGGAGGTCCGCGAGGGCATCGAGAGCGGCGACATCGCCGAGGTGTTCGCGTGCGGCACGGCCGCCGTGGTGACGCCCATCGGCAAGCTGGGCTCCGAGGACTTCGAGCTGACTGTGGGCAACGGCGAGCCCGGCCCCGTGACGCTGTCGATCCGCCAGCGCCTCACGGACATCCAGTACGGTCGCGCGGAGGATGTGCACGGCTGGATGCGGCGGGTCGTCTAGGAAAGAGCAAAATGAACCGTCCCCGGTTCTCTGCCGCTTCTATGCGGGTTCCAGCACCGGGTGGGCT
>QGUM02000179.1:0-2219 GCA_003242455.2 Actinomycetes bacterium
TCGAGCATCGGCATGCGCGGGTTGGCCGGCGCGCACTGGTCCTCGTAGGCGTTCATGGCGAGGGTGTCGAGGCTGGCCATGAACTCGGCCTCGTCGACGCCCACCTCCTGGAAGGAGCGCTCGATGCCCACAGCGTCGCGCAGCTCCTCAACGGCCCTGGCGTACGCCTCGACGGCCTCGTCCGGTGTCGAGTGCGGCAGGCCGAGCATCTTCGCGATCTCCTGGAAGCGCTCCGGGGCCACGTAGTGCTCGTACTTGGGCCACGAGGTCGGCTTCGCGGGAACCTTGCCGTTGTAGCGGATGACGTGCGGCAGGTAGATCGCGTTGGTGCGACCGTGCGCGACGTGGAACGTCGATCCCGTGACGTGGCTCATCGCGTGGACCAGGCCCAGGAAGGCGTTGCCGAACGCCATGCCCGCGATCGTCGCCGCGTTGTGCATCTTCTCGCGGGCCTTGACCGCTCCCCCGCCCACGGTGACCGACTCGACGATGTTCTCGAACACCAGCCGGATCGCCTGGAGCGCCATGCCGTCCGTGAAGTCGTTGGCGTACACGGAGACGTAGGCCTCGGTGGCGTGGGTGAGGGCGTCGAAGCCGCTGTCCGCCGCGACGCGCGCCGGCAGGTCGGCGGTGAGGACCGGGTCGATGATCGCCACGGTCGGGGTCAGCGCGTAGTCCGCGAGCGGGTACTTGCGGCCCGTCTCGGTGTCGGTGATGACCGCGAAGGGCGTCACCTCGGCGCCGGTGCCCGAGGTGGTCGGAATGCAGACCAGCTTGGCCAGGTCGCCCAGCTTGGGGAAGGTGAAGGCGCGCTTGCGCACGTCGAAGAACTTCTCCTTGAGGTCGCTGAAGACGACCTCGGGGTGCTCGTACATGAGCCACATGACCTTCGCGGCGTCCATGGGCGAGCCGCCGCCCACCGCGATGAGCGTGTCGGGCTTGAAGGCGCGCAACGTCTCCGCTCCCTTGCGCACCGTGGCGACCGAGGGCTCGGGCTCCACGTCGTCGATGATCTGCACCGACACGGCGTCGGAGCGTCGGCGCAGCACATCCAAGACCTTGTCCACGATGCCGATGCGGGTCATGGTCGCGTCGGTGATGATCGTCACGCGCTCCACGTCGGGCATGTCGCGCAGGTACTGGATCGCGTTGGGCTCGAAGTACGTCTTGGCGGGCACCTTGAACCACTGCATGTTGTTGTTCCTCCGGCCGATGCGCTTGACGTTGATGAGGTTCACCGCGGTCACGTTGTTGCTCACCGAGTTGTGGCCGTAGGAGCCGCAGCCGAGCGTCAGCGAGGGCAGGAACGCGTTGTAGATGTCGCCGATGCCGCCCTGGCTCGACGGCGAGTTGCAGATCACCCGGACCGCCTTGACGCGCTTGCCGAACTCGTGGATGACGTCCTCGTCGGTCGCGTGGATCGCGGCCGAATGGCCCAGGCCGTGGAACTCGACCATCTGCTCGGCCATGAGCATGCCCTGCTCGGTGCTCTCTGCGCGCAGCACGGCGAGGACCGGGCACAGCTTCTCGCGGGTGAGCGGCTCGTGCCCGCCCACGCCGCTGACCTCGACCATGATGATCGACGTGTCCTCGGGCACCTCGAAGCCCGCCGCCGCCGCGATCCACTGCGGCGACTTGCCCACGACATCGGGGTTGAGCCTGGCGCCGCCACAGCTCTCGCCGCATGCGGTCGCCCCGAAGATGAGCTCCTCGAGCAGCGCCTTCTCCTTCGCGCTCGCGACGTAGGCGTGCATGGTGCGGAACTCAGCCATGGCCTCGTCGTAGAGGCCCGCATCGAGGATGACGGCCTGCTCCGAGGCGCACACCATGCCGTTGTCGAAGGACTTCGACACGACGATGTCGTTGACGGCCCGCTTGAGGTTCGCCGACGAGTGGACGTACGCGGGCACGTTGCCCGCGCCCACGCCCAGGGCGGGCTTGCCGCAGCTGTAGGCCGCCTTGACCATCGCGTTGCCGCCGGTGGCCAGGATGAGCGCCACGCCCGGGTGGTTCATGAGCAGGCTCGTCGCCTCGAGCGACGGGTGCTCGATCCACTGGATGCAGTCCGCCGGGGCGCCGGCCGCCACCGCCGCGTCGCGCACGATGCGGGCCGCCTCGACCGAGGAGCGCTGAGCGTTCGGGTGGAACGCGAAGATGATCGGGTTGCGCGTCTTGAGCGCGATGAGCGACTTGAAGATCGCGGTCGAGGTCGGGTTGGT
>QGUM02000072.1:0-9764 GCA_003242455.2 Actinomycetes bacterium
ACCGACCCAAAGAGATGTGCAGGACGCCGGGATTCGCGGCCTCAAGTGCGGCGATGTCGTCTCGCTGTCGCGCCCGAGCCCGCTCGTCATCACGGACGTACGCCGTGAAGTACTTCACGGCTACAAGGTCGCTCCTCGGGCGGAGGTCCTTCACGAGCTGGACGACGTCCAGCCAGAGTTGAGCACACTTCCACTCGTCATGGATGCCGTTGTAAAGATTGAACCCGTCTATGTACGCGATCAATCGATCCCTGGACACGTTGCCCCCTCCGACCTCGCCTTGCACCAAGCGCATGCCTGTGCAAGATTTGCCCCGTTGTGCTTTCGTGATTAGTCTTGAGCACATACCCCGCCCCAAACTCTGCGTTGGGGCTCGACGGCCCCGCAAGGGGCCGTCTTTGTTTCTGTGGAGACCGTTCTATCGCATCGGTCGGACGTGGCAAGGCCGTCCTCGGCATTCGAACTCGGTGCGAGGACACGTCCGATTGCACCTCGGTGTGATCCAGCCTCCGGTCGCGATCGGGAGCGGATTGTGGCTAGTCTCTCGCTGGCTCCCGCGTCGTGCGGGCATCGACCCGCACGCGGATCTGCGACCCCCACGGGTCGGGGAAGGTGAGCGTCGCGCCGTCGTCGGCAGCCGAGACCCCCGCAAGGCGCAGGCGATCGCGCAACGCCTCCACGTCATCGGCGGTGGGAAGGACGATGTCCATCTGCCCCAGGCCCAGCGCGGCCGCGCGCGGTCCGGCGCCGCGTGAGTGCCACGTGTTGAGGCCGATGTGGTGGTGGTATCCGCCGGCGGAGACGAACAGCGCCGCGCCCATGTCGAAGATCACGTCGAAGCCCAGCACCCCCGCGTAGAACTTGCGCGCCACCGGGATGTCGCCCACCTGCAGGTGGACGTGGCCCACGGACGCCACTGCGGAGGGCTTGGCGAACTCCTGCTCGGTGAGGTGCTCGTCGAGCAGCCGGTTGACGTCGAGCCACTCGACGCCCATGAGCGGCTTGCCCTCGAGGTTGCGCCGCCAGTTCTCGCGGTCGCGGTCCACGTAGAGCTCCACGCCGTTGCCCTCGGGGTCGTCGAAGTAGATCGCCTCGCTCACGAGGTGGTCGGCGGAGCCCACGTACCGTCCCAGGCCGGAGTGGGCCACGCGTGCCACCGCCGCGGCCAGGCCGGGCTTGTCGTCGAAGAGGATGGCCGTGTGATAGAGCCCAGCGTCGGTGCGACGACGCCCGGGCAGGTCGCGTGCGGGAGTCAGCGACATGGTCTCGATGCCTCCGCGGCCCAGGACGTGGGTGTCGCCGTCGACGCGGATGAGGTCCAGCGCGAGCACGTCGCGGTAGTACGCGAGCATGAGGTCCAGGTCCTTGACCAGCAGCTCGACCGCGCCCATGCGCGTGCCGTCTGCGATGGTCCCCGTCGCGTCGATCCGGTCCAGATCCACCGTGAGCACCTCCTGAGTTCTGCTGGGAAACGCGGACGCTCCCGGGGGCATTCCCCGGGAGCGTCCGATGCGTCGGTCGGAGGCAGGCTCAGCGGTATGCGGCCATCACGGGGCAGACGAAGGGCTCCTTGGCCTTGAGGCCCACCTGGTTGATGTACTTCGCGACGTGCACGTGGGCGCGGGCGAGGTTCATCTCCGTGTAGGGGATGTCCTGCTGGCGCGAGTACTCCATGACGAGCTTGCGCGCGCGAGCGAGGTACGGGCGGGCCATGTTCGGGAACAGGTGGTGCTCCACCTGGTAGTTGAGCCCGCCCAGGAGGGCGTTCGCCCACACGCCGCCGCTGACGTTGCGGGAGGTGAGGACCTGCTTGCGGAAGAAGTCCAGTCGGGCCTCCGCAGGGATGATCGGCATGCCGATGTGGTTCACCGCGAACGACGAGCCCATATAGAAGCCGAACACGGCCATCTGCACGCCGACGAAAGCGAACGCCATGCCCAGCGGCAGGAAGGCGAAGATCGCGCCCAGGTAGAGGGCGAAGCGCAGCGCGATGAGCGACAGCTCGAGCCAGCGGCCCTCCAGCTTGCCCTTCTGGAACAGCCAGCGCAGCGAGTGGTAGTGCAGGTTGTAGCCCTCGAAGGTCAGCAGCGGGTAGAACAGCCAGCCCTGCTTGGCGGTGACCTTGCGCATGAAGCCGCGCTGCGCGCGAGCGTCGTCGTCGAGGAAGACCACCACATCGGGGTCGATGTCGGGGTCGCGACCGATCTGGTTGGGGTTCGCGTGGTGGCGGGTGTGCTTGTTCATCCACCAGCTGTAGCTCATGCCCACGACGAAGACTCCGAGGAAGCGGCCGACGCGGTCATTGGACGGTCCCGATGCCATCACCTGGCGATGGGCGGCCTCGTGGGCCATGAACGCGTACTGCGTGAAGATGATGCCGAGCGCCGCCGCCATGAGCAGCTGGAACCAGCTGTCGCCCAGGAGGACGAAGCCGGTGATCACGCCGCCGAGCGCGAGGAAGAGGCCTCCGCCGAGGAGGGCGTAGAACCACTGTGCGCGCCGGAGAAGGCCGGCATCCTTGACGGTCTTGGCGATGGTGGAGAAGGTTCGAGCGGAGTCCACGGGCTCGCGACGCGTGCGAGGAACGGTGGGAATGAAGGTGCTGATAGTGAAGCATCCGTCCACTTGGGGCCCCGAAGGGCCAGATGAAGAAGCCAAGGGCGGGTGCCACAAGCTTGCAACCCAGGCTAACCCACGAATCGCTCGGTGGCTACGTCCCGGTCCCGAATCCGCGTGTCGGCGTCGTCACACCGTTGTCCCTGGTCGCAGCGGTCGCGTTAGCCTCATCCCATGCCCGATGCCGTCGCGGAGGTCCCGGCCGTCGCGTCCGCTCCTGCGCTGTCGCTGCGCGGCCTGTCCAAGAGGTTCGGCTCGACCGTCGCCGTCGCGGGCGTCGACCTGGACATCCCCGCGGGCTCGTTCTACGGCGTGGTCGGACCCAACGGCGCAGGCAAGACGACCACCCTGTCCATGGCCACGGGCCTGCTGACCCCGGACAGCGGCACCGTCCACGTCCACGGCATCGACCTGTGGCGCCACCCCGCCCAGGCCAAGCCGATGCTGGGGGTCCTGCCGGACGGCCTGCACACCTTCGACCGCCTCACCGGCGCGGAGCTCATCTCCTATGCCGGCCTGTTGCGCGGCATGGATCCTGCGGTGGTGCGCGAGCGGCGCGACGACCTCCTGGCCGCGCTCGACCTGGACGCCTCGAGCAGGACGCTCGTGACCGACTTCTCTGCCGGCATGAAGAAGAAGATCGCGCTCGCGTGCGCCCTCGTCCACGCCCCGCGTGTGCTCGTGCTGGACGAGCCCTTCGAGGCGGTCGACCCCGTCTCCGCCGGGGCCATCCGGCGCATCCTCGCCGCGTTCGTCGAGACGGGGGGCACCGTGGTGATGTCCTCGCACGTCATGGCGCTGGTGGAGCGGCTGTGCGACCGGGTGGCGATCGTGGGACGGGGTCGCGTGCTCGCGCACGGCACGCTCGACGAGGTGCGCGGAGGCATGGACCTGGAGGAGCGCTTCGTGGCGCTCGTGGGAGACAAGGCCGAGCACCGCGACCTCGAGTGGCTGCGGCAGGCCAGGGAGTAGACGCGGATGCTGCGCACCGTCCTGAGGCTCAGGCTGACCACGACGTGGCATCAGCTCCAGCGTGACTGGTGGCGCGTGCTGTTCCTCCTGGGCGGGGCGGTGTGGTCGCTCTCGCTCGTCCCCGCCGTGCTGTGGGCGGCGCGCATCCTCGGCTACAACGACGCCCAGACCAAGGCCGAGGCGCTCGCGGTCGTGGCGGGCGTCCTCCTGCTGGGCTGGATCATCGTGCCGCTGCTCGTGACCGGCCTGGACGACACCCTCGATCCGAGCCGCTTCGCCTCCCTCGGCATCGAGCCGGGGCGGCTGGCTCCCTCTCTCGGGGTCGCGACGCTCCTGACGGTCCCCGGCCTGTTCTTCGCCTTCGTGCTCATCGGCCTGGCCACCTCATGGCGCACGGAGCACCCCAAGCCGTGGCCGCTCCTGGCCGGCATCGTCGGGGCGATCCTCACGTGGCTGGCGATGGTGTTCGCCGCTCGCATCGCCGCGGCGTGGGGAGCGCGGGTCTTGGGAAGCCGCCGCTCGCGCGAGGCCGCGCTGCTCGTCTCGCTCGTGGTGCTCGCCATCGCCGTCCCCGCCGTGTGGGTCATCGTCCGAGACGGACTCGAGCTGGTGCTCGAATATGACCTGCGCGTGCTCATGCGCCAGCTCGACGTCACCCCGGTGGGCGCGGGGATGTCCGCGCCGCGCCACCTCGTCGAGGGCGACGCATGGGGCACCGTGTGGCGGCTGGGCATGATGCTCGCCTGGGTCGCCGTCCTCGCGCGCGCCTGGCGTGCGACCGTCGCGCACGCCCTCGTGAACCCGGTCTACCGCGGCGGCGGGGCACGGACCCGAGACGACTCGATCCTCGCCCTCGCGCAGCGGCGCGGGGACGCCCGCCCGCATCGGGCCGTCCGCGCCCGCCTGGTGCGCTACTGGTTCTCCGACCCGCGCTACCTGTCCAACCTCGTGGGCGTCATCGTCATGCCGATCGCGGTCGTCGCCCTGCTCGTGCCCGTGCTCGGGCTCGATGCGCGCTGGACCTTCGTTGCGCCTGTGCTCCTCGCGGCCACCATCGGCTGGGGCCGGCACAACGACGTCGCATACGACTCGACCGCGCTGTGGGTCGACGTCACCGCCGGCAGGCTCGGCACGGCCGTCATGCGCGGGCGCATGGAGGCGGTGCTCGTGTGGGCGGTCCCGGCCGTGGCCGTCCTCGCGGTCGCGGCGCTCGCGTGGACGCGCGCATGGTGGCTGGCGCCCGCGCTCGTCGGAGCGTGCGTGGGCGTGCTCGGCTCGACGCTCGGCGTCTCCGCGATCACCGCCGTGGTCTTCCCCTATCGCGCGCCCGCGCCGGGGGAGAGCCCGTTCGGCGCGGAGGTCGGCTCCGTGGGCGCGAGCCTCATCGCCCAGCTCATGTCCTCGCTCGCGACCGCCGCCGTGCTGCCGCTGTCCGTGGCGCCGCTCGTCCTCGCCCTCGCGCTCGACCCCCGCTGGGGCTGGGTGTCCGCGATCGTGGGGACTGTGTCCGGCATCGGCGTGTACCTCCTCGGCGTGCGCGCAGGCGGCGTCGTGTACGACCGCCGCTCCGGCAGCCTCGTGGGCCTCGTCGCGTGACCCGTGCGTACGATGGGCGCATGAGCACCTGGACCGACAGCGTCGACGAGCCGGCCGCCCCCCAGCCCGTTCCGGCTCCCGAGCAGCCGCGCGCCGGCACCGCGACGATCGAGCGCGAGGAGACCCGTGAGCTCGTCGAGCCCGGCGACGCGGAGCGCTTCGCGCACTACGTCAAGAAGGAGAAGATCCTCGAGTCCGCGCTGACCGGCGAGCCCGTCATCGCGCTGTGCGGCAAGGTATGGGTCCCGGGTCGCGACCCGAGCAAGTTCCCCGTGTGCCCCACGTGCAAGGAGATCCTCGACGGCGTCTTCGGGCCCGAGGGCGGCGACGGCGAGGAGTAGCCTCCCGGGCTCTCGGCTCGCCTCCCCGTACGCTAGAGGGGTGTCCACGGACGAGAGGCATCAGGAGGAAGGCGCCGTCGCGACCCGCACGGCCGACGCCTGGGTCACCATCGTGTGGAACGACCCGGTCAACCTCATGAGCTACGTGACGCACGTCTTCCAGACGTACTTCGGCTTCTCGCGCCACGAGGCGGAGGCCCGCATGCGCGAGGTCCACGAGAAGGGCAAGTCCGTCGTGTCGACGGGCGGACGCGAGCAGATGGAGGTCGACGTACAGGCGATGCACTCCTATGGCCTGTGGGCGACCATGCAGAGGGCCGGCGAGTGAAGCCCTTCACCCCGGCGCACGGCGGCGCGGTGGCGGTCGCCGAGCTCGATCTCGACGAGCGCATGGTCGTGGCGCGCATCATCGCCGATGTGGGCCTGCTGCTCAGCGGCGAGAGCTTCGGCATGGAGATCCCCGTCCACGAGGACGTCGAGGACGAGGTGTTCCGCCACCTGCGCGGGCTCGAGGAGGCGCTCGCCGATCCGACCGACCCTGCCGTGCTGCGCCTGCTGCCCAACGCGGCGCCCACCGACCGCGAGGTCGCCGACGAGTTCCGCCGCCTCACCGAGGCGGACCTGCGCTCCCTCAAGGTGGCGCGGCTGCGGCGCATGTGGGAGCAGCTGAGCGAGGACGGCCCCGAGTGGGAGGTCCCCGCCGACGAGGCGCTCTCCACCGCCGCCGCGCTCACCGACGTGCGGCTCGTGCTGGCGTCGCGCCTGGGCATCGCGACGGACGACGACGCCGAGCGGCTCTACGAGGAGCTCGCCTTCGCCTCGTCCGCGATGGCGGGCGAGGACACGGCGGGAAGCCCGCTCGTCAACCCCGAGCGCGTGTGGCTCGGCATGCTCTACCAGGCCCTCACCTACCTGCAGGAGTCGCTCGTGTCGTTCATGGCATCGGAGGAGCCGCGTGACTGACGTCCCCGCCGCCAATGCGCCCATCGGAGTCTTCGACTCCGGCGTGGGCGGGCTCACCGTGGCCCGCGCGATCATGGACATGCTCCCGCGCGAGTCCATCCACTACGTGGGCGACACCAGGTACGGCCCGTACGGCCCGCTGCCGCTCGCCGAGATCCGGCAGCACGCGATGGACATCATGGACGCGCTCGTCGAGGACGGCGTGAAGCTCCTGGTCATCGCGTGCAACACGGCCTCGTCCGCGGTCCTGCGCGATGCCCGCGAGCGCTTCTCGCGTGAGCGCGGCGTCCCCGTGGTCGAGGTCATCGTCCCGGCCGTGCGCCGCGCCGCCGCCCTGAGCCGCAACCGCCGCGTGGGAGTGATCGGCACCAAGGCGACCGTGACATCGGGCGCCTACGACGACGCCCTCGCCGCCGCGCCGGACATCACCGTGACGAGCCAGGCGTGCCCGCGCTTCGTGGAGTTCGTGGAGGCGGGGATCACGTCCGGGCCCGAGGTGCTCGAGGCGGCGCACGAGTACCTTGCGCCGCTCATCGAGGCCGACGTCGACACCGTGATCCTGGGCTGCACCCACTACCCGATGCTCGCCGGCGCCATCGGCTACGTCATGGGCCCGGACGTGACCCTGGTTGACTCCGCGACGGAGACGGCCATCGACGTGTACCGCGCGCTCGCGGCCGCGGGCCTGGAGCGCACGGACCCGAGCCCGCCGGAGCACCGCTTCTTCGCCACGGGCGAGAAGGACCGCTTCGAGGCCCTCGCCCAGCGCTTCCTGGGGCCGGTCGTCACGCGCGTGGACTCGTTGGGATCCTGAGGGGAGCGGCATGAGGCTGACGATCATCGGCTCTGCGGGCTCGGCGCCCGGTCCCGACAATCCCGCCTCGTGCTACCTGGTCGAGGCCGATGCCGACGGCCGCACCTGGCGGCTCGTGCTCGACCTGGGCGCTGGTGCCATCGGACCGCTGCAGCGCTACTGCGATCCCGTGAGGGTGGACGCGGTGCTCATCAGCCACGGTCACATCGACCACTGCGGAGACCTCGCCGCGCTGTCCGTCCTGCACCGCTACGGGCCGGGACGCGAGGAGGGCCTGGCCCGTGTGCCGCTGCTCGCCCCGCCAGGCATGGACCGCCGCTTGGTGCAGCTGTCCGGCGCCGACGACGACAACGACCTCGCCGCGATCGACTTCGCCTCGCTGCGCGGCGGCGCGCGCATCTCCATCGGCCCGTTCGATATCGCGACGGCCACGGCCGCGCACCCGGTCCCGGCGCTGGCCTTCCGGGTGGAAGGCCCGGCAGAGCAGCCGCAGCCCGGTCGCTCGCGCGCGATCCTGACGTACACCGGCGACACTGACTGGTCCGACGACGTGGTCGCCTTGGCGCGCGACGCGGACGTGCTGCTCGCCGAGGCCGGGTGGGCGCATCGGGAGGTCAACCCGTCCGGCGTGCACCTCAACGCTCGCGAGGCCGCCCGCATGGCGGCGGAGGCCGGTGCCAGCAGGCTCATCGTGACGCATGTGGCGTCGTGGGTGGACCCGCAGCTCTCGCTCGAGCAGGCGCGCGAGACGCGGCCCGATGCCGTGCTGGCCGTCCCCGGCGACGTGCACCGCATCTGACCCCGGCGCCGGCCGAGCGGCGCGCGGTGCGCGCGCGGGATGAGCCGGCAGCGGATCGGCAACGGCGAGCCCGGATAGGCTCGGAGCCATGACTGTGACTCGCGCCGACGGCCGCGCCCTCGACCAGCTCCGTCCCATCTCCTTCGAGCGCGGATTCCAGCGCAACGCGGAGGGCTCGTGCCTCGTGAGCTTCGGCGGAACGCGCGTGCTGTGCTCGGCATCGTTTACGCAGGGCGTGCCGCGGTGGAAGACCGGCTCGGGCGAGGGCTGGGTCACCGCCGAGTACGCGATGCTCCCGCGCGCCACCAACACCCGCAACGACCGCGAGAGCGTGCGCGGCAAGATCGGCGGCCGCACCCACGAGATCTCGCGCCTCATCGGCCGGTCCCTGCGCGCGGTCATCGACGTCAAGGCGCTGGGCGAGAACACCATCATGATCGACTGCGACGTCATCCAGGCGGACGGCGGCACGCGCACGGCCGCGATCACGGGCGCCTACGTCGCTCTCGCCGACGCCGTGGCGTGGGGCGTCGCGAACGGCGCCATCGCGGCATCGGCCACGCCGCTGCGCGGCTCCGTGTCCGCCGTGTCCGTGGGCATCATCGACGGCGTCCCGATGCTCGATCTGCCCTACGTGGAGGACGTGCGCGCCGAGACGGACATGAACGTCGTCATGACGGGCGACGGCGGCTTCGTCGAGGTGCAGGGCACGGCCGAGGGAGCGCCGTTCTCTCGTGACGAGCTCGACGCCCTGCTCGCGCTGGCGGCCGCCGGCAACGCCGAGCTCGCCCGACTGCAGGCCGCCGCCCTGGCCGAGGGCAGGTAGGAGCGCCCGTGCCCAGGCTCGCCTTCGCGACGCACAACGCCCACAAGGTGGGGGAGGTGTGGGCCATCCTTGCGCCCCTCGTCCCTGGCCTGAGCAGGGACGATGTCGCCAGTGCCGCGGATCTGGGCGCCCCGTCGCCCGTGGAGGACGGCACCAGCTTCGCCGCCAACGCGCTCATCAAGGCGCGGGCGCTCGCGGCCGCGACCGGCCTTCCGGCGATCGCCGACGACTCCGGCATCGCGGTGGACGTCATGGGCGGCGCGCCGGGCATCTTCTCCGCGCGATGGGCGGGAGCGAACGCGTCGGACGCCGCGAACCTGCGCCTCCTGCTGGAGCAGCTCTCCGACGTGAAGGACCCGCATCGCGGCGCCGCCTTCGTGTGCGCGGCGGTGCTCGTGACGCCGGACGGCCAGGAGACGGTCGAGGTGCGCGAGCTGCGCGGGCGGCTCACGACGGAGCCATCCGGCGTCAACGGCTTCGGCTACGACCCGATCTTCATCGCCGACGGCCAGGCCGTCACCAACGCGGAGCTCACGCCCGAGCAGAAGAACGAGATCTCGCACCGGGGCCTCGCCTTCCGTGCGCTCGCGCCGGCGGTCGCGGCCGCGCTCGCGTGAGCTGCGCGGCGATGGCCGTCCTTCCCGACCACCTCCGGCCCGGGCTGCGGGTCGTCTTCTGCGGCACGGCGCCGGGCCTCGTCTCGGCGGCGCGCGGCCACTACTACGCGGGACCCGGCAACGCCTTCTGGTCGCTGCTGCACGAGGCGGGCTTCACGCCCGTCCGGCTCGAGCCCGATGCGGACTCCTCGCTGCCGGACCTCGGCATCGGCCTCACGGA
>QGUM02000180.1:0-2215 GCA_003242455.2 Actinomycetes bacterium
AACCTAGGACCCGCTGATTAAGAGTCAGCTGCTCTACCAACTGAGCTATGCGCCCATCAACTTGCGGCGACCAGCGCCGCCGGAACGAGCGGGGAAGTATCAAAGACCGTGCGGCTTGTCCAGCAGGTCCTGAACTTTTTTCCGTCCCGCCCCGCGGCTGTGGATAGCCGCGGGTCGAAGGGGTGCGGCCCGGCGCTGCCGGGCCGTTTTCATCATTCGGCGGCGTGGGCGTGCAGGCGCTCGCCGCGCACCAGCAGCTTGTTGAGCGCGGCGAGATAGGCCCGCGCCGAGGCCACCAGCGTGTCCGGGTCTGCCCCGCGGCCGGTCACGGACGAACCGTTCATCGCGAGCCGCACAGAGACCTCGGCCTGGGCGTCGGTGCCCTCGGTCACCGCGTGCACCTGGTAGAGCTCCAGCGTCGCCTCGTGCGGCACCAGTGCCTTGATGGCGTTGAAGGTGGCGTCGACGGGCCCGTTGCCCTCTGCCTCCTCCGTGCGGATCTCGCCGCCCACATCGAGCTTCATCGTCGCCCGCTGCGGTCCCCGCGTGCCGGCGATGATGGACAGCGACACCAGCTTGACCCGGTCGTGCGCCGTCAGGATCTCCTCGTCGACGAGCGCCTCGATGTCCTCGTCGTAGACATGCTTCTTGCGGTCTGCGAGGTCCTTGAAGCGGCGGAAGGCGTCCTCCAGCGCGTTCTCGCCGAGGTTGTAGCCCAGCGCCTTCAGCTTCTCGCGGAAGGCATGGCGACCGGAGTGCTTGCCCATGACCAGCGAGGTCTTGGTCACGCCCACCGATTCGGGCGTCATGATCTCGTAGGTCGAGGCGTTCTTCAGCATCCCGTCCTGGTGGATGCCGCTCTCGTGCGCGAAAGCGTTCCGCCCGACAATCGCCTTGTTGTACTGCACCGGGAAGGACGTAACGGCCGAGACGAGCTTGGAGGCGCGCGTCAGCATCGTCGTCTCGATGCCCGTCTCGTAGGGCAGGACATCGCCGCGCGTCTTGATGGCCATGACAATCTCCTCGAGCGCGGCATTGCCGGCGCGCTCGCCAAGGCCGTTGATCGTGCACTCGATCTGGCGCGCTCCACCTTCGACGCCGGCCAGCGAGTTGGCCACGGCCAGGCCGAGGTCGTCATGGCAGTGCACGGAGAAGATGGCCTTGTCGGCGTTCGGCACCCGCTCGCGGATGGTCTGGAACATGTTGCGGTATTCGTCCGGCGTGGCGTAGCCCACCGTGTCGGGCAGGTTGATGGTGCTGGCGCCGGCCTTGATGGCGGTTTCCACGCAGCGGCACAGATATTCGATGGGCGTGCGCGTGGCGTCCATGGCCGACCACTCGACGTCCTCGACGAGGTTGCGCGCCCGGGCCACCGTCGCGGCAATGATCTCCAGCACCTCCTCCTCGCTCTTGCGCATCTGGTGCGCGAGGTGAATCGGCGAGGTGGATACGAAGGTGTGGATGCGGCCGCGCTGGGCGTGGCGCACTGCCTCCCCTGCACGGTCGATGTCGCCCGCAATGGCGCGGGCGAGGCCGGCGACCACGGCTCGCTTGGTGCGACGCGCGATCTCGGAGACAGATTCGAAGTCACCGACCGACGCGATGGGGAAGCCCGCCTCGATCACGTCCACGCCCATGTTGTCGAGGAGTTCCGCGACCTCCAGCTTCTCCTCGAAGGTCATCGAGGCACCGGGGCACTGCTCGCCGTCGCGCAGCGTCGTGTCGAAGATGATGACGCGGTCCTTCTTCGCGGCGTCGGTGGTGGGATTGGTCATGGTGAATGTCCTCTTCGGGCGGCACGGCACTGCGGCCGGCGTGTCGTCTGGTTCGTCGGTGGTTGGCCTTTTGCGTCGTCCCCTGAGTGCCCAGGCACGCGTGCCCAGCCGGCTCTCAGGGGCGGCTAAGGAGAAGAAGAAGGCCCGAAAGACGAAGCACGTCGAGCGCGCGCAGCGATGCGGCGGCGGACGCCGCGCCTGCCATCGTCGTGCTGGAGCCGGAAATGACCACGGCCCGTTCCCCTCGCGCTCGCCCAGCGCACCCGTCGCGCTGGCGACATATCCAGACTGCTTCTAAACGACGAGACCACGTGCTGACAAGCAACACTTTATCGGGGAATGCACGGCAGCGCCCCTTCGCGCCGTCTCTTGCCATTGACGCGTCCCAATTGCCCGCCAAGGCTGCAACTCACGATTCACCCATCTGGAGAGGTTGAGAC
>QGUM02000073.1:0-9607 GCA_003242455.2 Actinomycetes bacterium
GGCGGGCTCGGCGGCGGCCGGAGCCTCGCCCTCGCCAGCCTCCTCAGTCGACTCGGAAGAGCTGCGCGGGGTCGTGATCGCCACGACGAGCGCCTCGGGGTCGGTCGCGAGCTCGACGCCGGCGGGGAGCTTGACCTCGCCCGCGTGGATCTTGGCGCCGTCCTCGAGGCCCTCGATCGAGACCTCGATGACCTCCGGCAGGTGCGTCGCCTCGGCGACCACCTGGAGCGTCGAGTGCTCGAGCATCGCGATGGTGCCGGAGAAGGACTCGCCCACGAGGTGGACGGGGACGTCGACCGTGATCTTCTCGCCCTTCTTGACGATGAGCAGGTCGACGTGCTCGATGACTCGCTTCACCGGGTCGCGCTGGACGTCCTTGGCGATGGCGAGCTCGCTGTCCTTGCCCAGCTCGATGGTGAGGAGGGCGTTGGGGTGCTTGAGGGCCATCATCGTGTCGTGGCCGGGAAGCAGGACGTGGACGGGCTCGGAGCCGTGGCCGTAGAGGACGGCGGGGATCTTGCCGGCGGCGCGGGCGCGGCGGGCGGCGCCCTTGCCGAACTCGGTGCGCGGTTCGGCGGCGAGCTTGAGCTGGTCAGACATGGGGGTCTCTCCTCGGTAGTGCGGTCTGGAGCCAGGGCAAGGCAGGCTTCACAGCACCGCCGCGTCGATCACGCCAGCCTCTGAGTGCCAGCCTCGCCGAGGAACCCGTCAAGTGTACAGGAGCGCCGACCCCCAGCGCCCGCGCCCCTCCGCTGCATCGTCTCCACCACATCGTGCCCACTGCATGGTGCCCTGCATCGTTCCCACTGTGGGCATCGTTCCCACTGGCGAATGTGACGACAAGGGCTCACGGGACCGATGTGACGACCCCTCCCGTCTCAGGCGTCACTGTGGTCACATTCACCAGTGGAAACGACGGGCGGCAGCAGGGGAGACGGCGGCGCGGAGGGCGTCCGGAAGCGTGCCGCGGAGGGGTCGGCGACCGAGGGCTCAGACGTGGCCGTTGAAGAGGCTCGTCACGGAGCCGTCGTCGAAGACCTCGCGCACCGCTCGCGCGATGAGCGGCGCGATCGACAGCACCGTGAGCTGCTCGAATCGCTTCTCCTCGGGGATGGGCAGCGAGTCCGTCACGACGACCTCGGAGATGCCGGAGTCGCGCAGGCGCTCGACGGCAGGGCCGGAGAGGAGTCCGTGCGTCGAGGCGACGAGGACGTCCTTGGCGCCGTTGTCGAACAGCGCCGCAGCTGCCTGGGCGATGGTGCCGCCGGTGTCGATCATGTCGTCGACGAGCACGCACGTGCGGCCCTCGACCTCGCCGACGAGCTCGTGCACCTTGACCTGGTTGGGCACGTTGGGGTCGCGGCGCTTGTGGATGATCGCGAGCGGGGCGCCCATGTGGTCCGACCACTGGTCGGCCAGGCGCACGCGGCCCGCATCGGGCGAGACGATGGTGAGGTTGTCGGGAGCGACGCGCGTGCGCACGTACTGCGCGAGCATCGGCATGGCCCACAGGTGGTCCACGGGGCCGTTGAAGAAGCCCTGGATCTGCGAGGTGTGCAAGTCGACGGCCATGATGCGGTCCGCGCCGGCGGTCTTGAACAGGTCCGCCATGAGACGGGCCGAGATGGGCTCGCGGCCGCGATGCTTCTTGTCCTGGCGCGCGTAGCCGTAGCACGGCATGACCACGGTGATCGACTTGGCGGACGCGCGCTTCATCGCGTCGACCATGATCAGCTGCTCCATGATCGACTCGTTGATGGGCGCCGCATGCGACTGCAGGACGAAGGCATCGGCGCCGCGCACGCTCTCGCCGAAGCGCACGTACAGCTCGCCGTTCGCAAAGGTGTACGCCGTGGTGGGCAGGAGGTCGATGCCGAGCTCTCGCGCGACGCCCTCGGCGAGCTCGGGGTGGGCCCGACCGCTCGCGATGACCATGCGACGCTCGCCGGGGCGGGTGATCTCGGTGCTCATGACTCTCCCGATGCGTCGATGTCCTGTGATGACGATATCTGCTCAGCCCGTGAGTTCGCCCGTTCGGCGGCCTCGGCGCTCGGGGTGCCGGGACGCCGGCGCGCCACCCAGCCGGGGACGTTCTGCTGGGGCGACGAGTTGATGGCGAGAGCGCCCGGCGGGACGTCGTGCCGGACGGTCGTGCCGGCGCCCGTGTACGCCCCGTCGCCGATGGTCAGCGGCGCGATGAGCGTGTTGTCGGAGCCGATGCGGACGTGGTCGCCCACGGTCGTGTGGTTCTTGTTCACGCCGTCGTAGTTGACGAAGATCGTCGCCGCGCCGATGTTCGTGCCCACGCCGATCGTCGCGTCGCCCACGTAGCTCAGGTGCGGGATCTTGGAGCCGTCGCCGATGCTCGCGTTCTTGGTCTCCACGAACGCGCCGATCTTGCCGTTCGCGCCGAGCCGGGTGCCGGGACGCAGGTACGCGAAGGGTCCCACGGACGCGCCCGCGCCGATGACGGCCTGCGAGCCGTGCGAGCGCACGACCTTCGCGCCGGGACCGACCTCCACGTCGGTGAGCGTCGTGTCCGGTCCGATGCTCGCGCCCTCCCCCACGACGGTGGCTCCGTGCAGCTGGGTGCCGGGCAGCAGGGTGACGTCGCGGGCGAGCGTCACCGTCGAGTCCACCCACGTCGTGTTCGGGTCGACGACGGTCACGCCCTCGCGCATCCACGCCTCGAGCGTGGCGCGGTTGAGCTGCGCGCCCGCCGCCGCGAGCTGAAGCCGGTCGTTGACGCCCTCCACCGCGGTGGCATCGGGCGCGACGACGGCGCCCACCCGCTTGCCGGCCGCACGCGCGATGGCGACGACGTCGGTCAGGTACAGCTCACCGGCGGCGTTCTCCGCGCTGAGGCTCTGGAGCGCCTCGCGCAGCGTCGCGGCGTCGAAGGCGTACAGGCCGGCGTTGACCTCCTGGATGGCGAGCTGCTCCGGTGTGGCGTCCTTGTGCTCGACGATCGCGGCGACGGCGCCGGACGCGTCGCGCACGATGCGGCCGTACCCGGCGGGATCGGAGCGCACCGCGGAGACGAGGGTCACGGCGTTGCCCTCTGCGCGGTGGGCGTCGACGAGCGAGCGCAGCAGGTCGGCCGTCACGAGCGGGACGTCGCCGGAGGTGACGAGGACGATGCCGTCGAGGGCCGCCTGGGAGGCCTGGCCGCGCTCGACCTCGCCGCGTGCCACGGCCGCGGCCATGGCCGTGGCGTCGAGGACGCCCAGGCCGCACCACACGGCGCGGCCGGTGCCGGGGATCTCGTCCTGGTCGGCGATGAGCGCCTCGGGCGCGAACTCCTGGACGTGGGCCGCGACGCGATCACGCTCGTGGCGGACCACGACGACCATGCGGCTGGGCCCGACGCCGCGCGCGGCGTGGATCGCATGGTGGAGGAGCGACCGCCCGCCGATGCGGTGCATCACCTTGGGTGTGGCCGAACGCATGCGCGTTCCTTCGCCAGCAGCGAGGATCATGACGGCGACCGATGCGCTCTGGCTCACCTGCATCCCTTCGGTCCGGCGGACACGGCCCGCCCGCGAGGAAAGTCTACCGAGGCTCGGCGGCGCTGTTCCGCCCCTAGGATTCGAACCTAGACTGCGAGGCTCCAAAGGCCTGCGTGCTGCCGTTACACCAGAGCGGATCACGGGAGCGCCTGCTCCAGCGGCCTCATTCTGCCAGGCGGGCGGGCAGACTATGTCTGTGACCGAGGATCCCAAGCGCAGCCCCCGACCGCGCATGACCGCTCACCAGCGGCGTGAGCAGCTGGTCCAGGTCGGTCGTGCGCTGTTCGCCGAGAAGGGCTTCGAGGGCACCTCGGTCGAGGAGATCGCGGCCCGCGCCGATGTCTCCAAGCCCGTCGTGTACGAGCACTTCGGCGGCAAGGAGGGCCTGTACGCCGTCATCGTCGACCGTGAGGTGCAGACGCTCCTGACCGCGTTGAGCACCGCGATCAGCTCGCGCGGCCACCCCAAGCGCATCGTCGAGCGCGCCGCTCTCGCGCTCCTGAGCTACATCGAGAACTCGCCGGACGGCTTCCGCATCCTCGTGCGCGACTCCCCCGTCGCCCAGGCCACGGGCACTTTCTACTCGCTCATCGGCGACGTCGCCACGCAGGTGGAGGGGCTCATCGCGCAGCAGTTCAGCCGCCGCGGCCTCGACGCGTCCGCCGCGCCCATCTACTCGCAGATGCTCGTGGGCATGGTCGCGCTCACCGGCCAGCACTGGGCGGAGGACCAGCAGCCGGAGAAGCACATCGTGGCCGCACACCTGGTCAACCTCGCGTGGAACGGCCTGTCCTCGCTCGAGCGCAGGCCCATGCTCACCGACGAGGGCTAGCGGGCTCGCTCGTTCGACGAGCCGCCAGCGCCCGACAGCCTTATCGTGGCGCAAGGCGCACCGTCGCGCCCCAGGCACACCGGGAGGCACAGCATGATCCAGGGTTTCAAGGACTTCATCGCTCGCGGCAATGCGATCGAGATGGCGATCGGCATCGTCATGGGCCTCGCGTTCACGGCGGTGGTCGACGCGATCGTCGCGGGCTTCATCAGCCCGCTCATCGGCGCCATCTTCGGCGAGCCGGACCTGACGGGCATCGGCAACTTCACCATCGGCCGAGGGGAGTTCCAGCTGGGCCTGATCCTGCAGGCCGTCTTCTCGTTCCTCACCATCGCCCTGGCGGTGTACTTCGTGATCGTCATGCCGATGAACAAGCTGGCCGAGCGCCGCAAGCGCAAGGAGGAGGAGACTCCTGCCGGGCCCACGGAGATCGAGCTGCTCACCGAGATCCGCGACGCCCTGCGCGCTCAGCAGCGCTGAGGGCCCGGCGCCGAGCTGACGACGCGCGCCCGGCAGCGCTCACGACGCGCTCCGCGAGGCAGGCGCCGCTCAGCCGTCCTCGAGGATGACGGCGCCCGGCGCGGGGCCGGTGGCGCAGAAGGTCGCGTCAGCGGCCTTGACCGCCTGGACATGGGCGGCGATCGCGAGCGCATGCTGCCGCGAGCGCGCCAGGCCCGCCACGGTGGGGCCGGAGCCGGAGACGATGGCGCCCAGCGCATCGGCCTCGCGCATTGCGTCGAGCGTGCGCTCGAGCGAGGGCTCGAGCGACAGCGCCGCTCGCTGCAGGTCGTTGGACATCGCGCGGCCCAGGAGCGCAGGGTCTCCGAGCGACAGCGCGCGCATGACGTCGGGGTCGATCTCCGGCCGTTGCGGGACGGCGCTCGCCTGAGTCAGGCGGTCGAACTCCCGGAAGACCGCGGGGGTGGACAGCCCGCCGTGGCGGACCGCGAAGACCCAGTGGTACTCGCCGCGCGTCATCGCGGGCGACAGCTGGTCTCCCCTGCCCATGCCCACGGCCGTGTGGCCGTGCAGCGAGAACGGCACGTCGGAGCCGAGCATCGAGCACAGCTCGTGCAGGTCGGCGCGGCTGGCACCCACCTCCCACGCCTCCGTGCACGCGACCACGGCGGCGGCCGCATCGGCGCTGCCCCCCGCCATGCCGCCCGCGACCGGGACGCCCTTGAGGATGTGCAGGTCGACGCCCGCGTCCACCCCGAAGCGGCCGCGCACGGCGAGGGCGGCCTGCCATGCGAGGTTGGACTGGTCGAGCGGGACGCCGTCGAGGCTGCCTGCGAGGGCGGGGATGGCGTCGACGGCGAGGGTGATCTGGTCGTCGTCGCGCACGACGGCGGTGACGGTCTCGTAGAGGTCGACGGCCTGGAAGACGGTCGCGAGCGGGTGGAATCCGTCCTGGCCCACCGGCCCCACGGCGAGCTGCAGATTGACCTTGCCGGGTGCACGCACCCGAACCGCCCGCCCGCTCATGGGCCTATCGTGTCACGCGCCCCGGCGCTGCGGGAGGGATGCGGCGCCCTGGGCGACGATGGCCTCCGCGATGCGCGCGAAGTCGGCGATGCCCAGCTGCTCTCCCCTGGTGAGCGGGTCGACGCCTGCGGCGCGCAGCGCCTCCTCGGCGGCGGCAGGCGATCCCGCCACGTCCGCGAGCGCCCCGCGCAAGGCCTTGCGGCGCTGGGCGAAGGCCGCGTCGACGACGGCGAAGACCTGGTCGCGGGTGGCGGTGGTGCGCGGCGGGTCGCCGCGTTCGAGCAGCACGAGCGCGCTGTCGACGCGCGGCACGGGCCAGAACGCCGCCCGCCCGATGTCCCCGGCGCGGCGCGCAGAGCCGTACCACGCGCACTTGGCCGACGGCACGCCGTAGGTGCGGGAGCCGGGCGCCGCGCACAGGCGGTCGGCCACCTCGGCCTGCACCATGACGAGGGCGCGCGCGATGCTCGGGAAGGTCGCGAGCAGGTGCAGCAGGATCGGCACGCCCACGTTGTAGGGCAGGTTGGCCACCACCGCCTGCGGCGGCGCGGCGAGCTCGCGGACGGTGAGCGCGTCGGCGGGGATGACGGTGAGGCGCTCGGCGTCCTCCGGCGCGCGCTCGGCGATCGTCCGAGGGAGGGCGGCTGCCAGGCGCGGGTCGATCTCGATCGCCGTCACGTCGGCGCCGGTCTCAAGCAGGGCGAGCGTCAGCGAGCCCAGTCCCGGCCCGATCTCCAGCACCTGGTCGCCCGGTCCCACGCCCGATGCCCGGGCGATGCGACGAACGGTGCCCGCGTCGACGACGAAGTTCTGTCCCCACTTCTTGGTCGGCATCGCGCCCAGGCTCGCGGCGAGGTTGCGGATGTCCGTGGGCCCCAGGAGGCGCGCCACCTCAGTACCAGCGCTTCGCCGTGAAGTGAGACCACGCGCCGCACGGGGTGCCGTAGCGGCCGGCGATGTACGCCAGGCCCCAGCGGATCTGCGGGTCGGGGTTGGTGGCCCAGTCGGCGCCGAACGCGGCCATCTTGTCGCCGGGAAGCGCCTGCGGGATGCCATAGGCGCCGGTGGAGCGGTTGTGCGCGGTGTGACGCCAGCCGGACTCGCGCGACCACAGGTTGTCCAGGCACAGCCACTCGTCGCCGCTCCAGCCGTACAGCTCGCTCGCAAGGCGCTGGCCGAGCTCGCGGTTGGAGCCCTGCTCCGCCGGCGTCGTCTCGGGGATGACCAGCGAGCCCACGGCGATGATCTCGTCCTGGGGAGCCTGGAGGATGACGGAGACGCCGGGCTGGCGCTCCACCTCGACGCCGTTGACGATCGTCACCGTGTAGTTGACGAGCTCGACGCCGGGGACGCCGGACTGGACCACGCGGGTGGAGCCGTTGCGGGCGCCAGGGTCGATCGTCTCGACGGAGCTGTAGGGGATCTCCTGCTCCGCGCTCTCCACCACGACCTCCACCACGGGGTCGGCCGCCTCGACCGGCGCGATGTGCGCGGGAAGGGCCTCGGCCGCCTCAGCGGAGCGCAGCAGGCTCTCCGCCTGCTCGGACGCGAACGTGCCGGCCGCGAGGCTCACGAGGGCCACCGACACCGCCACCTGACGCATCGCGCGGGTGCGCGCGTCCGCGCGGAGGCGTCGGTCACGACGGCCTCCGGGCTCAGGCGGCAAGATGCGGTAGCTCATCCAGTCCTTTCGCAGGCAGGCGTCAGCGTGCCTGTTTCTTTGTCTCACATCGGCACGTCGGCGTGCAAACTCAACGGTGGCAACGTATGGTGCGCGCGAATCGTGCCATCACCACGGCCCGTAGAGCTCCTCGCTGGTGCGCGAGACGGCCTCGCACAGGGCATCCAGCGATGCGTCCAGGCATGTTGCCACGACCCTCGCCGTGAGCGCCACCTGCTCCGGGGCGTTCGCCGCTCCCCGATGCGGGTGGGGGGCGAGGAAGGGGGCGTCGGTCTCCAGCAGGATGCGCTCGATCGGCGTGATCGCGGCGGCCTCCCTCAGCGCCGCCGCGTTCGAGAAGGTCACGGTCCCCGCGAAGCTCAGGTACGCGCCGCGCTCGAGGCAGGCGCGCGCGAAGTCGGCATCGCCGGAGAAGCAGTGGAAGACCGTGCGCTCAGGGGCGCCGTCGCGGTCGAGGACCTCGAGCACGGCCTCGTGGGCGTCGCGGTCGTGGATCTGGAGGGCGAGGCCCAGCTCCTTGGCGAGCGCGATGTGGTCGCGGAAGGCCCGGATCTGCGCATCGCGTCCCTCCGGGCCAGTGCGGAAGAAGTCGAGCCCCGTCTCCCCCACCACGCGGATGCGCTCGCCGCGCGCCAGCCGGGCGATCTCGGCGAAGGCCTCGTCGTACTGGCCTGCGGCCGCGAGCCGCGCCGCGTCGTTGGGATGGAGCGCGACGCCGCCGAGCATCTGCGGGAAACGGGTGACGGCGTCGGCTGTCCAGCGCGCGGAGGCAGGATCGCAGCCGATCTGCACCACGCGGTCCACGCCTGCCGCCGCCGCGGCGGCGAGGCGATCCTCGACGGAGCGCTCGGACGCGCCCTCGAACTCGAAGTCGAGGTGACAGTGGTTGTCGACCACGGGCGCGGGCAGCGGCTCAGGAGCCGGGGCCCAGTCGCCGCGCGTCACCGCCATGACAGGGCGTCCCCCATGCCTAGTCCTCGCCGCGCATGCGCTCGAGCTCGGCCTCCACGATCGAGTCGTCGAGCTTGGTGAAGATGGGGCTCGGGGCGGGGATGGGCGTGCCGGGCACGACGTCGTGGCGGCGCCACGTGCCGTGCTGGGCCGAGTAGTCGCCTTCGATGATGGGGTACCGGCGCCCCTCGAGGTCGAGGTCGTCGACCTCGCTGATGACCGGCATCGGCGCGAAGGTGCCGGTCCCGCCCAGGGCCTCGTGGACGAGCTGGGCGCTGTGGGGCAGGAACGGCGCGAGCATGGTGTTGGCGTCGCGCACGAGCTGCGCGGCCACGCCGAGCACGGTCTTCATGCGCTCCGGGTCCTCGTTCTTGAGCTTCCACGGCGCGGTGTCGGCGAGGTACTTGTTCGCGTCGCCGACGATGCGCATCGCCTCCGCGATCGCCTGGCGCTGGCGCTGGGCGCCGATGAGCTGGCCGACCGTGTCGAAGCCCGCGGCCGAGGCGTCGAGCGCCGCGCGGTCCACGTCCGTGAGGTCGGTGAGCTCGGGGATCGCGCCGACGTTCTTGTGCAGCAGGGTCGCCGTGCGGTTGACCAGGTTGCCCCAGCCGGCGACGAGCTCCTCGTTCGTGCGGCGCTTGAACTCCGCCCACGTGAAGTCGGCGTCGGAGGTCTCCGGGCCCGCGACCGCGATGTAGTAGCGCAGGGCGTCGGGCTGGTAGCGCGAGAGCATGTCGCGCACGTAGATGACGTGTCCGCGCGAGGAGGAGAACTTGCTGGACTCCATCGTGAGGTACTCGCTCGAGACCACCTCGGTGGGCAGCTGCAGGTCGCCGAACGCGCTCTGCGTCCCGCCGCGGCTGCCGCGCCCGTTAGCGCCGAGCAGCTCCGCGGGCCAGATCTGCGAGTGGAACGTGATGTTGTCCTTGCCCATGAAGTAGTAGGACAGGGCCTCAGGGTTGTTCCACCACTGGCGCCAGGCTTCCGGGTCGCCGGAGCGGCGTGCCCACTCGATGGACGCCGAGAGGTAGCCGATGACGGCGTCGAACCACACGTAGAGGCGCTTGTTGGGGTTGTCCTCCCACCCCTCGAGCGGCACGGGGATGCCCCAGTCGATGTCGCGCGTCATGGCGCGCGGGCGCATGTCCT
>QGUM02000074.1:0-9569 GCA_003242455.2 Actinomycetes bacterium
GGGGGTCCGCGCCCCCCAGGGCGCATCGGCGGGGCGCAAAGTCGCTCCCCCCGGGCGGCGGGCGGCATCGAGCGCGTAGGCGCCCACGGTGAGCGTCGGGCCGCACACTCGACCTGCGGCGAGGGCGTCGAGGACGTCCTCGAGCGCGACCCACTCGCCGTCCATCTCCGCCTCCTCGGCCTCGCGCTGGAAGCGCTCCTCCTCAGGAACGGGCGAGACGTCGCGGGCGAGGTAGATGCGGATCGCCTCCGAGCTGCCGCCCGGGGACGTGTACAGGTCGGCGAGGACGTGCCAGGTGGAGGCGACCAGGTCCGCCTCCTCGGCGAGCTCGCGCTTGGCGGCCAGCAACGGGTCCTCCCCCGCTACGTCGAGCAGGCCCGCAGGCGGCTCCCACAGCTCGCGGCGGACGGCATGCCGGTACTGACGGACCAGGAAGACGCGCCCGCGCTCGTCCTCGGCCATGACCGCGACAGCGCCGGGGTGCTGGAGGATCTCCCGCACGGCGGGGCCGTCGGCGTACTCCACGACGTCGGAGACGACCGACCACACGCGTCCCTCGAAGACCGTGCGGCTGTCCTTCACCGGCCGCGGCGCCGGGACGTCCGCGAGCGGCACGGCGTCAGAGCCCGACGGGGGCCGCGCCCAGGGCTGCGCCCGATGCCGTGTCGGCGGCCTGCGCCTTGCGGGCGGCCTGCAGCTCGAGTGCGGCGCCGATGAGCCCTGCGAACAGCGGGTGCGCCTTGGTGGGGCGCGACAGGAACTCGGGGTGAGCCTGCGTGGCGACGTAGTACGGGTGCGTGTCGCGCGGCAGCTCGATGAACTCGACGAGCTGACGGTCGGGAGACTCTCCCGAGACGACCAGGCCGGCGGCCTCGAGCTGCGGACGGTACTGGTTGTTCACCTCGTACCGGTGGCGGTGACGCTCGCCCACCGTCGTGGCGCCGTAGGTCTCGGCGACCACGGAGCCCGGCGTGAGGACGGCCTTGTACTCGCCCAGCCGCATCGTGCCGCCCAGGTCTCCCTTGCCGTCGACGATCGCGAGCTGCTCCTCCATCGTGGCGATCACCGGGTGCTCGGTGTCGGGATCGAACTCCGAGCTCGAGGCGCCCTCGAGGCCCAGCACGGTGCGCGCGTACTCCATGACCATGACCTGCAGGCCCAGGCAGATGCCGAGCGTGGGGATGCGGTTCTCCCGCGCCCAGCGGGCCGCGCCGATCTTGCCGTCCACGCCGCGCACGCCGAAGCCGCCCGGGATGAGGACAGCGTCCACGCCCGCGAGCGCCTCCTGGGCGCCCTCGGGGGTCTGGCAGCGATCGGAGGCGACCCAGCGGATGTTCACGCGGGCGTTGTGGTGGAAGCCTCCGGCGCGCAGCGCCTCGCTCACGGACAGGTAGGCGTCGGGCAGGTCGATGTACTTGCCCACGAGCGCGACCTCGACGGCGTGCTGCGGCTCGTGGACGCGACGCAGCAGCTCCTCCCACGCGCCCCACTCCACGTCGTGGAACGGCAGGTCAAGGCGGCGCACCACGTACGCATCGAGGCCCTCGGCGTGGAGCACCTTGGGGATGTCGTAGATGCTCGGCGCGTCCTTGGCGGTGACGACCGCCTGCGGCTCGACGTCGCACATGAGCGCGATCTTGTTCTTCACGCTCGCGGGGATCTCGCGGTCCGCGCGGCACACGATCGCATCGGGCTGGATGCCGATGCTGCGCAGCGCGGCGACGGAGTGCTGGGTGGGCTTGGTCTTGAGCTCGCCGGACGGGCCGATGAACGGGACGAGGCTCACGTGCAGGAAGAAGACGTTGTCGCGGCCCACGTCGTGGCGCACCTGGCGCGCCGCCTCGAGGAACGGCTGGCTCTCGATGTCGCCGACGGTGCCGCCGATCTCCGTGATGATGACGTCGGTGTCGGGGCCGGCCTGGGCGCGCATGCGGCGCTTGATCTCGTCGGTGATGTGCGGGATGACCTGGACGGTGTCGCCCAGGTACTCGCCGCGGCGCTCCTTGGCGATGACCTGCGAGTACACCTGGCCGGTCGTGACGTTCGACGTCGCGGAGAGCTTCACGTCGAGGAAGCGCTCATAGTGGCCGATGTCGAGGTCCGTCTCGGCGCCGTCGTCGGTCACGAAGACCTCGCCGTGCTGGAACGGGTTCATGGTGCCGGGGTCCACGTTGAGGTACGGGTCGAGCTTCTGCATCGTGACCCGGAGACCCCTGGAGCGGAGGAGCCGGCCGAGGCTGGAAGCCGTCAGGCCTTTCCCGAGGGAGGAGACCACGCCTCCGGTGACGAAGATGTGCCGGGTGACATGGTCCGCACGGGACTCAAAACGAGATCGCTCCACGGACTTCGAGACTAACACGCGGTTCGCTCCCCGGGGGAGGCGCGCCGAGCGATCCGACGCGACACGCCGATGGCGGCCTCGTCCCGTGCTCAGGGCGTGGGCAGGAGCGGTCCGCGGTCGACTGCGCCATAGACGCCCGAGCCTCCCCACAGCTGCTCCTGCGCGGCGAGCACCACCACGAGCGGGCCCAGCGCGTCCCAGCCGTTCGCGACCACGCTCGCGCCCGAGGCGACGGCCGGGCTCTCGGCCACCACGGCGCCCACGTCGTCGGGCTGCGGCGCGCCGGTGACGAGCACGGTGCCCACGCGCGCCGATGCGAAGGCCGCCCCCAGCCGGGCGAAGCGATCGGCGCCGGCGGCGCGAGCGACGGCGTCGGCCTCGTCGGCGACGAGGATCACGGCGAGACTCGCGCTCGGCCCGTGCAGCTGTCCGTCGCCCGCGGCGGGCCCGTCCGCCGAGTCCTCGATGACGACGAGGTCGGCGCGCGTGAGCACCTCCGCGAGCACCGCAGAGCGCTGGGCGGCGATCGCGGCGTCGAGCGGGGCGTCCGCGGGGTCCGGGGCGGGAGCGTCGGCGAGCGCCGCGGAGGGCACGAGCGCCTGGACGAGAGCACCCGCGAGGATCTGCTCCGCCGACGCCCCGGCGTCGGGCACTCCGACGTCCGTGACGATCTGCTCGGCGAGGGCGCGCCGGAACGCACCCTGCTCGGCGGCGAGCCACGTGTCGCTCAGCCGCGCGGTGGCGGTGACGGTCGCGCCTGCGGCGCGGAGGGCGTCGGCCGTCGCGGCGACGGCGTCCTCGTCCATGCCCGGACCGACGACGATGACGACGCCTTGGCCCAGGAGGCGGCCCTGCACGGCGACCGGCACGAGCTGCTCGAGGACCTGAGCGCCGCGCGCGATCTCCTCGTCCTTGGCAGTGAGCTGGGCGTCGCGCTCCGCGATCTGGGTGCGCAGGGCGTCGGCCTGTGCGGCGCTCTGGCCGGTGAGGGCCGTGCGCAGCGGACCGGAGCCGAGGATGACGCCCAGCGCCAGGGTGAAGACCATCGCCGCCGCGGCGACCAGGCCCGCGCGCCACGACCTCATGAGAGCGCCCCCGTCACGCGCGAGGGTCGATCGCACGCCTGCCGCCTCACGAGCCGACCCCCAGCAGCGACGAGATCCACGCGCGCGCATCCTCATTGACCCACAGCGCGGCGCCCAGGGCGGCGACGGCGAGGAACAGCGACGCGACCACGGCGCCTCCGAACCAGCGCGGCCGGTACACGGCGGCGAGCGCACGGGCATCGATGAGGCGCGCGCCCACGCTGAGGCGGGCGAGGAAGGTGCCGGCCGCATCGGGCCTGCCGCTGTCGAGCAGGTCCAGGAACGTCGCGTCGACGCCCACCGTGACGATCGCCTCGGCCCCTCCCTTCGCCGCGACCAGCAGCGCGAGGTCCTCGCTCGCGATCGCGAGGTCGGACGTGGCGTGGCTGCGGCGCAGTGCGCCCATGCGGGCCTCGTTCGGATCGGCGGCGCCGGCGGAGCCGCCATGGGAGATGACATGGCGGGCCTTCGCGACGGTGGGCTCGCTCAGGCCCTCCGTGGAGCCGATGACGACGTGGGGCTGGCAGCCCGCCTTGCGTGCGGTCTCGGCCGCCTCGCCCACCGCGATGACGACGGGCCTGTGGTCGCGCAGATAGGGACGGATGGAGCGCAGGGCCTTCGCGGCGCCGAAGCCGGGGGCGACCACGACGACGTGGCGGCCGCGCAGCTCGACGCCCGGCTCGGGCAGCCCTTCGCCCTCCAGCAGGGCCGCGCCTGCGCGCTCCACGACGTCCATCGCGTTCGCCGTGAACACCGCGAGCTGCGTGGACATGCCGGAACGCGCCTCCTGCATCGCGGCCTCGATCGCGTGGGCGTCCATGACACATCCCCTCAGCTCGAGGCCGCCGATCTCGATGCGCGCTCGCCAGAGGCCGGAGCCGGGGTCGGGCGCGTCGTCCCATGCGGCGTCGCCAGGCGCGTCGATGTCGGCCGGGCCGTCGGGCGCACGGCTCGCGTCGGCGTCGCCGGGCGAGGCAAGTCCCTTGCGCTTCCGGGAGCCCTTGCCCGGCGCAGCGGCTGGCGCCTCGGACTCCTGGGTGCCGGGCGCGCCGGCCTCCCCGCCCGACGCTGCGTCGGCCGCCGCGAGCGCGAGGAAGTCGATCACCGCGACGAGGCCGTCGCGCTGGGTGAGGATGGCGGCGTCGACGCGGTCGACGAGCGGGATCCCGGCATCGACGAGGACCGACGCCCCGCCTGCCGGATAGCGGCCCGAGATCGACTGCTGGACGTTGAGGACTGCCGCGGGACGCGCGGCGGCGAGGGCCTCGGCGGAGGCCCGGTCCAGGTCGAGCACGTCGATCACGGCCACGTCACCGGGCTGCACGCGACGCGCGAGGGCACGCACCGAGGCATCGATGCGGATGGGGCCGATGACCACTCCTTCGCGAGCGCTCGGCACCCCATCGCGACGGCTCATGCCGTCATGGTGCCACGGAAGACGCCTCGAGGAGCTCAAGCGCGTGGGCGCGTGCGGTGTCGGAGTCCTCCTGGCCGGACAGCAGGCGGGCGATCTCGGTGACACGGTCCTCGCCGGTCACCTCCGCCACCTGCGACACCGTGACGGCGCCGTCGGTGGTCTTGGTGACCACGATGTGGTGGTCGGCGTAGGCCGCGACCTGCGCCAGGTGCGTCACGACGAGCACCTGGTGCGTGCGAGCGAGCCGGGCCAGGCGGGCGCCCACCGCGAGCGCGGCCTTGCCGCCCACGCCTGCGTCGACCTCGTCGAAGACGAAGGTGCGGACGATGCCGTCGCCTGCTCCGTTCGCGCCCGCACCGCCCTCTCCGGCAGCGAGCGAGCCGCCCGCACCGCCCTCTGCAGCCGCGAGCGAGCCGCCCGCACCGCCCTCTGCAGCCGCGAGCGAGACCTCGATCGCGAGCATGATGCGCGAGAGCTCACCTCCCGAGGCGGCCTCCGCGACAGGGCGCGGGCGCGCACCGGGGTGCGCCGCGAGGAGCATCGTCACGGTGTCGGCGCCGTGAGGGCCCGGCTCCCCCGGCGTGACCTCCACGCGGAAGTCGGCATCGGGCATCGCGAGCGTCGCGAGCTCGTCGCGCACGGACTGGGCGAGGCGCTCGCCCGCCTGCGTGCGCGATGCGGTGACACGGGCGGCGAGGCCCTCGAGCCGCTCGCGCGCCGCGCGCGCCTGCTCCTCGCGCTCGGCGAGGATGCGGTCCCAGTCGTCGTCCTCCGCCACGCGCCGCGCCGCATCCTCCGCGTAGGCCGGGATCTGTTCCGGCGTGAGGCCCAGGCGGCGCGCCAGGGCGGCGATGGCCGCACGACGAGCGTGGATCGCGTCGAGACGCAGCGGGTCGGCATCGAGCTCGTCGAGCCTGCGCGCCAGCTCGGTCGCGATGTCCGCTGCGCCGTAGGACAGCTCGGCCAGGCGCTCCTCGATCTCGGCCAGGCGCGCGTCGTGGCGCGCCGCGTCCGCGAGGGCGCGACGCGCAGCCTCGATGGCGACGAGCGCGGTCAGCTCCTGCTCGCCCGCGAGGGCGTCATGGGCGCCGGCGAGCCCCGCGCGCACCGACTCCGCGTTCTCGAGGCTCTCCGCCTCGGCGGCGAGCTGCTCGTCCTCCCCGGGCTGAGGGTCGACCTTCTCGATCTCCTCGAGGTCCTCGCGCAGGCGCGCGATCTCCGCCTGGCTCGCGCCGGCTCCGGCACGCAGCCGCTCCACCTCGTCGCGCGCGGTGGTCCACGCCTGCCACGCCGAGCGGTACTGCGCGAGGAGCGCCCGATGCTCGGGTCCCGCGTACGCGTCGAGCGTCTCGCGCTGCTTGGCGGGCGTGCGCAGGCGCACCTGGTCGGACTGTCCGTGGACCGTGACCGTCTCGCCGCCGATCTCTGCGAGGAGCGACTGCGGCACGGTGCGTCCGCCCATGATCGATCGCGACCTCGACGCCGCGCCCACGATGCGCGTCACGGTCACGGTGCCGTCGTCGTCGATGCGCACCCCAGCATCGGCCGCAAGCGCGGCGGCCTCGCTGCCGGCCGGGACGTCGAGCACCGCCTCGGCGACGGCCTCCGCGGCGCCGGTGCGCACGGCATCGGGCTCCGCCTTGCCGCCCAGGATGAGACCCAGGCCGGTGAGCACCATGGTCTTTCCCGCGCCCGTCTCGCCCGTGAGGACGGTCAGGCCGGGTCGCAGCTGCAGGCGGGCGCTGTCGATGACGCCCAACGAGGTGATGGACAGTTCGTGGAGCATGGGTTTCAGGTCTCCGAGGAGGAGTCCGCGGCCCGCGCGCCACGCCAGCCCGCCGTAGGCAGGGCGAACTTGCGCACGAGCCTCTCGGTGAAGGGTCCGTCTGAGGTCCGCGCCAGGCGGACCTTGTGCTCGCCGGTGCGCACCTCGATGCGGCCGCCGCGCGCGACCTCGATGCTGCGGGCGCCGTCGAGGACGACCAGGCAGTCGGCATCGGAGCGCTCGAGCACCTCGATGCCGAAGACGGAGCGCGGACCGACGACGAGCGGCCTGGCGAAGAGCGCGTGAGCGGCGAGCGGCACCATGAGGAGCGCGTCGACGTCGGGCCACATGACCGGGCCGCCGGCGCTGAACGCGTGCGCGGTGGAGCCCGTCGCGGTGGCGATGATGACGCCGTCGCAGCCGAAGCTCGACAGCGGGTGCCCGTCCACGGCGATGGAGAGCTCGATGGTGCGGCGCAGGTCGGAGCGCTCGACCGTCGCCTCGTTGAGGGCCCAGCCGGTGCTCACGCCGCCGCCGGGGTGGTGGACTGTCACGTCCACCGTGCCGCGCTCGTCGACCTCGTAGTCGCCGGAGACGAGGCGGTCGACGGCGTGGGCGATGTCCTCGCGCTCGAGCTCGGCGAGGAAGCCCACATGGCCCAGGTTCACGCCCAGCAGCGGAGCGTCGGTGCCGCGCACCATCTCCGCCGCGTGGAGCATCGTGCCGTCGCCGCCGAAGACGATCGCGGCCTCGACTCCCTCGTCCCCCACCTCCAGGGTCGCCTCGACGCCATTGCGCGCAAGGGCCTCCCGAGCCACCTCCGCGGCGGCCAGGGCATCGGCGCGGCGCGGGTTGGGCACCATGAGGATGCGGCGCGTCATCTGGCACCTCCTACGGCCACGTCGATGCGGTGGGCGATCTGGTCGTCGTCGAGCACGGGCGGCGCGCCCGCTCCCCTAGCCTGCCATGACCCCGACCCCCACACGAAGAATTCCACGTTGCCCGCCGGGCCCGGCACCGTGCTCCGCTCGATGCTGTGGATGCCCAGGCCCGCAGCGCGCATGTGGGCGACGACGCGGGCGACGGCATCGGCCCGATCGCGAGCGTCCCTGACCACCCCGCCCGAGCCGAGCCGGGCCCTGCCCACCTCGAACTGCGGCTTGACCATGAGGAGCAGGTCGGCGTCGTCCGCCGCGAAGGCGACGAGGGGATCGATCACATGCGTGAGCGAGATGAAGGACAGGTCCGCCACCACGAGCGACACGCCGGCGCCCTCGCTCGACGTCGTGAGGTCCTTGACGTTGACTCCCTCTCGCGAGGTCACGCGAGGGTCTGCGACGACGACGGGGGCGAGCTGGTCATGGCCGACGTCGACGGCGAGGACGTGGCGGGCGCCGCGCTCCAGGAGCACCTGGGTGAAGCCGCCGGTCGAGGCTCCGGCGTCGAGGCAGTCGCGTCCGGAGACGACGAGGCCCAGCGGCTCGCATGCGTCGAGCGCGCCGACGAGCTTCAGCGCCGCCCGCGAGACGTAATGGGCGGCGGCGCCGTCGGCGAGTGAGATGTCGGCATCGTCCGCGACGTCGGCGGACGGCTTGGTGACCGGCTCTCCCGACACGAGGACGAGACCGGCGGTGATCAGCTCATGTGCGTGCGTGCGCGAACGCGCCAGGCCCCGCGCCGCAACGGCACGGTCGAGCCGCACGGGCTCAGCTCTCGTCGCGCAGCCGCGAAGCGAGAGAGTCCTGGATCTTGTCGAAGAACTCAGCCTGCTTCTCCAGGTCCGAGGGAACCTCCGTGACCGCAGCAAGCGCCTTCTCGACCTCCGGCGGGAACTTCACCTCGCCCAAGGGCTCGCGCCACTCCTCGAACTCACTCATGCGATGACCATACCGCCAACTCAGGAACGGAAAAAGTGCTCAAAGTCTCCCCTCGGTCGACCGCGTCCCAGGCTGCGGCGCACGCGGCGCGGAGCAGGTCCGTCCCCGCCGGGCCGCGCACCTCGAGCCTGCCGTCGACGACGCGCGCGACGTTCTCCCTCACGCGCCAGGCGTCGCCCTCGCGCACGGGAGCCGGGTGAGGCTCCTCGAGGCACGTCAGGTCGGCGCCGATGAAGCTGGGACGCTCCTCGGGCACGGCACGGATGGCGTCCTCGGCGCTGGAGACGCCGGTGAGCACGAGCAGTCCGGGCACACCGGCGGCGCGGGCGCCCTTGAGGTCCGTGTCGAGGCGGTCGCCGATGGCGAGCGGGCGCTCGGCGCCGATGTTCGCGGCCGCCTGGTGGAACATGGCGGGCTCAGGCTTGCCCGCGGCGACGGGGACGATGCCGGTCGCGTTGACCACGGCGCCGACGAGGGAGCCGTTGCCGGGGGCGATGCCCCGCTCGTTCGGCAGGGTGAGGTCGAGGTTGGAGGCGAAGTGACGCGCGCCTGCCTGGATCGCGTAGGCGGCCTCGGCGAGCTCGCGCCACGAGACCTCCGGAGCGAAGCCCTGGACCACCGCGTCGGGCGCGTCGGCCGCGGACTCGACGCGCGTGAAGCCGGCGGCGTCGATCGCGGTGCGCAGGCCCTTGCCTCCCACGACGAGGATGCGCGCGTCGGGCGGAAGCTGCTCACGAGCGAGGCGGGCGACGGCTTGGGCGGCGGTGAGCACCTCGTGCTCGGCGGCGGGGATGCCGAGCTCGGTGAGGTGGGCGGCGACCTCGCCCGGCTCGCGGCTGGCGTTGTTGGTCACGAAGACGATGCGCATGCCGGCCTCACGGGCCGCCTCGAGGGCGGGCGGGGCCGTGGGGATGGCGTGCGGGCCGCGGTACGCGACGCCGTCGAGGTCGACGAGCGCTGCGTCGAAGACGGTGTTGAGCGGGGCGTCGGTGCCCAGCAGCATCGACTCGGTCATCAGGCGTGGTCCTCCGGCTCGTTCGGTGCGGCTGGGGCCGTGAGGGCTGGTCCTTGTGCGTCGGGCGCA
>QGUM02000181.1:0-2171 GCA_003242455.2 Actinomycetes bacterium
GAGGTCGAGGACGCCTCCGGCTGCCTCGTCGAGCCCTACCAGGCGCTCCACAAGGAGATCATGTGGGCGCTCGCGACCTACTACCCCGAGCTGGGCCTGGAGCCGCCCGTCGACGTCGAGGTCGACATCAGCCAGCGGCTCGGCAACCTCGCGGTGTCGCGTGGGCTCGTCACGCCGGAGCAGCTCGAGGCCGCGATCGCGGAGCAGCAGCGCACCGGCGGCCTGCTAGGCCGCATCCTCGTGCAGCAGGGCGCGCTCGACGAGGAGCAGCTCGCCCAGCTCCTGGCAGACCAGGTGGGCATCGAGTACGTGCCCGACCTGGACGACGAGCCGGTGTCGGACAAGCTCGGCACCTACCTGCTGAGGCTCGACGCCGTTCAGTTCTCGGCCGTGCCGTACAGGCTGGAAGGCGACACGCTCGTCGTCGCGATCGCCGACCCGCGGCGCATGGCCGACATCGAGGCGATCGTCAACCGGCCCGTGCGCTTCGTGGCGGCGCCGGAGACGGCGGTGCAGAAGCGCATCGACAAGCTCTACGCCAACGACAAGGGCCGCCTCGGCGAGACGCTGCTGCAGAGCCGTCGCCTGAAGCGCGAGCAGCTCAGGCGCGCGCTCGAGGAGCAGACGAAGCTCGGCAGCGTCAAGCCGCTGGGCGAGATCCTCGTCGACCTCGGCTACGTCACGCAGGCCGACGTCGACGAGGCGCTGAACAAGCAGCGCGCCGGCGGCGGTCGGCTCGAGGACACGCTCGTCCAGTCCGGGAAGATCAGCCCCGACATGCTGGCGCGGAGCCTGGCGATGCAGCTCGGCTTCCCCTTCATCGAGGAGGGCGTCCAGGTCGACCCCTACGCGGTCAGCCTGGTGCCCGAGGCCACGGCGCGCCGCTACACGGCGATGCCGATCCGCCTCGAGGGCAACACGCTCGTCGTGGCGATGAAGGACCCGCGGCACGTCTTCGCGCTCGACGACATCCAGCTCATCACCGGCCGCGAGATCCAGCCCGCGGTCGCGACCGAGGAGACGCTGACCCGGCTCCTCAACCGCTACTACCGCGACGGCGCCGACATGGACGAGCTGGCGCGGGCCGTGGTGGAGGAGGTAGCGAGCGGACGCGCCGTCGAGGAGGCCGAGGAGGACAGCTCGGCGATCGACGACAACGCCCTCGTGCGGGTCGTCAACAACATCATCCGCGACGCGATCATCAACGACATCTCCGACATCCACATCGAGCCGCGGCCCGAGCGGGTCGTGGTGCGCGTGCGCAAGGACGGGTCGCTGCGCGAGTACATGACGATGCCGAAGGTCACGGCGCCGGCGCTGGCCTCGCGCATCAAGATCATGGGCGGCCTCAACATCGCCGAGCGCCGCCTGCCGCAGGACGGCCGCGTGCGCTTCAGGGACAAGAACCTCGAGGTCGACCTCCGCCTCTCGACCCTGCCCACCGTGTACGGCGAGAAGGCGGTGCTCCGCATCCTGAAGAAGGCCGCCGACATCCCGGAGATCGAGGACCTCGGCTTCGCCGACTACAACTTCCAGAAGTTCGAGGACCTCATCAAGAAGCCGTACGGGATGTTCCTCATCACCGGCCCCACCGGCTCGGGCAAGTCGTTCACGACGTTCTCGATCCTCAAGCGCATCGCCACGCCGGACGTGAACGTCACGACGATCGAGGACCCGGTCGAGTACGAGATCCCGGGCATCAACCAGACCCAGGTGAACGCCAAGGCGGGCCTCGACTTCGCGCGCGCCCTGAGGGCGTTCCTGCGCCAGGACCCGGACATCATCATGGTCGGTGAGATCCGCGACCACGAGACCGCGAAGATCTCGATGGAGGCCGCGCTCACCGGCCACCTGCTGATCGCCACGCTGCACACGAACGACGCCGCCGGCGCGGTCACGCGCCTGACGGAGATGGGCATCGAGCCGTTCAACGTCTCCGCCTCGCTGCTCGGCGTGCTCGCCCAGCGCCTCGTGCGCAAGGTCTGCGAGCACTGCAAGGTCGCCTCGACGCCGGAGCCCGACGTGCTGAGGCGCCTGGGCATGAGCGACGACGAGATCAAGGGCAAGGTCCTCTACCGCGGCGTCGGCTGCGAGAAGTGCGGGGGCTCCGGCTACAACGGCCGCCACGCGATCCACGAGCTCCTGGTGGTCGACGACGAGATCCGCAAGGC
>QGUM02000075.1:0-9522 GCA_003242455.2 Actinomycetes bacterium
GCGCGCGCCCCCCCCCGCCGATGCCACAGCAGGCCGGGTGACAGCCGCGGCATCGGACCCGAGTGTGCAGGAGGAGTGATGGACGAGCAGAAGGGCTTCACCGGCCCTGACGACGCAGGCGCGGAGAGCGCCCTGGGCGAGGCCGAGGGCATCATCAACGCGGCGGCGGCCGAGATCGCCGAGGAGGCGCAGCAGGACGGCGGCGCCCAGGACGGCGGCGCGCCGGACGGAGAGGGCGCCCAGCCCGATGCCGCTGCCGCCGCCGAGACGCCGGAGTCCGTCGAGGCGCAGGCCGCCGACCTCCTGAGCGAGGCGCAGGCCAAGGCGGCGGAGCACCTCGCCGACCTGCAGCGGCTGCAGGCGGAGTTCGTGAACTACCGCAAGCGCGTGGACCGCGACCGCGAGCTCGCGGCCGAGGTCACCACGGCCCGCGTCATCGAGGCGCTCATCCCGGTGCTCGACGACATCGCCGCCGCGCGCGAGCACGGCGACCTCGCCGAGGGACCCTTCGCATCGATCGCGGAGAAGCTCGAGGCGACGCTGGCCAAGCTCGGCTGGAGCTCGTTCGGCGCCGTCGGCGAGGCGTTCGACCCCACCCTGCACGACGCCCTCACGTCCACGCCCAGCGCGGACGTCACCGAGCCGCAGATCGCCACCGTGGTGCAGCTGGGCCACCGCGTGGGCGAGCGTGTGCTGCGCCCCGCCCGCGTCGTGGTCGCGCAGCCCGAGTAGGCCGTCACCCGCTACGCGACGAGGAGAGGAGGTGTCATGACGAGCCAGGACTGGTTCAGCAAGGACTTCTACAAGGTCCTCGGCGTGCCCAAGGACGCCTCCGAGGCCGAGATCAAGAAGGCGTACCGCAAGCTCGCCAAGGACCTCCACCCCGACCGCAACCCGGGCGACACCGCGGCCGAGCAGCGCTTCAAGGAGGTCGGCGAGGCGTACGCCGTGCTGTCCGACCCCGAGCAGCGCCGCCAGTATGACGCGATCCGCGCCATGGGCGGCGGCGCGCGCTTCCAAGCCGGCGGACGCGGCGACACCGCGTTCGAGGACGTGTTCTCCGGAGCGTTCGGCGGCGGAGCCACCGGCTTCGAGGACATCCTGTCCGGCCTCTTCGGCGGCGGCTTCCAGCGAGGCCCGCAGAAGGGCGC
The DNA here is from genome assembly GCA_003242455.2 of Actinomycetes bacterium. Lineage (GTDB taxonomy): Bacteria > Actinomycetota > Actinomycetes > Actinomycetales > Demequinaceae > Demequina. Next base: position 1,152 of record QGUM02000075.1, read on the forward strand.
CGACCTCATCGCGGCGACGGAGGTGTCCTTCCGCGACGCCGCCAAGGGCTCGCTCATCTCCATGACGATCGAGGGGCGCAAGGTCCAGGCCCGCCTGCCTGCGGGCGTGACGGACGGCCAGCGCATCCGCCTGCGCGGCAAGGGCCGTCCCAGCCCCAACGGCGGCCCTCCCGGCGACCTCATCCTCACGGTCCACGTCGCCAAGCACCCGGTCTTCACCATGGACGGCCGCAACCTGCGCGTCACCGTGCCCGTCAGCTTCGACGAGGCAGTCTTCGGCGCGACCGTGGACGTGCCCACGCTCGACGGCGACCGCGTGAAGGTCAAGGTCCCCGCCGGCACCTCGGGAGGCACGACGCTGCGCGTCAAGGGCCGCGGCATCGCCACGAAGGAGGGCACGGGCGACCTGCTGGTGCGCATCGACATCGCCGTGCCCGATCATGTGAGCAAGGCCGCCAAGGAGGCCCTGCAGGTCTTCGCGCTCGAGACCGCCAAGGACGATCCGCGCGCTCGCCTGTACAAGGACGCGGAGGCGTAGTCATGGTCGAGCCGGACGTCGACGAGCCCGTCTTCCTCATCTCTGCGGCGGCGGAGCTCACCGGCATGCACGCCCAGACGCTCCGGCAGTACGACCGCCTGGGCCTCGTGGTGCCCCGTCGCCGTCCCGGAGGCGGCCGCCGCTACTCCCTGCGCGACATCGCGACCCTGCGCGAGATCCAGCGCCTGAGCCAGGACGAGGGCATCAACCTCGCCGGCATCGCGCACATCCTGCGCCTGAGCCGCGAGGTGGAGCGCCTGCGCCGCGAGGTGGAGCGTCTGCGCCCTCGCGCGGACGTGGGCGCCCGCGTCTTCACCTCCGGGCCCACGGGCGACGTCGTCATCGTCGAGCGCGGACGCCGCGTGGACCGCACCGAGGGCCGGGCCGTCGTGCTGTGGCGCGGCGGCCAGGGCCGCTAGCGCGTCACCTCGACCGTCTTGAGCCGAGCCGTGTGCCCGGTGACGATGCGGACGTCGGCGCGCCTGACGCCCAGGTGCTCGGCGAGCGCCGCGACCACCCCGTCGTTGGCGGCTCCGTCCACCGCCCGCTCCTTGACGTAGACGGTCAGCAGGCCGTCGGGCCCCTCTTCCACGAGCGGTCCCTTGCGCGAACCGGGCTTCACCCGGATGCGCATGCGGGTGGTGTCAGGGGCCATGTGACCAGGGTGCCAGGTGTGTCGCGTGCTGTTCACCACTCGGGCTTGACGCGCCCGCATTCACGGCTGACAGTGTTGCCATGGCCGACCCCCTGTCGACGCATGTGCATCACGGTTTCGACTACGTCGAGATCCCCGCATTGGACCTCAGCGTCGCCGAGGCCTTCTACTCCGCGGCCTTCGGGTGGCGCTTCACCCAGTTCGGGCCCGGGTACCTGGGGATCATCACGCCCGACGGTCGAGAGGCGGGAGGCATCTCCCTGGTCGGCTCGGTGGCCAGCGGCGGGCTGACGGTCGTGCTGTTCTCGCGCGACCTGGACGCGAGCCGGGACGCGGTCGTCGCAGCGGGCGGTGAGATCACGCGCGACATCTTCGAGCTCCCCGGCGGCAGGCGATTCCACTTCCGCGACCCCAGCGGAAACGAGCTGGGCGTGTGGGCGCTCGTGCCCCAGGAGGCCGCCTGACGCGACCCCCGCGACGGCGCGTCATTCCGACCCCGAAAAGAGCTGCGGCGCGTGGCGCCCTCAGCTCGCCACGCGCCGCACATCTGCAGGCGCCCCCGTCAGTGCCGCTGCAACGAGGCGATCAGCTCGTGCGCGTAACGCAGGGACGCGGGAAGAGGCTCGATCCACACGCGCGGAGGCTGGCGCATGAGCGTCGCCACGCGCAGAGCGCGAGCCTTGCGGCCGATGTGGTCGCGCAGGGAGGCGAGGTTGGGGCCCAGGTCGGCGCCGCGCTCCACGAGGACGGCGTAGAGGCCGTCGCCCAGGCGGGCCATCGGGTGGCCCTCGCCGTACGCGCAGGTGAGCGCCTCGCCCACCGCGGCGTTGCGCGCGATGCGCTGCCACGGGTCGTCGTCCGACACCGACACGTCGACCATGACGAGCGCGTGCGACGTCGTCACCGGCATGCCCGTCCGGCGCGCCCTGCCATAGACCTCGGCGAGGCGCTGCGAGAGGTACTCCGCGGTGCCCAGGCCGGACTCGGCATCGGTCATGGTCGGGGCGGCGATGGTGCCCGGGGTGCTGTCCGTCCAGCCGGCGCACAGCGCGCGGATGGAGCGGATCGGGGTGGTCTCGAAGCCTGCGGCGCGGAACAGCACCGCCATGTCGTCGATCGCCTCGGTGATGCCCACGCCCGCCGCGCAGCGCGCCTGACCCAGACGGAAGGCCGCGGGAGCGGTGTCGAGGCCTGCCTCCAGCGCCTCCACGAGCGCCTCGTTGGCGGGCGTGTACCAGTCGCCGGGACGCCGCCACACCGACGCGATGCTCGTCGCCTGCCAGGTCTGGAGCAAGCCAGGAGCCACCGCGGGGATGCTGGCTTCGAGATCGCTCGTCACACCGCATGAGAGCGCCCAGGCACGCGCCTATGACGCGGCTATAGTCCGATTCTTCCCCTCCCCTCGTGTGACAAGGGAGAAAACTGGAAAATCGTCACATCCTGCCTTGCCGGGTGCCCCCATAACGGGGGAACATAGGGTCAGCTGCGGTGCGCAGCGGACTGAGGTGTTCATGGGCCACGAGGCGATCGCCCTCTGGACAGAGGCGTCAAGCGACCCCGAGCTGATCGCGGGCGTTCGAGCCGGCGACACGGCCGCCTTCGGCGTGCTCTACGAGCGCCACGTGGATGCCGCGCGCAAGGTCGCCTCGATGTACTCCAACTCCCCGACCGACGTCGAGGACGTGGTCTCCGAGGCCTTCTCCCGCGTGCTGCGCGCCCTGCAGCGGGGCGACGGTCCGGACCTCGCCTTCCGCGCCTACCTCTTCACGATCGTGCGCCGCACGGGCATGGACATCATCAACAAGGGCATCCGCACGCGCCCGCGCGACGACATGGAGACCTTCGAGACCGGCCTGGGCTACGAGACCGGCGCCGACGAGCCCACGCTCGACGGCTTCGAGCACGGCATGGTCGCCGATGCCTTCCGCTCCCTGCCGGAGCGCTGGCAGGCGGTCCTGTGGTACACCGAGGTCGAGAAGAAGTCGCCCAAGGAGATCGCGCCGCTGCTCGGCCTGTCCGCCAACGGTGTCGCCGCGCTGTCCTATCGCGCGCGCGAGGCCCTCCGCCAGGCCTACCTCCAGCAGCACCTCAACGGCTCGGACGAGGTCAGCTGCGTCGAGGCCAACGCCCAGCTGGGCGCGTACGTGCGCGGCGGCCTCAACAAGCGCGAGGCCGCACGGCTCACGGAGCACCTCGACGGCTGCGAGCGCTGCTCCGCGCTCGTCAAGGAGCTCGAGGACGTCAACAGGGGCATGAGAGGGGTGATCGCCCCTTTAGTGCTCGGCGCCTTGGGGGTGAAGGCGCTTGAGACGGGCCTGGCGATAGGCGGCGCCTCCGGCGCAGCCGCATTCGGCACTGCTGCGAGCGCCGCGGGCGCGGGGGGCGCGTCCGGGGCCGCGAGCGGGCTGACCGCCGCGGGCGCGGGCATCGGCCAGGGCGTCGGCGCGCTCCTCGCCTCGGCCGCGAGCTTCGCGGTGCCGCTCGTCGCGGCGGCCGGCGTCGTGGCAGTCGTGGCGCTCGGAGCGAGCGGGCTCGGCCTGTTCTCCGCGCCGTCCCAGGTGCTCGCGTTCCACCCCACGCCCGCCGCATCGGCCGACGCCGATCCGGGTGCGGGCGGCGACGGAGGCACGGGCGGCGGCGGAGGCGCGGGCGGCGACGCGGCCCTCGACGACGACCAGGAGGGCGACGTCGCCCCCGATCCTCGCGACGACGATACGGGCCCCGCCCCTGCGGGAGGTCGGACAGGCGGGCACGGCGACGAAGCGCGATCCCGCGACGACCAGTCGCAGGCTGGGCAGAAGACCCCGGCCGACGACGCGCCGGGAGACGCGCAGCCCGGGCCCGCCGACGGCCCCGCCGACCCGCAGCAGGGCCCCGGCGACCCGCAGCAGAAAGACGCGGATCCCTCGGGCGACAAGGCTGTTCCCGGGGACCCTCCTGGCGACCAGACTCCTCCCGGCGACGACTCCCTGTCCGGCGACGACGCCACGACCGGCGAGAACAAGGACGGTGCCGAGGGTCAGGATGCGCACTCGCCTGAGACCACCCCGGAGGGCCACCGCGTCGCGTTCACGGGCGCGGGCCCGATGGCCGCCGCGCACTTCGGCGCTCCCCTGGCGGGCTGCGATCCGGCTCAGATCGTCAACGGGAGCACCTGCGCCGATGTCATGGCGTTCGCGGGCAACGGCGCCGAGCCCACGTACAGCAACGATGCCTGGCGCATGGTCCCGCTCAACGAGGCCGGGGGCGAGCGCAACTCCGCGAGCACCGTCGTGGAGCTGCCCGAAGGCGCCGTCGTCGCCTACGCCATGGTGGAGTGGGCGGCGAGCCGTACGGCCGCAGACGAGTTCGACGGCCCGCTCGGCGAGGCCCGCATCCGCATTCCGGGCGACGGCTACGCGTCCCTCACGGCCGATGCCGTGACGACCACGACCGACCCCTCCGGTCGCGTGGCCTACCAGGCGCGCGCCGAGATCACGGAGCTCGTGTCGCACGCAGGCGCGGGAGAGTACGCCCTTGCCGACGTGGCGCAGGGCGCGGAGCTCGCGGTCGACGGCGGCGCTGACTGGTTCTCAGGCTTCGCGATCACCGTGGTCTACACCCTCGACTCGTTGCCCTGGTCCACCGTCGTCGTCTACGACGGCGGCCAGTGGGCCGTCGCCGGCGAGCCCCTCGCCTTCGGCTTCGACTCGGACAGCCCCGCCGGTGTGACGCTCGGCATGGTCGCCTGGGACGGCGACCGCGGCGCGGTGGGCGATCAGGTGAACCTCGGCAACGCCAACGGCACGGGCCAGGCGCTCACGCCGCGCACGTGGACCGGCGCCGCCATCGGAGGATCGGGAGACTCCGGCAACGCTGCGTCGTCCGTGGCGTTCGGCTCGGCCTACGCCAACACCCTGGGCGTCGACGCCAAGCTCTTCCAGTCGGCCAACGTGGGCCGCGGCGCCCACGTGCTGCGCTTCTCCGCGAACGGCGACGCCTACCTGGTCGGCACCGTCACGCTCACGGTCACCTCGACGCCGTGAGCGCCGCGCTGAGCGCGTGAGGTCCGCGCTCAGCGCGCGCCCTCGGGATCCCAGTCCAGGTCGATCTGACGCGCGGTGCGCTCGGCGAGGTCGCGGCTCGTGAGGCGCTCCACGACGTGCAGCGCCATGTGAATGCCCGATGACAGGCCGCCCGACGTGACCACCTCGCCGGAGTCGACCCAGCGCACCTGAGAGCGCACCGAGCCCACCGCTCCCGTGTCCTCGAGCAGGCCCAGATCCTCCCAGTGCGTCGTCGCCGGCCGCCCCTCCAGCGCGCCCGCGTGGGCGAGCAGGATCGCGCCCGTGCACACCGAGGTGAGCAGGCTCACGGAGTCGTGGAGGGTCGCGACGGCACCCATGATCGCGTCGTCCGCGACCGCCTTGGGCACGTCGATGAGCCCCGGGACGACGGCGACGTCGAGACGCCCGGCATCGGCCAGGTCCGTGAGGCCGGTCAGCCGCAGGCCGCCGTACGACGAGACGTCGGCGCCACCCGGGCTGAGCAGGACGAGCTCGAACGGCGGCTCCTGGCCGTCCCGCACGGCGAGGCGGTTGGCCGTCAGGAAGACCTCGTAGGGCCCGGCGGAGTCAAGGATGTCGACGTCGTCGAAGAACAGGATGCCGATGCGGATGGCCATGCGCCCAGGCTAGCGGCGCAGGCCGGGGCCGCGCCGAGCGCGTCTGGCGCCCGCATCGGGCCTGAAGGCCGCGTCAGGCCCCAGAGCGTCGGCCGGGGCTCCCCGGCGCGCGCCGTCGCCTACCGCACTACCTCGCGCGAGATGCGGCGGCGCACCACGAGCCACAGGCTCGCCTGTCCCACGACGAGCGCGCACAGCATGACCGTCGCCATCGCGAGCGCCGTGTTGCCGAGCACTCCGACGAGCGGCGAGACCGCTCCGGCGACGCCCATGTTGACCGCGCCGATGAGGGCGGCGGCCGTGCCGGCCTCGGCCGGGTGGTCGGCGAGCGCCATGACCTGGACCGTCGGGAAGATGAGACCTGCGGAGCCGATGATGAACACGAGCGGGATGATGACCGCGAGCAGGCCCCAGCCGAGCTCCGCGCCCACGAGCAGGGCGACCGCGCCCACCGTCATGACGGTCAGGCCGATGGTCGTCACCGTCGGCGGCGCGAGGAAGCGCATGAGCCGCGCTGAGACCTGCGTCGCCACGACCAGGCCGATCGAGTTCAGGCCGAAGACGTAGCCGTACTGCTGCGCGGTGAGGCCGTACTGCTCCTGCAGCACGAATGACGAGGCGGACAGGTAGGAGAACAGCGCGGTGAACACCGACGCGCCGATGACGGCCACGCCGAGGAAGGCGGGGTCGCCCAGCAGGCGGCGGTAGCGCACGCCCACGATGCGCGTGGAGACCTTGCTGCGACGGCTGTCCGGCAGCGTCTCGCGCACGAAGAATCCGGTGACGGTCACCATGACCAGGCCGTAGGCCGCGAGCACCCAGAAGATGCCGCGCCACTCGACGACGCGCAGCAGCTGGGAGCCGATCACGGGCGCGAACACCGGCGCGAAGCCCTGGATGAGCGCCAGGCGCGACAGCATGCGGATGAGCCGCTGGCCGCCGAACATGTCGCGCACCATCGCCATCGCGACCACGCCGCCGCCGGCGGCGCCGATGCCCTGGAAGACGCGGCCGATCATGACCCACTCGACGGTGGGCGCCAGCGCGACGCCGATGCTCGCGAGCACGTGCACCGCCGTCATGATGACGAGCGGGCGGCGACGGCCCACGGAGTCCGACAGCGGCCCGACGATGAGCTGGCCCAGGCCGAAGCCGACGGCGGTCGCGGTGAGGGTGATCTGGACCGCGGCGTCGGTGGTGAGCAGGTCCTTCGCGACCGACGGGAAGGCAGGCAGGTACAGGTCGACGGTGAAGGGGCCGAGCGCGACGAGCGCGCCGAGCATGACGATGTAGCCGAGGATCTGGCCGCGCGTCATGTTCGCGCCGGCGTTGACCTCGACCTCCTTCAGCGCGTCCTCGGCCTCGATGTCATGCCCGACGGCCTCGACGGCGGCATCGGTCACGACATCGGTGGCGACGGCAGTGCGCCTGCGCATGGATTCTCCTTGAGAGGCGGTCGGCAGGACAGGCTCGATGGAGCCTGTGAGAGCCGGGTGGGGGTGATGACGGATCGTTCCGCCGCGATCGACAACGTGTGTCGTCTGTCCAAGATTCCACGTCATCGCGGCGGATTTCCCAAATCGGCGACGGCGGGCGCCTCGCGACGGCTTCCGCCTGCGGCAGCCGGCTCAGCCGCGCCGCGACGACAAAGCCCGCCGCCCCCTGCCGCACGGGCCGGGGACGACGGGCGTGTCGTGGCTGACTCGACCTAGCTGCTGGTCGTCTTGGTCGCCTGCGCGTTGACCTCGTACGAGGTGTTGGTCGCCTCGAAGAAGTTGACCAGCTGCAGGGTGTCGTTCGCCGTGGCCATCCACTTGGCCGGGTTGGAGACGTTGTAGTGCGCCTCGAAGCCCAGCTCCTCGAGTCGACGGTCCGCGAGGTACTTGACGTACTGGTTCACGTAGTCGGCGTTGAGGCCCAGGATGCCGGTGGGCAGGAGGTCGCGGTTGTACTGCTCCTCCATCTCCACGGCGTTGAGGATCATCTGGCGGATCTCCTCGGCGAACTCGGGGTCCTGCAGGTCCTCGTTCTCCTCGAGCACCGTGAGGATGAGGTTGATGCCGAACTGCAGGTGCAGCGACTCGTCGCGGATGATCCAGTCCATGAGCGAGCCGAAGTTGCGCAGCAGGTTCCGCTGGCGGAAGGAGAGCGCCACCATGAAGCCCGAGTAGAACCAGATGCCCTCGAGGATGATGTTGTACGCGATGAGGTTGCGGATGAAGTCCTTCTTGCCCTCAGTCGTCGTGATGTCGAGGGTGTCCTCGGTCATGCGCTTGATGAACTTGACCTCGAACTCCTCCTTCGCGGCCATCGAGGGCACCTCGACGTGGGACTCGTACGCGGCCTCACGGTCGATCGGGAAGGTCTCGAGCACGTACTCGAACGACATGCAGTGGTTGGCCTCCTCCCACATCTGCTTCGCGAGGTACAGGTGCGCCTCGGGAGCGTTGATGTAGGGGTACACGCCGAACGCGAGCGCCTTGTTGACGAGCAGCTCGTTCGGGTTGAAGTACGA
>QGUM02000004.1:0-37173 GCA_003242455.2 Actinomycetes bacterium
TGTCGACGACCCAGTCCGCGGTGCGGATGGTGTCCTCGTCATGCTCGACGACGATGAGCGTGTTGCCCAGGTCGCGCAGGCGCGTGAGGGTGTCGATGAGGCGACGGTTGTCGCGCTGGTGCAGGCCGATGCTCGGCTCGTCGAGGACGTACAGCACGCCCACCAGCCCGGAGCCGATCTGGGTCGCAAGACGGATGCGCTGCGCCTCGCCTCCGGAGAGCGTGCCGGCCGCGCGCGAGAGCGTGAGGTAGTCGAGGCCCACGTCGAGCAGGAAGCCCAGGCGCGCATCGATCTCCTTGAGCACCTGCACCGCGATGTGGCGGCTGCGCTCGTCCAGGTCGAGGCTCTTGAGGAAGTCGCGCGCCTCGCCGATGGACAGATCGCACAGCTGCGCGATCGACAGCCCACCCACCGTCACCGCGAGAACCTCGGGCTTGAGGCGCGTGCCCTCGCACACGGCGCACGGCACCTCGCGCATGTAGGCCTCGTACTTCTCGCGCGACCAGTCCGACTCGGTCTGCCCGTGCAGGCGCTCCAGCCACGTGATGACGCCCTCGAAGCCCGTCGTGTAGGTCCGCTCCCGGCCGTAGCGGTTGCGGAAGGACACGTGGATCTCGTAGTCCTTGCCGAACAGCAGGGCCTGCTTGGCGTCGTCGGGCAGGTCCTTGAAAGGAGTGTCGAGCGAGAAGCGCATCTCCTCAGCGAGCGCCCTGACGGTGCGCGCGAAGTGCTCGGCCGCGACGGCCTCCCACGGCGCGATGGCCCCATGGCGCAGCGTCTTGGACGGATCCGGGATCACCAGGTCGGGATCGACCTCGAGCTTGACGCCGATGCCGGTGCACTCCGGGCACGCGCCGTACGGGGCGTTGAACGAGAAGGTGCGCGGCTCCATCTCCTCGAGCGTGAGGACGTGGTCGTTGGGGCACGCCCGCTTCTCGGAGTAGCGCCGCGGCGGTATGTCAGAGTCGACGGGCTCGATCACCACGAGGCCGTCGGCGATGCGCAGGGCGGTCTCCACGGAGTCGGCCAGCCGCTGGCGCACGCCGTCGCGCGCCACCAGGCGGTCCACGATGACCTCGATGTCGTGCTTGAGCTTCTTCTCCAGCGCGGGCGGCTCGCTGAGCTGGATGACCTCGCCGTCCACCCGCGCACGCGAGAAGCCCTGCTGCTGCAGCTCCTCGAAGAGGTCCTGATACTCGCCCTTGCGGCCGCGGATCACGGGCGCGAGCACCTGATAGCGCGTCCCCTCCGGCAGGGCGAGGACCGAGTCGACGATCTGCTGCGGCGTCTGGGAGCGCACCTCCTCGCCGCAGACCGGGCAGTGCTGGACGCCCACGCGCGCGTACAGCAGGCGCAGGTAGTCATAGACCTCCGTGATGGTGCCCACCGTCGAACGGGGGTTGCGGTTGGTCGACTTCTGATCGATCGACACCGCCGGCGACAGCCCTTCGATGAAGTCCACATCGGGCTTGTCCATCTGCCCCAGGAACTGGCGCGCGTACGCCGACAAGGACTCGACGTAGCGCCGCTGCCCCTCCGCGAAGATCGTGTCGAACGCGAGCGAGGACTTCCCGGAGCCGGACAGGCCGGAGAAGACGATGAGCGAGTCGCGCGGGAGGTCGAGGTCGACGCCCTTGAGGTTGTGTTCGCGCGCGCCGCGCACCACGAGCCTGTCGTTCACGGGTTCACCCTACGCAACAACTCGCTCGAACGCGTGTTCGAATCGCCGAGGGCGGAACGCATGAGCCCAGTGTCGGGCTCGGATCTGACATGCGCACCGGGATTTTGCGTACGCGCGCACCATCGCCAGAATGTCGGGCATGCCGCTTTGGGTCATCGAGTACACGTACGACGAGCGGGCTCACCTGCGCGACCAGCATCGGCCCGCGCACCGCGCCTACCTGGGCGGCCTTCTCGACACCGGCGACATGCTCGCCTTCGGCCGCTACGACGACGCCGAGGCCCCGGGCGCGCTCCTCATCGCTCGGGCTGAGAGCAAGGAGCAGGTCGAGGACATGGTGCGCCGCGACCCCTTCGTCATCCAGGGCCTCGTGCCCGCGCACCGCATCCGCCGCTGGGCGGGCCAGATCGGCCAGGTCTGAGGCCAGCAGAGGCCGCTAGCCCTCGCCGTCCTTCTCGCCGGCATCGGCGCCCGACGCCTCCAGGCCCTTCTCGCTGGCATCGGCGCCAGACGCCTCGAGCTGCTTCGCGGCGTTGCGCGTCGCGATGAGGCTCGCCCCTGCGGCCGCGAGCAGCGACACGAGGATGACGCCCAGCGAGAACCACGTGGAGATCTCCGGCACGTCGACGTGCTCGCCGCCGTTGACGAACGGCAGCGTGTTGGTGCGCAGCGCCTCGAGGAACAGTTTCACGCCGATGAACGCGAGGATGAACGCGAGGCCGTAGCTGAGGTAGACGAGGCGGCGCAGCAGCCCTTCGACCACGAAGAAGAGCTGGCGCAGGCCCATGAGCGCGAAGGCGTTCGCCACGAAGACGATGTAGGGGTCCTGCGTCAGGCCGAAGATCGCGGGAATCGAGTCGAGCGCGAAGAGCACGTCGGTGGTGCCGATGGCGATCATCACGAGGAGCATCGGCGTGATGAGGCGCTTGCCGTTCTCCTTCACGAAGAGCTTGGCGCCGCGGAAGTCCTCGGTCGCGGAGAAGACGCGGCGGAACCACCGCATGAAGCGGCTCTCCGTGTACTCGACCTCGCCCTCCTCGGCGCCGCCCTCCCGCGCCACGGAGAAGGCCGTCCACAGCAGGAACGCGCCGAAGAGGTAGAAGACCCACGACCAGGCGTGGAGCGCCGCGGCGCCGGCGAGGATGAAGGCGGCGCGCAGCACGAGCGCGATCGCGATGCCGATGAGCAGCACGCGCTGGCGGTAGATCATCGGGACGGCGAAGCGGCTGAGGATCACCAGGAAGACGAAGAGGTTGTCGACCGAGAGCGACCATTCGGTCACGTAGCCGGCGAAGAACTCCGCGGTGCCGTCGGCGTCGGCGGGCCGCCACCACATCATCGACAGGCCGAAGAGCCCTGCCATGGAGATGTAGAACACGGTCCAGCGCACCGACTCGCGGAACGTGGGCTCATGCGGCTTGCGCACGACGACGAGGAAGTCGAAGACGATGAAGCCGAGAACGCCGACGACGGTGAGGGTCCAGATGAGGGTCGAGGTCACCGGGCGATTCTATGGGCAGGCGTCGTCAGCCCGCGCTCATCATGTCGCGCAGCTCCTTCTTGAGCTCGGCGATCTCGTCGCGCAGCCGCGCCGCGAGCTCGAAGTGGAGCTCCGCGGCCGCCGCGCGCATCTGCTCGGAGAGGTCCTCGATGAGCTGCGTGAGCTCCTCCGCCGGTCGCGACATGACCGATGCCCGGGGCGCCTGCTTCGCCGACGACGAGCCGCGCGCGGGCTTGCCCTTGACCTGGGCGAGCGTGCGCTCGGTGTCCGCCTCCTCGCGCGCGAGCATCTCCGTGATGTCGCCGATGCGCTTGCGCAGCGGCGTGGGGTCGATCCCGTGCTCCTCGTTGTACCGCATCTGCAGCTCGCGGCGGCGATTCGTCTCGTCGATCGCGGTGCGCATCGAGTCCGTGACGACGTCCGCGTACATGTGCACCTCGCCGGACACGTTGCGGGCCGCGCGTCCGATGGTCTGGATGAGCGAGGTGCCGGAGCGCAGGAAGCCCTCCTTGTCCGCGTCGAGGATGCTCACGAGCGACACCTCGGGCAGGTCGAGGCCCTCGCGCAGCAGGTTGATGCCCACGAGCACGTCGAAGCGGCCCAGGCGCAGGTCGCGCAAGAGCTCCACGCGGCGCAGCGTGTCGACGTCCGAGTGGAGGTACTCGACGCGCACGTCGCGGTCGGCGAGGAACTCGGTGAGGTCCTCCGCCATCTTCTTGGTGAGGGTCGTGACGAGGACGCGCTCGTCGCGCTCCACGCGCAGCACGATCTCGTGCAGGAGGTCGTCGATCTGGCCCTCGGTCGGCTTGACCACGATCTTGGGGTCCACGAGGCCCGTGGGACGGATGATCTGCTCCACGACGCCGTTGGCGCGCTCGAGCTCGTAGCTCCCGGGCGTCGCGGACAGGTACACCGTCTGGCCGATGCGCGCCTGGAACTCGTCCCAGCGCAGCGGCCTGTTGTCGAGCGCTGACGGGAGACGGAAGCCGTGCTCCACGAGGGTGCGCTTGCGCGAGGCGTCTCCCTCGTACATCGCGCCGATCTGCGGCACGGTCACGTGCGACTCGTCGATGACGAGCAGGAAGTCGTCCGGGAAGTAGTCCAGGAGCGTGTGGGGCGGCGTTCCCGGCTCGCGCTGCTCGATGTGGCGCGAGTAGTTCTCGATGCCCGAGCAGGTCCCGACCGAGCGCATCATCTCGAGGTCGAAGGTGGTGCGCATCTTGAGGCGCTGCGCCTCCAGCAGCTTGCCCTGCCGCTCCAGCTCCTGGAGTCGCTCCTCGAGCTCGAGCTCGATGCTCGCGATGGCTCGCGCCATGCGCTGCTCGCTCGCGACGTAGTGCGAGGCGGGAAAAACGTGGACGCTCTCCTTGCGCTCCACGACGTCGCCCGTGAGCGGGTGGAGCGTGTAGAGCGCCTCGATCTCGTCGCCGAAGAACTCGATGCGGATCGCGAGCTCCTCGTACACGGGGATGATCTCCACCGTGTCCCCGCGCACGCGGAACGTTCCGCGCGTGAAGGCCAGGTCGTTGCGGGAGTACTGCATCTGCACGAACTCCCGCAGCAGCGAGTCGCGGTCCAGCACGTCTCCCACGGACAGCTGGATCATGCCTGCGATGTACTCCTCGGGCGTGCCGAGGCCATAGATGCAGGACACGGACGACACGACCACGACGTCCCGCCGGGTCAGGAGGGAGTTGGTGGCCGAGTAGCGCAGCCGCTCGACCTCCTCGTTGATCGAGGAGTCCTTCTCGATGTAGGTGTCCGTCTGCGGGACGTACGCCTCCGGCTGGTAGTAGTCGTAATAGCTGACGAAGTACTCGACCGCGTTGTGGGGCAGGAGGTCGCGGAACTCGTTGGCGAGCTGCGCGGCGAGGGTCTTGTTGTGCGCCATGACGAGCGTGGGCCGCTGCAGACGCTCGATGAGCCAGGCCGTCGTCGCAGACTTTCCCGTTCCGGTCGCACCCAGCAGCACGACGTCCTTCTCCCCCGCCTCGATGCGGCGCGCGAGCTCGTCGATCGCCGCCGGCTGGTCGCCCGAGGGCTGATAGTCGGAGACGACCTTGAACGGGTTCTGTGCGCGCCGGAGGTCTGGGGCCATGCCTTCCAACCTAACGGGCGGGTGAGACATCGACGGGCACGTGCGTCTCCCAGAACCGGCGCACCTGCTCGCGCAGCCGCTCGGGACTGCCCGAGCCGTCGAGCACGGCATCGGCCGCCGCTGCCCGCTCCTCGTCGCTCGCCTGCGCGCCGATGCGCGCGAGCGCCTGCTCGCGGGTCATCCCCCGTCCCTCCACGAGCCGGGCGATGCGCACCTCCTCGGGAGCGGCGACCGTGACCACGAGGTCGAACGCGTTCCCCTGCCCCGTCTCCACGAGCAGCGGGATGTCATGGACCACGACCCGCACACCCTCGGCCCGCGCGCGACGGTCGGCGGCCTGGGCGGCTGACTTGATGTACGGGTGGATGATCGCGTTGAGGCGCTTGCGGGCATGATCGTCCTCGAACACGATCGCCGCGAGCCGGGCGCGGTCGAGGCGCCCGTCCCGGACCACCCGGTCGCCGAACTCCCGCGCGATGTCTGCCAGCGCGGCGGAGCCGGGCTCGACCACCTTGCGCGCCAGCTCGTCGTGGTCGACGACGAGGGCGCCCAGCTCACGGAACGCGGCGGAGGCGGTGGACTTGCCGGCGGCGATGCCTCCGGTCAGGCCGATGCGCAGCATGGCGCCACTGTGTCACGCCGCCGCGCGCCTCGGCAACGCGGGGCGAACGCCAAGGGCCGCCCACCCGGAGGATGAGCGGCCCTTGAGCGAATGCGGCGGTCAGTTGCCGTTGAGCTTCTCGCGCAGCGCGGCGAGGCGCTCGTCGGATGCGAGCGTGCCGCCCTCGGAGGTGTCCTCGGACGTGTACGACAGCGGAGCGTCGTCGTCGCCCTTGGAGCGCTTGCGGGACGCGGGCGCGGCGGCCTCCGCCTCGGCGGCAGCGGCCTCCTGCTTGGCGACGAACGCCTTGTGCGCCTCCCAGCGCTCGTGCGCCTTGGCGTACTCGGCCTCCCAGGCCTCGCGCTCGGCGTCGAAGCCCTCGCGCCACTCCTGGGTCTCCGGGTCGAAGCCCTCGGGGTACTTGTAGTTGCCGTCCTCGTCGTATTCGGCGGTCATGCCGTACAGCGCCGGGTCGAAGTCCTCGCCGTTCGGGTCCACGCCCTCGTTGGCCTGCTTGATGGACAGCGAGATGCGGCGACGCTCGAGGTCGATGTCGATGATCTTGACGAAGACGTCCTCGTCGGGCGACACGACCTGCTCCGGCAGGTCGACGTGGCGCACGGCGAGCTCGGAGATGTGCACGAGGCCCTCGATGCCGTCGTAGACGCGCACGAACGCGCCGAACGGAACGAGCTTGGTGACCTTGCCGGGCACGATCTGGCCGATGGCGTGGGTGCGGGCATAGACGGCCCACGGGTCCTCCTGCGTCGCCTTGAGCGACAGGGAGACGCGCTCGCGGTCCATCTCGACCGTCAGCACCTCGACCTCGACCTCCTGGCCGACGTGGACGACCTCGTTCGGGTGGTCGATGTGCTTCCACGACAGCTCGGAGACGTGCACCAGACCGTCCACGCCGCCCAGGTCGACGAACGCGCCGAAGTTGACGATGGACGAGACGACGCCCTTGCGGATCTGGCCCGGAGCGAGCGCGGTGAGGAACGTCGAGCGCACCTCCGACTGCGTCTGCTCGAGGAAGGCACGGCGCGACAGGACCACGTTGTTGCGGTTCTTGTCGAGCTCGATGATCTTCGCCTCGATCTGCTGCCCGATGTACGGGCCGAGGTCGCGCACGCGGCGCATCTCCACGAGGGAGGCCGGGAGGAAGCCGCGCAGACCGATGTCCACGATGAGTCCGCCCTTGACGACCTCGATGACGGTGCCGGTGACGACGCCGTCCTCTTCCTTGATCTTCTCGATCGAGCCCCAGGCGCGCTCGTACTGGGCGCGCTTCTTCGACAGGATCAGACGACCCTCCTTGTCCTCCTTGGTGAGGACGAGGGCCTCGATCGTGTCGCCGACGTTGACCACCTGGTCGGGGTCGGCGTCGTGGCGGATCGAGAGCTCACGCGCAGGGATCACACCCTCGGTCTTGTAGCCGATGTCGAGGAGGACCTCGTCACGGTCGACCTTGACGATGACGCCCTCGACGAGGTCGCCGTCGTCGAAGTTCTTGATGGTGGCGTCAATCGCGGCGAGGAAGTCTTCGCTCGAGCCGACGTCGTTGACGGTGATGGGGGTGGACTCGGGGGTGGATACGGACATGAAGGGAGTGACTCCGATGGACAGGGATAGATGGAATTTGCTCGGTCAGGCACGCCAAAGCGCACCAGGCCGTCGACCATCGTACCGTGCGGGTCTCGCCCAGCACAAAGGCAACGCGCAGACCGTTATGCGCTTGTGACCTTGGCGAGCGGCCAGGTCACAGGCCGCGGGCGGTGTCCAGGAGCTGCTTGGGCACCCACTTGGTCTTGCCCATCATCACGGAGAAGTCCTTGAGCACGATCTCCGAGCCCTCGAGGGCGGTGAACTTCCCGCTCTCCCCCGCCACGAGCGCATCCACGGCCGCGACGCCGAAGCGGGTGCCGAGCACGCGGTCGGCGGCCGTCGGGACGCCGCCGCGCTGCACGTAGCCGAGCACGGTGAGACGCGTGGAGAACCCGGTGGCCTCCTCGATCGCCTTGGTGACCTCGGCGCCGATGCTGCCCGCGATGGGGTTGCCCTTCTCGTCGATGGTCTTGCCGCCCTTCCAGGACGTGCCCTCGGCAGGGATGGCGCCCTCCGCGACGGCGACGATCGAGAACGAGTTGTTGCGGGGCCGGTGCTTGATGCGCTTGACGATCGCGTCGATGTCGAAGGGCTCCTCGGGCGCGAGGATGATGTCCGCGCCGCCCGCGATGCCCGCCGTCACCGCGATCCACCCGGAGTGGCGGCCCATGACCTCGACGACCATGACGCGGTTGTGCGACTCCGCCGTGGAGTGCAGGCGGTCGATCGCCTCGGTCGCGATGCTCACCGCGGTGTCGAAGCCGATCGCGGCATCGGTGCCCACGACGTCGTTGTCGATCGTCTTGGGGATGCCGATGACCGGGATCCCGGTCGCCTGGGCGACCTTGCCGGCCGCCTTGAGGGTGCCGTCGCCGCCGATGCAGATGAAGCCGTCGATGTTCTCGTTCGCGACGGTGTCCTTGACGGCCTCCATGCCGCCCTCGACCTTGTGAGGGTGGCAGCGGGCGGTGCCGAGCATGGTGCCGCCCACGACGAGGATGCCGGAGACGTCGTCACGGTCGAGGGGGCGCGCGTCGCCGTCGATGACGCCCTGCCAGCCGTTGCGGAAGCCCACGATCGAGCAGCCGTGCTCCGAGGTCCCCCGCTTGACGACCGCGCGGATCGCGGCGTTGAGGCCCGGGCAGTCCCCGCCGCCGGTGAGAACTCCAATGCGCATGAGGCTCCCCTCAGTGTCCCGCCGTGCGCCAGTCGGCGCCGGTCCCTACGTTGACGTCGAGCGGCACGGACAGCTCCGCCGCCCCGCTCATCTCGGCCCTGAGGATCGCCTCGACCGCGTCCCGCTCCCCGGGCGCGACCTCGACGACCAGTTCATCATGGACCTGGAGGAGCTGACGCGAGGCCAGCCCTTGGTCCCTCAGAGCTCGGTCGACGCCTAGCATCGCACGCTTGATGAGGTCTGCCGCGCTTCCCTGGATGGGCGCGTTGAGCGCCACGCGCTCCGCGATCTCGCGACGCTGGCGGTTCGTCGAGGTCAGGTCGGGAAGGTAGCGGCGGCGGCCGAAGATCGTCTGCGTGTAGCCGTCCTTGGCCGCTTTGCGCACCACGGAGGCGAGGTACTCGCGCACCGCGCCGAAGCGTGCGAAGTAGTCGTCCATGAGCGCCTGCGCCTCCGGCACGGACAGTCCCAGCTGGCGTGACAGGCCGAAGGCGGACAGCCCGTACGCGAGCCCATAGGACATCGCCTTGACCTGGGAGCGCATCTCGGGGTTCACGTCCTCCGGCGGCACGCCGAAGACGCGCGATCCCACGAAGCGGTGCAGGTCCTCGCCGGACCGGAACGCCTCGATGAGCCCGTGGTCTCCGCTGAGGTGGGCCATGATGCGCATCTCGATCTGGCTGTAGTCGGCCGTGACGAGAGTCTCGAAGCCGTCGCCCACCACGAAGGCCTCACGGATGCGGTGGCCCTCGGGCGTGCGGATGGGGATGTTCTGGAGGTTGGGATCCTTGGAGCTCAAGCGCCCCGTCGCGGCCACGACCTGGCTGAACGTCGTGTGGATGCGTCCGTCGGGACGCACGGACTCGCGCAGCGTGTCGATGATCTGCCCGAGCTTGGACGCCTCGCGGTGCGCGAGCAGCGCCGTGAGGAACGGGTGCGGATGCTTCTCGTTGAGCTCGGCGAGGCTCGCGGCGTCCGTCGTGTAGCCCGTCTTGATCTTCTTGGTCTTGGGCAGGCCCAGCCGGTCGAAGAGCACCTCCTGGAGCTGCTTGGGCGAGCCCAGGTTCACGGGCGTCCCGCCGATGGCCGCATACGCCTCCTCCGCCGCCGCCTCCGCTCTCTTGGCGGCCGCCGCGGCGAGCTCGTCGAGCAGGGCGGTCGACACGGCGATGCCGGCGGCCTCCATGTGCGCGAGCACCTCGATGAGCGGCAGCTCGATCTCCCGGTAGATGAGGTCCATGCCGCGCGCGGCGACCTCCGGCTCGAGCTCGGCCGCGAGCGCCGCGACCGTGGCCGCCCGCTGGCCCGCCGCGACGGCCGGGCTCGTGCCCAGGCCCAGGTCGAGCTCGCCCACGGCATCGGCCGATGCGGGAGCGATCCCGAGGTAGCGCTGCACCACGGCGTCGAGCTCGAAGCCGCGCTGGTCCGGGTGCACAAGGTAGGCGGCGATCTGGGTGTCTCCCGCCAGGCCGCCGAGCCGGTAGCCGCGCGCGGCGAGCGCGTGCCAGGCGTCCTTGGCCGCGTGGAGGGTCTTGTGCACGGCGCTGTCCGCAAGCCAGGCGGCCAGGGCCGCGTCCTGCTCTGGGCTGAGGGCCGTGAGGTCGATGCCCCACGCCGCATCGCCGTGGGCCACGCCCAGCGCCCAGGCGTCCGCATCGGCGCCGATGCGTCCCTCCACGTGGAGCGCGACGTCGCCGGTGAGCGCGACGACCGCCTCGACCGCGCCCTCCGTCGTCACCTCCACGGGCTCGTCGGGCTCGAGCGTCCCCGAGGCGCCGCCGTCGCCGGACGCCCCCGCCACGGCGAGGAGCCTCTCGCGCAGCGTGCGGAACTGGAGCGCGTCGCACACCTCGTGGATCTTGGTCGCGTCCCCGCCGCGGTACTCCAGGTCCGCGACGGACACCGGCAGCTCGAGGTCGGTGACGAGGTGGTTGAGCTCGCGATTGAGGCGGACCTGCTCGGCGTGCTCCCGCAGGCTCTCTCCCGCCTTGCCCGGGATGTCCGCCATCGAGGCGAGGATGCCGTCGAGCCCGCCGTAGGTGTTGACCCACTTCGCAGCGGTCTTGGGGCCCACGCCCGGCACGCCCGGCAGGTTGTCGCTCGTCTCGCCCACGAGCGCCGCGAGGTCGGGGTACTGATGGGGCGGGATGCCGTACTTCTCCGCCACGGCATCGGGCGTGTACTCGACGAGGTCGGAGACGCCTTTGCGCGGGTACAGGAGCGTCACCCGGTCGGTGACGAGCTGGATGGTGTCCCGATCGCCGGAGACCACGAAGACCTCGTGCCCCTGCTCCGCGCCCTGGCGAGCGAGCGTCGCGAGCACGTCGTCGGCCTCAAAGCGCTCCTTGTCCACGGCGCGAACGCCGAGCGCGTCGAGCACCTCGCGGATGAGCGGCACCTGCGGCTCGAACTCCGGCGGCGTCGCGTCGCGCGTGCCCTTGTAGGAAGGAAGGCGCTCGGTGCGGAACGTGCCTCCCGGCAGGTCGAACGCGACGGCGACGTGCGTGGGACGGCGCTGCTGCATGAGCGTCGTGAGCATCGTCGTGAATCCGTAGACGGCGTTGGTCGCCACGCCCGTGGAGGTCCCGAAGTTCTCCACCGGCAGCGCGAAGAAGGCGCGGAAGGCCATGGACAGTCCGTCGACGAGCAGGAGTGGTCCCTTGGTCGAATCGCTCACAGGTGCCAACCTATCCCTATGACCGGACATGGCGGCTTCGATCACGACATGCTCACGGCGGGTCTCATCGGCAGGCTCGGCATCGAGATCACGGAGGTGAGCCCCGAGCGCGTCGTGGGCACGATGCCGGTCGAGGGCAACACCCAGCCCTACGGGCTCCTGCACGGGGGCGCGACGGCGGCGCTCGCCGAGACCCTGGGCTCGTTCGGCGCCATGGCCCACGCCCTTCCCGACAAGATCGCGGTAGGCGTGGACCTCAATATCACGCACCTGCGAGCGGCGACGCGCGGAAACGTGCGGGGAGTTGCAACCGCCGCCCACCTAGGGGCTACTGTTGCCACCTATCAGATTGACGTCACCGACGACGAGGATCGGTTGGTCGCAACGGCGCGACTGACGTGCCTCTTGCGGGAAGGGCCTAAGTAACAGTCAGGTAACGCAGCGGCCTGCATTTCGCCACACGCGCGAAACACCTGGCGTCTACAGTGGCCGAGTCCATCATGGGGAGGAAACAGTGACGATGACGTTCAATCGTCGGATCGTGCAGCGAGCGCTCCTGGTGTTCGTGCTCGCCGCGATCGCGGCGATGGCATTCAGCGTGATGCTGGGCGACGGAGCCGTCGCCGCGCAGAGCGCCGCCCTGGAGCTCGTGGACAACACGGGCGACGCGGTGGAGACCACAGACCCAGCGGCACCGACGCCGGCGGGCACGAACCGGGTGCTCCAGGTGCTGCTGCAGGGCACGATCTTCGGCCTCCTGCTCGCCCTGGCGTCCGTGGGCCTGTCCCTGATCTACGGCACCACGGGCCTGAGCAACTTCGCGCACGCGGAGCAGGTCTCGTTCGGCGCGGTGCTCACCTACTTCCTCACGACGAAGGAGCCGGTGGGACTGCCGTTCGTGCCGGTCGAGTTAACCATCGGCATCCCGCTCGTGCCCGCCGCGCTCATCGCCATCGCCGTGTCCGCCGGCACCGGCTGGCTCCAGGACCGCTTCCTGTGGAGCCCGCTGCGCCGCCGCCGGGTGGCCGTGGTCCAGCAGATGATCGTGTCGATCGGCCTGTCGCTCGCGCTGCTCAACCTGCTCCAGTGGTGGGTCGGCGGCCGCCGCCTGCGCCTCACGACCGCGATCGACCAGCGCTGGGTGCTCGGGCCGGTCCAGGTGGGCCAGCAAGGGCTCATCTCCGCGGGCATCGCCATCGCGTGCCTCCTGGGCGTGTCCTACTTCCTGCTGAAGACGCGCCTGGGCCGCGCGACGCGCGCCGTGTCCGACAACCCGGCCCTCGCGTCGGCATCGGGCATCAAGGTCGCGTCGATCGTGCGCCTCGTGTGGATCCTCGCCGCGGGCCTCGCCGGCCTGGGCGGCGTGCTCCTGGGCCTGTACGAGCAGGGCACCGCGTTCGACGCCGGAGCCCGACTCCTGCTCCTCATGTTCGCCGCGGTGACGCTCGGCGGCCTGGGCCACCCCTTCGGTGCGCTCGTCGGCTCGCTCGTCATCGGCATCGTGACCGAGATGTCGTCGCTGTGGCTGCCGACTGACCTCAAGATCGCGACCGCGCTCGTGATCCTCATCGGTGTGCTGCTCGTGAGGCCGCAAGGCATCCTCGGACGAGCGGAAAGGGTGGGCTGACATGGACCAGATCGTCTCCATCCTCGTCGCGGGCGGACGCGAGATCTTCGCCCCGACCACGGCCGCGTTCGCCCTCGCGGCCATCGGCCTGAACTTCCACTTCGGCATGACGGGCCTGCTCAACATGGGTCACGCGGGCTTCATGCTCCTGGGCATGTACGGCTACGCGATCACGATCCGCGAGGGCGGGCCGATGTGGCTGGGCCTCATCGTCGCGGTGCTCGCGGCCGTCGTGTTCGGCGCCCTCCTGGGCTGGCCGACGCTCAAGCTGCGCGGCGACTACCTGGCCATCGTGACCATCGCCGCATCGGAGTTCGTGAGGTTCCTGGGACGATCCCAGGCGCTCAAGGACCTCACCGGCGGCTCGACCGGCATTCGCGGCAACGACTTCAAGAAGCCGTTCGAGGACCTGTCCCCGTTCCCCGACCGCATGGTCCAGGTGGGCCCGTGGAACATCCACGGCTCCCAGTCGTCCTCGTGGTGGCTGATCGTCGTGTCGTGGATCGTCGTGGGCCTGTTCGTCCTGCTCTTCTGGCGCCTCTCGCGCAGCCCCTGGGGCCGCGTCCTCAAGGGCATCCGCGAGGACGAGGACGCCGTGCGCTCGCTCGGCAAGAACGTCTACGCCTACAAGATGCAGGCGCTCATCCTCGGCGGCGTCGTGGGCGCCCTGGGCGGCGTGCTGTGGGCCCACGCGAACGCCGTGCAGCCCGACTCGATGGGCCGTCCCACCACGTTCTGGATCTGGACGCTCCTGCTCCTGGGCGGTGCGGCGACGATCTGGGGCCCGGTGCTCGGCTCGATCCTCTTCTGGGTCGCGCTGGTGACCGTCCGCAACCTCGCGGGCTGGCTCATCCCCGAGAGCATGATGACGGCGACGGAGCGCGAGCCCTTCTCCCTCGTCCTCGTCGGCGTGACCCTCATGTGCCTGGTGGTGTTCAGGCCACAAGGCCTGCTCGGCAACCGAAGGGAGCTGGTCATCAATGGCTGAGGCAACGAGCTCCGCACGCGCGCACTTCGAGAACGTCCCGCACGAGGCCGGCGCCCCCAAGCCCGACCCCATCATCAAGGCGACGGGCGTCAAGCGCCGCTTCGGCGGCCTCACGGCCGTTGACGTCGAGCACCTCGAGGTCCAGCGCAACGCGATCACCGCGCTCATCGGGCCCAACGGCGCGGGCAAGTCGACGTTCTTCAACCTGCTCACGGGCTTCGACCGCCCGCAGGAGGGCGAGTGGTTCTTCAACGGCTACTCGCTCCAGAGCCGCTCCCCTGCGCAGGTGGCACGCGCGGGCATGGTCCGCACGTTCCAGCTGACCAAGGCGCTGTCGCGCATGACCGTCATGGAGAACATGCGCCTGGGCGCCGCGGGCCAGCGCGGCGAGAACCTCTTCCGCGCGCTCGTGCCGCCTGTGTGGCGCCAGCAGGAGGAGGACATCACCGCCAAGGCCGAGGAGCTGCTCG
The DNA here is from genome assembly GCA_003242455.2 of Actinomycetes bacterium. Classification (GTDB taxonomy): domain Bacteria; phylum Actinomycetota; class Actinomycetes; order Actinomycetales; family Demequinaceae; genus Demequina. The sequence continues at coordinate 14,426 of QGUM02000004.1, forward strand.
CCCGCTTCAAGCTGGACACGAAGAAGGACGACTACGCCGGCGAGCTCTCGGGCGGCCAGCGCAAGCTCCTCGAGATGGCTCGCGCGCTCATGTCGGACCCGGAGATCGTCATGCTCGACGAGCCCATGGCCGGCGTGAACCCCGCGCTCACCGAGTCGCTGCTGGATCACATCGTCCAGCTGCGCGAGGAGGGCGTGACGATCCTCTTCGTCGAGCACGACATGCACATGGTGCGCCGCATCTCCGACTGGGTGGTGGTCATGGCCGAGGGCCGCATCATCGCGGAGGGCCCGCCGGAGACCGTGATGGCCAACCCCGCGGTCCAGGACGCCTACCTGGGCGCGCACCACGACACCGACCTGTTCGAGGAGCGCAAGTGAACGACGCGCCTGTGATCCTGCACGCCGACGACATCATCGCCGGTTACCTCCCGGGCATCGACATCCTCAACGGATGCTCGATGGAGGTGCGCGAGGGCGAGCTCATCGGCATCATCGGCCCCAACGGCGCCGGCAAGTCCACGTTCCTCAAGGCCCTGTTCGGCCTGGTGCCGATCCGCTCGGGCTCCGTGTCGCTGCGGGGCGAGGACATCACCAACATGCGAGCCGACCAGCTCGTGGCCCGCGGCATCGGCTTCGTGCCGCAGACCAACAACGTGTTCCCCTCGCTCACCATCGAGGAGAACCTCGAGATGGGCTCGTTCCAGGACCACCGCAACTTCCGGGAGAACTTCGACCGCGTGGTGGACATCTTCCCGGTGCTCGGCGAGCGTCGCCACCAGCGCGCGGGCTCGCTGTCCGGCGGTGAGCGCCAGATGGTCGCCATGGCTCGCGCGCTCATGATGAACCCGCAGGTGCTGCTGCTCGATGAGCCGTCCGCCGGCCTCTCCCCTGCCCGTCAGGACGAGACCTTCGTGCGCACCCGCGACATCAACCGCACGGGCGTCACGGTCATCATGGTCGAGCAGAACGCCCGCCGCTGCCTGCAGATCTGCGACCGCGGCTACGTCCTCGACCAGGGCCGCTCCGCCTACACCGCGACCGGTCAGGAGCTCCTCAAGGACCCCAAGGTCATCGAGCTCTACCTGGGCACCCTGGGCGCCTAGGAATGGGGCCCCGCGAAGGCGCGGGGCCCCATTCTCTTGCCTGGGCACTTGTGCGACTCTCAGGCCCTCTGGAGCGCTTCTCTGGGCACTTGTGCGGCTCTCCGCCCGTCTGAGAGCGCCTCGTGGAGCAGCGCTGAGCCCGCTGGAGCGCCGCCAGCACGCGCAGTTCAACCCTCCGAGCGCCCCACGCGCACGCCGTCAACCCGCAGATCACGTGCCCAGCAGTGCGCACGGCCAGCGCCCCAAGCAGTGCGCACGGCCGCCAGAAACGCCAGAGGGCCCCCAGCATGCGCTGGGGGCCCTCCGTTCAGAGGCTGAGCTCTGATCAGATCTCGCCGAAGACGGCCCTCTGCCACTGCGGGACGTTGTTGCCGTCGTAGACGTACACACCCACGTAGGCGGACGACGGGTCGTTGTCCGAGTTGAACGGACCCACGCCGGAGACCGACTTGTAGACGATCTCCTCGCCGTTCTTCAGCAGCTCGGCGCACTCGGCGAAGCCGGAGCACTCCGTGCCGCCGTTGGCGCCCGAAACGGCCGCCATGTTCTCGGCGATCGTCTTGCCGTCGTTGGCGCCACCGCGGACCGCCGCGAGGGCGACCAGGATGGTGGCGTCGTACGACTCAGGACCGTAGGCGTACGAGTCGAGCGTGCCGCCGTCGGCGACGGACTCGAGCAGAGCAGCGAAGTCCTCGGTCGGGTTCGCACCGGGGATGGTGCCCTTCGAGCCCTCGATCGCGCCTGCAGGCAGGTCGGACGAGAAGTCGGAGGTGTTGCCGTCGACGAAGTACAGCTTGTCGCCGGGGAAGCCAGCCGCGAGCAGCTCCGGAAGGATCTGCTTGGTCTGGTCGAAGGCGATGACGGCGATCGCGTCGGGGTTGGTCGCCGTGACGGCGGCAACCTCGGCGGTGAAGTTCGAGGCGCTCGGGTCGAACGTCTCGGTCTCGCCGTAGGTCACGTTGACGCCCTGCGACTTCACGCCCCCGACGATGACGTCACGAAGACCCGTGCCGTAGTCGTCCTCGAAGACGAGGATGCCGAGGTTCTTGACGCCGTCCTCGACGATCAGGTTCGCGAGAGCGGCACCCTGGACGGTGTCCGGCGGAGCGGTGCGGAAGTAGAACTCCGAGTAGCCCGACAGGACCGCGGCCGTGTTGGCCGGCGAGACCTGGACGATGCCCGCAGCCGTGATGTCGTCGATGACGTTGAGCGTCACGGAGGACGACGCGGCACCGATGACCGCGGAAGCGCCGTCAGCGATGAGCTTCGAGACGGACTGCGAGGCGATCTGGGCGTTCGCCGTGTCGGACGAGTCGGTGTGGATGACGGTCACAGGAGCGCCGTTCACGCCACCAGCCTCGTTGATCTCCTTGATCGCCAGGTCGACACCGGCGACCTCGGGCGGGCCGAGGAAGGCGAGCGAACCCGTGAGCGGGAGCAGGGTACCGATGATGAGGCCCTCGCTCGAGCCGCCGCCGCTGCCACCGGGAGCCGACGATGCGCCGGGCTCCTCCGTGGTCGACGAGCAGGCCGCGAGAGCCAAAGCCGCCACAGCGCTCACGGCGCCGAAGCGGGCGATGGTGTTCCATCGTGCCATGTGTATATCCCTCCACGTCGGCCTTGTGTGCCGACAGACCGCACCGAGGACTTTCCCCGTAGCGTCAGGGGACACGGTAGTAGGAAATCGTTACGTGTAGACGACGTGTCGGTCACGATTTCGTGACCTTTGGCCTAACGCGAACACGCTCACACGCGCCAAATGCCCACGTTCGCCGTGGGGAACGGCATCGGCGCGGCCCCACAGGGGCGACACCGGGCCCAGCCCTACTTCTTGTCCGCCATCTGCTCGATGACGGCCTCGGCGACCTCGCGCATGGTCAGGCGACGGTCCATTGACGTCTTCTGGATCCAGCGGAAGGACTCGGGCTCGTTGAGCTTCATTTTCTCCATGAGGAGGCCCTTGGCGCGCTCGACCTTCTTGCGGGTCTCCATGCGCTCCGTGATGTCCGCGATCTCCGACTCGAGCGCCTTGATCTCGGCGTAGCGGGACGAGGCGATCTCCACGGCGGGCAGCAGGTCAGCGGGAGTGAAGGGCTTGACGACGTAGGCCATCGCGCCGGCGTCGCGCGCGCGCTCGACGAGCTCCGTCTGAGAGAAGGCCGTGAGGAGGACGACGGGCGCTAGACGGTCCTTGGCGATGCGCTCGGCGGCGGTGATGCCGTCCATCACGGGCATCTTCACGTCCATGACGACGACATCGGGCTTGTGCTCGGCGGCGAGCGCCACCGCCTCCTCGCCGTTCGCGCCCTCGCCCACGACGTCGTAGCCGCCCTCGCGGAGCGTCTCCACGATGTCCATGCGGATGAGCGCCTCGTCCTCCGCGACCACGGCGCGACGGTGCTTGGGTGCGGGGGCCTGTTCGGTGGTGGATTCGGGCTCTGTCACAGCCGCTAGCCTAGTGTGCGCGCCCCGATAGCCCAACTGGCAGAGGCATACGGCTCAAACCCGTACCAGTGTGGGTTCGAATCCCACTCGGGGCACATACGCGGTCTACCAGGCACGTTGCCCTGGCACCTCGCCGCGCCCGCCGAACGGGTGTGAGCCGCGTCTCAATCGCCGATGCACCGACTCGGCCTCCGCGCGGCCTCGCGCCCCCCGTGCACGTCCCCACCCCGATCCGTCCCGTCCGTGCACTCACGCCTCCGCACGGCGGCTGACGCGTTCCCCGAGCGGATCCTCAGGAGGAGATCAGCGCGCGGGCATACGCGATGGCGCCTGGCGTGTCAGGGAACACCCGTCCCTCCTCGCGCAGCTTCTTCCCCACGCCCAGCCGCGTCAGGACGCGGTCGTGATGCGGCCGGATGCCGGAGATGAGCACGGTCACTCCCCTCTTCTCCAGGCGCTCGATGACGTCGCCCAGGACCTGTGCGCCCGTCGCGTCGATGGTCGACACGCGGGACATGCGCAGGATGACGATGCGCACGTCGGCGACGTCGGTCATCTCCAGCAGGAAGTTGTGCGCGGCGGCGAAGAACAGGGGCCCGTCCAGGCGGTACGCGACGATGTGCTCCTGGAGCAGCCGGTGCTCCTCCTCGCTGTAGTCGCCCTGCTCGAGCGGCACGGCCTCGACCTTCGCGCTCTTGGCGACGGCGCGCAGGGCGAGCAGCACGGCCACGGACAGGCCGATCACCACGGCGGTCACGAGGTCGAGGAGCACGGTCGCGCCGAAGGTCAGGAGCAGGATGAGCCCATCGCCGCGCGTCGCCCGCGCGAGCGCCTTGAGCGAGGCGAACTCGACCATGCGCACGGTCGTGGCGAAGAGGACGCCGGCGAGCGCCGCGAGCGGGACGTGCGAGACCACGGGCGCCAGGGCGGCCACGACCACGAGCAGCACGATCGCGTGGCTCGCGGCTGCCAGGCGCGAGGACGCGCCCGCGCGCACGTTGACGGCCGTGCGCGCGATGGCGGCGGTGGCCGGGATGCCGCCGAAGAACGGCGTGACGATGTTCGCGAGGCCCTGGCCCATGAGCTCGCGGTCCGGGTCGTGGCGCTCGTTGACGCTCATGCCGTCGGCGACGGTCGCGCTCAGCAGGCTCTCGAGCGCCGCGAGGGCGGCCACCGCGATGGCCGCGGTCGACAGCGCGCGGATGGCGCCCAGGTCGATGAAGTCTGCGGACGGGGCCCCGAGTCCGGCGGGGATCGCCCCGATGGACTGCAGGTCCATGGGCCCCCACACGGCGATGACGGATGCGGCGGCGACCGCCAGCAGCGAGGAGGGCCAGGTGGGGCGCCACTTCGCGCCCAGGAGGATGACCGCCATGACGCCGAGCGCGACCAGGGGCGGCCACGGGTCGGGATGCTGGAGATAGTGGAGGACGGCATCGGCCGCGCTCTCCCACAGCCGGTCGTGCTCGCCGCCCGAGACGCCCAGGGCGGCCGGCACCTGCTGCAGCGCGATGACCACGGCAATGCCCGCGGTGAACCCCTCGATGACGGGCGCGGGCAGGTAGCGCACGTAGCGACCCAGGCGGGCGAAGGCCATGACGACGAGCGCGACGCCCGCCATGAGGCCGACCATGAGCACGCCCGTGGGGCCGAACTGGTGGACGATCGGCACGAGCACGACCGTCATCGCACCCGTGGGGCCCGACACCTGCAGGTTGGAGCCGCCGAACACCGCGGCGATGAAGCCGGCGACGATCGCCGTGACGATGCCCGCCGCGGCCCCCAGGCCCGATGCGGCCCCGAAGGCCAGCGCAAGCGGGAGCGCGACGATCGCGACGGTCACGCCCGCGAGCAGGTCGCGGCGAGGATTGCGCGCCATCGCGCGCAGGTCGGCGCGCTGGGGAAAGAGATCGGCGACGGACCTGAGGCCCGCGCGCACGGGCCCATGGGCGCGCGCAGTCGACGTCATGGCGTCGGGCTCACCTCGTCTTCGTGACGCCCCTCCGTGCCGTCTGCGCCTGCGCCCTCACCGGACGCCTGCTCGCGCTCCGCGTCGCCGTGCTCCGTGCGCAGGTCCGCGAGGAGGGTCTCCTGGTTGGTGAGCACGCGCGTCAGGAGCGCACGGGCCGCGGCCATGAGCTCGGCGACCTCGGGCGTGCTGAGGCGATACGTGACCGTCGAGCCCTCGCGCTCCGACGTCACCATGCCCGCGCGACGCAGGACGGCGAGCTGCTGCGACATGCTCGAGGCCTCGATGTCGATCTCCGCCAGCAGCTCGCGCACGGGATGCGGCCCGTCGAGCAGCAGCTCGAGGATGCGGATGCGCACGGGGTGGCCCAGGGTGCGGAACAGGTCCGCCTTGGCCCGATGCAACGGCACGAGCACGCGAACCACTCTCCCCTGCCGACGGCGCACTGGCGCCGAGTTGATGAATTCTTCAACTCATCATATCCGCAATCGGAAGGTGCCCTTCGCATCCTGCCCCTGCCAGCCGGACAGCAGAGCGCCCGATGCCGTCGCGGGCATCGGGCGTCTGGGACAGGCTGGATCAGCCGCGGACCTGGCCGACCTTGTGCACGAAGATCGAGTTCGTCGTGCCGGGCACTCCCACCGGGGTGCCGGAGACGACCACGACGTAGTCGCCGTCCACCGCGCGACCCGACTCCTTGAGGATCGTGTCCACGATCGACACCATCTCGTCCGTGGTCGCGGCGTTGTCCACGAGCTCGGCCTGGACGCCCCAGCTCAGCGCGAGGCGCTTCTGGGTCTGCGGGTCCGGCGTGAGCGCGAGCATCGGCTTCTCCGGGCGCAGGCGCGACATGCGCTGCGCCGAGTCGCCCGACTGGGTGAAGGTCACGATGCACTTCACATCGAGGACCTCGGCGACCTCGGCCGCGGCGTGCGTGATCGCGCCGCCGCGCGTCTTGGGCGTCGCGAGGTACGGCGCGATGCGGTTGCGGCCCTTCTCCTCCGTGTTGCGGATGATGCGGGCCATCGTCTCGACCGTGATGATGGGGTACTCGCCCACCGAGGTCTCGCCGGAGAGCATGACCGCGTCCGCGCCGTCGAGCACCGCGTTGGCGCAGTCCGAGGTCTCGGCACGGGTGGGAACCGGCGACGAGATCATCGACTCGAGCACCTGGGTGGCGACGATGACGGGCTTGGCCTGGGAGCGGGCGAGCTCGATGGCACGCTTCTGGACGAGCGGCACCTCCTCGAGCGGAAGCTCCACGCCCAGGTCGCCGCGGGCGACCATGATGCCGTCGAACGCGCTGACGATCTCCTCGAGGTTCTCGACCGCCTGCGGCTTCTCGATCTTGGCGATGACGGGGATGACGCGCCCCTCCTCCGCCATGATGCGGGCGCAGTCCTCGTAGTCCTTGGCCGAGCGCACGAAGGACAGGGCGATGAAGTCGGCGCCGAGCTTGAGGGCCCAGCGCAGGTCCTCCTCGTCCTTGTCGCTCAGCGCGGGCACGGACACCGCGACGCCGGGCAGGTTGATGCCCTTGTTGTTCGACACCGGGCCGGCCACGACGACCTTGGTCACCACATCGGTGTCGGTCACGGAGACGACCTCGAGGCGGACCTTGCCGTCGTCGATCAGGAGCGGGTCGCCGGGCTTGCAGTCGCCGGGCAGGCCCTTGAACGTCGTGGAGCAGATCTCCTTGGTGCCCTCGATGTCACGCGTGGTGATGGTGAAGGTGTCGCCCTCGGCGAGCTCGTGGGGACCGTCGGCGAAGCGACCCAGGCGGATCTTGGGGCCCTGGAGGTCCACGAGCACCGCGACGTTGCGTCCGGCCTCCTCCGCGGCCTGCCGCACGTTGCGGTAGACGGCCTCGTGGACGGCGTAGTCGCCGTGGGAGCGGTTCAGGCGGGCGACGTCCATGCCGGCCGCCACCAGCTTCCGCATCTGCTCGATGGACTCCGTCGCGGGTCCGATGGTGCAGACGATCTTCGCGTTGCGCATGGTCTCCAACTCACTGGGTGTCAGGCACGGAGCGCCACGGTGCGCGCCGTGATGGGGGCCGGCAGCTCGGTGCTGCCGGTGAGGTACTCGTCGACTGCGGCGGCCGCGGCGCGGCCCTCCGCGATCGCCCACACGATAAGGGACTGGCCGCGACCTGCGTCGCCGGCCACGAAGACGCCCGGCTGGCTCGTCGCGAAGCGCTCGTCGCGCTCGAAGGACTGCCGGGGCGACAGCTCGATGCCGAGCTGCTCCGTCACGGTGTCGGCCTCGGGGCCGACGAATCCCATCGCGATGAGGACCATATCAGCCGGGATCTCGCGCTCCGTGCCGGGCGCGGGTCCGCGTCGGCCGTCGGGCATGATCTCGGTGGTCGCCACGCGCAGGGCCGTGACGTGATGGTCCTCGTCGCCCACGAACTCGACGGTCGAGGCGAGGAACTGCCGCTCGCCGCCCTCCTCGTGCGAGGACGAGACCTCGAACAGGACGGGGTGCGTGGGCCACGGCTGCAGCTTGGGATCGCGCTCGAGCGGCGGCTTGACGCCGATGGCGAGCGTCGTGACCGACGCCGCGCCCTGGCGCAGCGCGGTGCCGACGCAGTCGGAGCCGGTGTCGCCGCCGCCGATGATCACGACGTGCTTGCCCTTCGCGTCCAGGTACTCGGGCACGCGCGCGCCCTCCGCCTGAAGGTTGCCCTGCGTGAGGTACGGCATCGCGAAGTGGATGCCGCTGAGGTGACGGCCGGGGATGGGCAGGTCGCGGGGAACGCCGGCGCCGGTCGCGATCACGATCGCGTCGTAGCGGGCGCGCAGGTCCTCCCACGTGATGTCGACGCCCACGTTCACGCCCGTGCGGAAGACCGTGCCCTCGGCCTTCATCTGCTCCACGCGGCGGTCGATGTGGTGCTTCTCCATCTTGAACGACGGCACGCCGTAGCGCAGGAGGCCGCCGACGGCATCGGAGCGCTCGAAGACGGCGACGGTGTGACCCGCGCGCGTCAGCTGCTGGGCGGCCGCGAGCCCGGCCGGGCCGGAGCCGACCACGGCGACCGTCTTGCCGGTGTGGCGCGACGGCACGTATGGCTTGACCAGGCCGCGCTCGAAGGCCTCGTCGATGATCGAGACCTCGATGTTCTTGATCGTCACCGCGGGCTGGTTGATGCCCAGCACGCAGGACGTCTCGCACGGGGCCGGGCAGATGCGGCCGGTGAACTCCGGGAAGTTGTTCGTCGCATGCAGGCGGTCGATCGCCTCGTCCCAGTGCTCGCGCCACGTGAGGTCGTTCCACTCGGGGATGAGGTTCCCAAGCGGGCAGCCCTGGTGGCAGAACGGGATGCCGCAGTCCATGCAGCGGGCGGCCTGACGGTTGAGCTGGGCGCGGTCCTTGACGAGCTCGTCCTTGACCTCCTTCCAGTCCATGAGGCGGACCGGAACGGGGCGGTACGGCGGCAGCTCGCGCTGACGGACCTTGAGGAATCCGCGGGGGTCAGCCACCGGTCACCTCCAGGAACTCGGCCCACGCGCCGGGCGCGGTGAGGTCGCCACCGTTGAGCTCGAGCTCGGCGAGGGCCTCGCGCACGCGCGCGTACTGGGCGGGAAGGACTCGCGTGAAGCGCTGCGCGGCGGCGGGCCAGTCGCTCAGGAGCTCGCGGGCGCGCGGCGACTCGGTGTGCTCGAGGTGCTGCTCGAGCAGGCCGCGGACGATGACCTCGTCCTCGGCGTCGAGCGGGCTCAGCGTGAGCTCGCCCGATGCGAGGGCGTCGGGATTGACGCGCGACTCGCGCAGGTCGAGCACATAGGCGGTGCCGCCCGACATGCCTGCGCCCAGGTTGCGGCCGGTGCGGCCGAGGATGAGCGCGGTGCCGCCCGTCATGTACTCGAGCGCGTGGTCGCCCACGCCCTCCACGACCGCGGTGGCGCCGGAGTTGCGCACGCAGAAGCGCTCGCCCACCTGTCCGCGCAGGAACAGCTCCCCGCTCGTCGCGCCGTAGGCGATGACGTTGCCGGCGATGACGTCCTGGGAGTCGTCGAGCATGGCCGTGCGGTCGGGACGGATGATGATGCGACCGCCCGACAGGCCCTTGCCCGTGTAGTCGTTCGCGTCGCCGAACAGGCGCAGCGTGATGCCCTTGGGCACGAACGCGCCGAAGGACTGGCCGCCGGTGCCGGTGAGCGTGATGTCGATCGTGTCGTCGGGCAGGCCCGCGCCCTTGTAGCGGCGCGTCACCTCATAGCCCAGCATCGTGCCCACGGAGCGGTTGACGTTGCGCACGCGCGCCTCGATCGTGACAGGCGTGCCGCGCTCGAGCGCCGGCTCCGCCTGCCTGATGAGCTCGAGGTCCAGCGCCTCGTCGAGGCCGTGGTCCTGGCTCGTCGCATGGCGCAACGCTGCTCCGGCAGGGGGCGGGGCGAGGATCGGCGTGAGGTCGAGACCCGTGGCCTTCCAGTGCTCGATCGCGGCCCTGGCCTGGATGACCTCGACGTGGCCCACGGCCTCCTCGATCGAGCGGAAGCCCAGCTCCGCGAGGAGCTCCCGCACCTGCTGGGCGATGAACTCGAAGAACGTCACGACGAACTCGGGCTTGCCGCTGAAGCGCTCGCGCAGCTCCGGGTTCTGCGTCGCGACGCCCACGGGACAGGTGTCGAGGTGGCACACGCGCATCATGACGCAGCCGGACACGACGAGGGGGGCCGTCGCGAAGCCGAACTCCTCGGCGCCCAGCAGGGCGGCGATGACGACGTCGCGGCCGGTCTTGAGCTGGCCGTCCACCTGGACCACCACGCGGTCGCGCAGGCCGTTGCGCACGAGCGTCTGCTGCGTGTCGGCCAGGCCGATCTCCCACGGCGCGCCGGCGTGCTTGAGCGACGTGAGCGGGGACGCGCCCGTGCCGCCGTCATGGCCGGAGATGAGGATCACATCGGACTTGCACTTGGCGACGCCGGCCGCGATGGTGCCGACGCCGACCTCTGCCACCAGCTTGGTGTGGATGCGCGCGCTCGGGTTGGCGTTCTTGAGGTCGTGGATCAGCTGCTTGAGATCCTCGATCGAGTAGATGTCGTGGTGCGGCGGCGGCGAGATGAGGCCTACGCCGGGCGTCGAGTGGCGCGTCGTGGCGACCCACGGGTACACCTTGCCGCCGGGCAGCTGACCGCCCTCGCCGGGCTTGGCGCCCTGGGCGAGCTTGATCTGGATGTCGTCGGAGTTCACGAGGTACTCGCTCGTCACGCCGAAGCGTCCGGAGGCGACCTGCTTGATCGCGGAGCGGCGCTCGGGGTCGTACAGGCGCTCCGGCGCCTCGCCGCCCTCGCCCGTGTTGGACTTGCCGCCCAGGCGGTTCATCGCGATCGCGAGGGTCTCGTGCGCCTCCTTGGAGATGGAGCCGTAGGACATCGCGCCCGTGGAGAAGCGCTTGACGATCTCCGAGACGTGCTCGACCTCCTCGATCGGCACCGGCGGGCGGTCGCTCTTGAGCTCGAAGAGGCCGCGCAGCGTCATGAGCTTCTTGCTCTGGTCGTCGACCAGCTGCGTGTACTCCTTGAAGATCTCGTACTGGCGCGTGCGCGTCGAGTGCTGGAGCTTGAAGACGGTCTCCGGGTTGAACAGGTGGAGCTCGCCCTCGCGACGCCACTGGTACTCGCCGCCCACGGCGAGGCGACGGTGGGGCTGCGGGTCGCCGCTGGCCGGGTAGGCCTCGCGGTGGCGCTGCGCCACCTCCTCGGCGATGACGTCGAGGCCGACGCCGTCGATCTGGCTCGGCGTGCCGGTGAAGTGACGGTCGACGAGCTCGCGCGACAGGCCGATCGCCTCGAACACCTGCGCACCGCGGTACGACGCGATGGTGGAGATGCCCATCTTGGACATGACCTTGAGCACGCCCTTGCCGAGCGCCTTGATGAGGTTCGTGACGGCCTTGTGCGGGTCGATGTCGCCCAGGTGGCCGCGGGTGGCGAGATCCTCCACGGTCTCCATCGCCAGGTACGGGTTGACCGCCGCGGCGCCGTAGCCGATGAGGAGCGCGACGTGGTGCACCTCGCGCACGTCGCCGGCCTCGACCACCAGCGAGACCCGGGTGCGGGTGTGCTTGCGCACCAGGTGGTGGTGGACGGAGCTGAGCAGCAGCAGCGACGGGATCGGCGCGAGCTGGGCGTCCGAGTCGCGGTCGGACAGGATGAGGAAGCTGACGCCCTCTTCGACGGCCCTGTCGACCTCGGCGAAGATCTCCTCGAGACGCGACTCGAGCGCCGCTCCCCCGCCCGTGACGGGATACAGCCCGCGGATGATGCGCGACGAGAACACGCCCTTGAGGTGGGGGTCCTTGTCGACGTGGATGATCTTGGCGAGCTCGTCGTTGTCGATCACCGGGAAGTCGAGGAAGAGCTTGCGCGCGTGCTCGGGCGTCGCCTCGAGCAGGTTCGGCTCCGGCCCGATCGCGCCGCCGATGCTCGTGACGAGCTCCTCGCGGATCGCGTCGAGCGGGGGGTTCGTCACCTGGGCGAACATCTGGGCAAAGTAGTCGAAGAGCAGGCGCGAGCGGTTGGACAGGACCGCGACGGGCGTGTCGGATCCCATGGCGCCGATGGGCTCCTGCCCAGTCTTGGCCATGGGAGTCAGGAGGATGCGCAGCTCCTCCTCCGTGTAGCCGAAGGTGCGCTGGCGACGGTTGACGGACTGTGTCGAGTGGACGATGTGCTCACGGTCGGGAAGCTCGGTGAGGCGGATCGCGTTCTGCGCGATCCACTCCTGGTACGGCTTCTCCGCGGCGAGCTGGCGCTTGATCTCCGCGTCCTCGACGATGCGGCCCGCGGCGGTGTCCACGAGCAGCATGCGGCCCGGCTGGAGGCGGCCCTTGCGCACGACGGTCGCGGGGTCGATGTCGAGCACGCCGGCCTCGGAGCCGAGCACCACGAGCCCGTCCTCGGTCACCCAGAAGCGACCGGGGCGAAGGCCGTTGCGGTCCAGCAAGGAGCCGATGACGGTGCCGTCGCAGAACGTGAGCGACGCGGGGCCGTCCCACGGCTCCATGAGGGTCGAGTGGTACTCGTAGAACGCGCGCCGGGCGGCGTCCATCTCCTCGTTCTTCTCCCACGCCTCGGGGATCATCATGAGCACCGCGTGCGGCAGCGAGCGACCGCCCAGGTGCAGCAGCTCGAGGACCTCGTCGAACGAGGCCGTGTCGGAGCCCGACTCCGAGCAGATGGGCGTGAGGTCGGAGATGTCGCCCAGCAGGTCGGACTGGAGCGTGCTCTGGCGCGCGGCCATCCAGTTGCGGTTGCCGCGGACCGTGTTGATCTCGCCGTTGTGCGCCACGAGGCGCAGCGGCTGCGCGAGGGGCCACGACGGGAAGGTGTTGGTCGAGAAGCGTGAGTGGACGAGCGCGAGCTCCGACGCGAACAGCGGGTTCAGCAGGTCAGGGAAGACCTGCTCCAGCTGGTAGGTCGTGAGCATACCCTTGTACGTGAGCGTGCGCGCGGACAGAGAAGCGAAAAAGGGTCCGCCTGCGTTCTCCGAACGCTTGCGAACCCTGTAGATCTTGCGGTCCAGGTCAATGCCGCTGAGACCCTCCTTCGCGAGGAAGACCTGGCGGAAGACCGGCATCGCGGCCCTGGCTGAAGGGCCCAGCGGCTCCGGGTTCACCGGCACCTCTCGCCAGCCGAGGATCTGCACGCCCTCCGCCTGCGCCGCGCCCTGGAAGACGGAGACCTGCTCCTCCTCGCGGCCCGGCTCGAGGAACGCGATGCCGACCGCATAAGAGCCCTTCTCGGGCAGCTCGAAGTCGGTGACCGACTGCAGGAAGTCGTGCGGAACCTGGGTGAGGATGCCGGCGCCGTCGCCCGTCTCGGTCTCGGCGCCCACGGCGCCGCGGTGCTCGAGGTTCTTGAGGGCGGTCAGCGCGAGGTCGATGATGTCGCGACCGGCGCTGCCCCGCATGGTGGCAACGAACGCGACGCCACACGCGTCGTGCTCGAACGCGGGGTCATACAGCCCCTCGCGGGGCGGCATGGGGCCGGGCTGCGGCATCACACCTCTTTCCGCTCTGGCGCACGCCAAAGCCTCGTCTTGAAGTTGGGGGCTACGTCGACCCAGAGTTTCGGGCTCTCAGCGTACCGCGAAAGCCCGCAAGGCCTGAATAGCCTACTGGCCCTCAGGGGTCTTGGGCTTCGCTGCCTTCTTGGCTGCCGATGCGCGTGTCGTGGTCGACTTCGCACCCGCCGACGAGGACGAGGCCGCCTTGTCGGCGCTCGTCGCGGTCCGCTTCTTCGCACCCGACGAGGGGGTCGCCTTCGTCGACGTGCTCGTCTTCGCCGCGGTCGCGGCCTTCTTCGCAGGAGCCTTCTTCACAGGAGCCTTCATCGCGGGGTCCTTCGCAGACGCCTTCGTCGCCGTGGCGGTGGCCGTGGCGCGCTTCGCGGAAGCCTTCGCGGCCGGAGCCTCCGTCGCCGCATCGGCCGCGGACTCCTGCACCGCGGCCTCGGCCGCGGTCTCGAGCTTGGGAGACGACGACGCGAGCGTCGAGAGGTCGGGAGCCGCGCCGGCCGCGCGCTGGCGCCTGCCGAGCTGCCAGAACACGACGCCGGAGACCACCAGGACGATGATCGACGTCCACACGTTCAGGCGCAGGCCCAGGATGATCTCGGCGTCGTCGATGCGGACGTTCTCGATCCACAGGCGACCCAGCGTGTACGTGAAGACGTAGAGCCAGAACACCCGACCGCCCCACAGGCGCAGGCGCTTGTCGAGGTAGAGGATCACGAACGCGCCCGCGACGTTCCACAGGAGCTCGTACAGGAACGTGGGGTGGAAGGTCTCGAACTCGGCATAGCCGGCCGGGCGGTACTGCGGGTCGATCTGCAGCGCCCAGGGCAGATCCGTGGGCGCGCCGAAGAGCTCCTGGTTGAACCAGTTGCCGAGGCGCCCGATCGCCTGGGCGAAGAGCACGCCGGGCGCGGCCGCGTCGAGGAAGGTCGTGAAGGACACCCGCGCGCGTCGGCAGCCGATGTACGCGCCGAGCGCGCCGAGCGCCACGGCGCCCCAGATGCCCAGGCCGCCGTCCCAGATGCGCAGCGCCTGCGCAGGGTTGCCGTTCTCGCCGAAGTACGGACCGGGCGTCGTGACCACGTGGTACAGCCGACCGCCGACGATGCCGAAGGGAATGGCCCACATGGCCACGTCGCCCACCAGCTCGCGGTCGCCGCCGCGGGCGACCCAGCGGCGGGTCGTGAGCCAGATGGCCACGAAGATGCCGGCGAGGATGCACAGCGCGTAGGAGTGGACCGACAGCGGGCCAAGCGAGATGGGAACCTGCCAGTCGACGGGCGGGCTGGGAATGGATGCGACGATCACGTGCTGCCCCTCACTCCTGCGGCGAGCTCTGCGGTCTTGGCGCGCAGCGCCTCGAGTCCCGCCTCGCCCTCATTCTCGACGAGACATCGCACGAGCGCCGATCCGACGATGACGCCGTCAGCGTACGCCGCCACCTCGGCCGCGTGCTCGCCGGTGGACACGCCCAGGCCGACGCACACGTGCGAGGCGCCGGCGGCACGGGTGTCCCGGACCAGGCGCTCTGCCTGGGCTCCCACGCTCCCCCGCTCGCCCGTGACGCCCATGAGCGACGCCGCATACACGAAGCCCGTCGTCTTCTCGACAGTCAGGTGGATGCGCTCCTGGGTGGAGCTGGGCGCCACGAGGAACGTCGAGTCGAGCCCGAACCGCTCCGCAGCGGGGAACCACTCGTCGGCGACATCGGGCGTGAGGTCCGGGAGGATGACGCCCGAGCCGCCCGCCTCCGCGAGGCCCTCGGCGAAGCGCTCGGGGCCGTGCTGCAGGACCGGGTTCCAATACGACATGACGACCGCGGGAGCGCCCGCGGCGACGGCCGCGCGCACGGCGGTGAAGACGTCGGCGACGCGGGTGCCACGGCGCAGAGCGGCCTCGGCCGCGAGCTGGATGACCGGGCCGTCGAGGACCGGGTCGGAGTACGGCAGGCCCACCTCGACGATGTCAGCGCCGGACTCCACGAGCGCCGTGATCGCCGCGCACGAGCCCTCGAGGCTGGGGAAGCCCACGGGCAGGTAGCCGATGAGGGCCGCCCTGCCCTCGGCCTTCGCGGCGTCGATGCGGTCGAGGACGGCGCTCATGCCTCGCCCTCCAGCAGCCCGAACCAGCGCGCCGCCTGCTCCACGTCCTTGTCGCCGCGGCCGGACAGGCTCACGAGGATGGTCGCCTCGGGCCCGAGCTCCTTGCCGAGCTTGACGGCTCCCGCGAGCGCGTGGGCCGACTCGATGGCAGGCAGGATGCCCTCGGTGCGGCTCAGCAGGCCGAAGGCCTCCATGGCCTCCGCGTCCGTGATCGGCCAGTACTCGGCACGCCCGATGCTAGCGAGCCACGCGTGCTCGGGCCCCACGCCCGGGTAGTCCAGGCCGGCGGAGATGGAGTGCGACTCGATGGTCTGGCCGTCCTCGTCCTGCAGGATGTACGAGCGCGAGCCGTGCAGCACGCCAGGGCGGCCGCCGGTGATGGTCGCGGCGTGACGTCCGGTCTCGACGCCGTCGCCGGCCGCCTCGCAGCCGATGAGCCGCACGCCCTCGTCGTCCAGGAACGCGTCGAAGATGCCGATCGCGTTGGAGCCGCCGCCCACGCAGGCGACCACGGCATCGGGCAGGCCGCCCATGCCGAGAATCTGCTCGCGGGCCTCGAGGCCGATGACGCGCTGGAAGTCGCGCACCATGGCCGGGAACGGGTGCGGGCCGGCGGCGGTGCCGAAGACGTAGTTGGTGGTCTCGACGTTGGCGACCCAGTCGCGGTACGCCTCGTTGATCGCGTCCTTGAGCGTGCGGGACCCGGTCGTCACGGGAACCACCGTGGCGCCCAGAAGGCGCATGCGGGCCACGTTGAGCGCCTGGCGCCGGGTGTCCTCCTCGCCCATGTAGATGACGCATTCGAGGTCCATGAGCGCCGCTGCGGTGGCCGTGGCCACGCCGTGCTGGCCCGCGCCGGTCTCCGCGATGACGCGCGTCTTGCCGATGCGCTTGGTCAGGAGCGCCTGCCCCAGCACGTTGTTGATCTTGTGCGAGCCGGTGTGGTTGAGGTCCTCGCGCTTGAGGATGATGCGCGCTCCCCCCGCGTGACGCGCGAAGCGAGGGACCTCCGTGACGATCGACGGGCGGCCCGTGTACTCGCGGGCGAGCCGCTCGAGCTCCGCGGTGAACGCGGGGTCGAGCCGGGCCTTGTCATAGGCGTCGGTCAGCTCGTCGAGGGCCGCGATGAGCGCCTCTGGAACGAAGCGGCCGCCGAACTCACCGAAGTACGGCCCGGGGGCCGCCTGAAGCGAGGAGCTCACGGACGCACCGCTCGCAGCGCCGGGTGGGCACCGGCGGCGACCATCTCGGCGACGGCCGTGCGGGGGTCACGATCGCGCACAAGCGCCTCGCCGACGAGCACGGCGTCGGCGCCCAGGCGGGCGTACTCGACGACGTCGTGGCTGTCGCGGATGCCCGACTCCGCCACGCGGACGATGCCGTCGGGGATGTGCGGGGCCACGCGCGCGAAGGTGTTGCGGTCCACCTCGAGCGTCTTGAGGTTGCGGGCGTTGACGCCGATGACCTTGGCCCCGGCGTCGACGGCGCGCTTGACCTCCTCGACGTCGTGGACCTCCACCAGGGCGCACATGCCCAGCGAGTGCACACGCTCGACGAGGCTCTCGAGCGCCATCTGCTCGAGCGCGGCGACGATGAGGAGCACGAGGTCCGCGCCGTGGGCGCGGGCCTCCCACACCTGATACGGCGTGACGATGAAGTCCTTGCGCAGGATGGGGATGTCCACCTTGGCGCGCACGGCGTCGAGGTCCGCGAGAGAGCCGCCGAAGCGACGCTCCTCGGTGAGGACGGAGATGACGGCGGCGCCGCCGGCCTCGTACTCGGTGGCCAGGGCCGCGGGGTCGGAGATCTCGGCGAGCGCGCCCTTGGACGGGCTGGAGCGCTTCACCTCGGCGATGACGGCGACCTCGCCGCGGCTGAGGACCTGCAGAGCGTTGAGGGCCGAGGTCTGACGGTTCGCGCGCTCCTTGAGCACGTCCATGGGCACGGCCTGCTCACGGAGTGCGAGATCCTCTCGCACTCCGGCGACGATGCCATCCAGAACGCTCATGCCAGGCGACCCTCCCTGCGGCAATGGTACCGCCCGGGCTCCGAACGGCTTGCCGACAGATGTCGGCAAGGAGGAGTCTACGGGGCCAGGTAGGGGGCGAACATCGGGATGTTGCGCAACACCGCGAAGCCCACGATCACGGTGGGGATGACGAAGGCGAGCCAGGTGTGGAACGGCCATTCCCTCAGCTGGACGCCTTGGCCGCGCAGCAGCCACCGCACCCACAGCACCGCGATGAGCGGCACCGAGAGGGTGAAGAGCGGGTTCATCGACAGCGCGCCCAGGACGTCGCCGTGGGCAAGGTCGTAGACGGCGCGCGTGCCGCCGCAACCGGGGCAGTACATGCCCGTCAGCGCGTAGAAGGGGCACACGTACGTGGCCCCGGGGATGTGCGGGTTCTTGGCGACGATGTACGCGGTGCCCGCCGCGGCGACGGCCGCGGTCGCGAGCGGGCCCGCGAGGTTCAGCAGACGCGCGCGCGCCGTCACCCCGGCCTGGGGCTGGGGTGACGGCGCGGCGTCGCTCATGGTGTTACTGAGCCTGGCAGATCGGGTTGTCCGGGTTGTCCAGGCAGTACTCAGCGAGACCGTTGCCGGTCAGCGTGAGGATGACGGCGATGATCGCGAGCACGATGCCGATCACACCGGTGATGATGCCGGTCAGGGCCATGCCGTTGGCCACGCCGCGCTTGCGGGCCTGAAGACCCGTGATGAGCGCCGCGATGCCGGCGGGACCGCCGATGAACCAGTAGCAGCACAGGACGATGGACAGGATGCCGAGCACCAGCGACGTGATGGCCAGGCCCTTGCCGCTTCCACCGGACGGAGCCGGAGCGGCGCCCGGGACGACAGGCGGCGGAGGGGGCGGGATTTCAGTCATTGTTCACTCCTCTGAAGGGATCGCACCTGCGCGATCGGCACCACAGTACCGACGGAGGTCACTCTCCACTAGCGCAATACCCCAGGCTGCGGGCCGCGTCGCCCGGGTCGCCTGTCCGGGAAGGCCCCGCGCCCGCAGAGCCGAGCTACTTCTTGATGGGCTGGCCGTACCCGAGTCCGCGCAGCACCGCGCCGCCGATGAGGGCGGCGACGACGAGGGCGGCGCCGGCCCACACGACGGCGAAGCTGGGGATCATGAAGCCCACGCCGCCGACGATGGCGCCGACCACGATGCCGCTGTTGGTCGCCCAGGCCGCCGGGGTCTTGCCCTCGTTGTGGTTGGCGGGGTCGGGCAGCTGGTCGGGCTCGAGGTGAATAGACGACATGGACTCTCCTTGTGACGTGTCTGGCGTCAGTCTAGTCAGCGTCGGCGGTCCTCAGTGCTGACGCGCGGCTGACCGCGCGAAGCATCGCGGCCGCCTTGTCGCGCGTCTCCTGGGCCTCGGTCGCGGGCACCGAGTCGGCGACGATGCCCGCCCCGGCCTGGACGTGCGCGGTGCCGTCCTGGATGAGGGCCGTGCGGATCGCGATCGCGAAGTCCATGTTGCCCGCGAAGTCCAGGTAGCCGACCGCTCCGCCGTAGAAGCCGCGCCGCGTGGGCTCCAGCTCGTCGATGAGGGCGATCGCACGCGGCTTGGGAGCACCCGAGAGCGTTCCCGCCGGGAAGGTCGCGACGAAGGCGTCGAGCGCCGTGCGCCCCTCCTCCAGCCGGCCCACGACCGTGGAGCAGATGTGCATGATGTGGCTGTAGCGGTGCACCTGCATGAACTCGACGACCTCGACGCTCGTGGGCTCGCACACCTTCACGAGGTCGTTGCGCGCGAGGTCCACGAGCATGACGTGCTCGGCGCGCTCCTTGGGATCCGCGAGCAGCTCCTCCTCGAGCGCCTTGTCGTGCTCCGGCGTCTTCCCGCGCGGTCGCGACCCCGCGATGGGGAACGTCAGCACTCCGCCGGACTTCACCGTGACGAGCGACTCCGGGCTCGCGCCCACGATCGCGAACTCCCGGCCCTGGGCATCGGCCAGCGACAGGCAGTACATGTACGGGCTCGGGTTGAGCGTGCGCAGGACGCGGTAGACGTCGAAGGGGTCCGCCGGGCAGTCGACGTCGAAGCGCTGCGACGGAACCACCTGGAACACCTCGCCGTCGCGAATGGCCTCCTTGGCGTACTTGACGGCCTTCTCGTAGCCGCCGACCTCGGTGCGCTGGCGCACAGCCGGCTCGGGGGCATCGGCGTCCTCCACGAGGATCGCCGCCGCCTGCGGGGCCTGGAGGGCGGCCTGCATCGCGTCGATGCGGGCCACGGCGTCGGCGTACGCGTTCTCGATGCCCGTGGCCTTCGCATCCGCGTTGACGGCGTTGGCGATGAGCCACACCGAGCCGTCGACGTGGTCGATCGCCGCGATGTCCGTCGCGAGCAGGAGCACGCCGTCGGGCACGTCGAGCTCGCGCGGCGCGTTCGCGGGAAGCGCGCGCTCCCACTGGCGGATGATGTCCCAGCCCAGCGCGCCCACGAGGCCGCCGGTGAGCGGGGGCAGGCCCTCGATCGCCTCGGAGGCCAGCTCGGCGAGGGCCGCGCGGATGGTCTCGAGCGGCCTGCCGGACTCGAGTCCCACGGGGACGTCGCCGTGCCAGGCGGCGCGGTCGCCGTCGATCGTCAGCGTGGCGCGCGAGCGCACGCCCACGAACGAGAAGCGCGAGCGCGTGCCGTCGGGCTGCGCTGACTCGAGGATGAACGTGCCGGGGCGACCGGCCGCGAGCATGCGGTACACGCCCACGGGCGTCACCGTGTCCGCGAGGACGCGGCGCACCACCGGCACGATGCGGTGGGTCGCGCCGAGCGCGACGAACTCGTCGAGCCGGGGCCAGGTCTCGCCCAGGCCGACCGCGACCGGACCCGTCATGGCCGCTCCCCCGCATCGGACGCGCCCATGCGAAGCGTGCCGCCCGTGTCGAAGCACGAATGCTCGCCGGTGTGGCATGCGGCGCCCTCCTGCTCCACCTGGAGCAGCACGGCGTCGCCGTCGCAGTCGAGCTCGACGGACAGGACCCGCTGCACATGGCCCGAGGTGTCGCCCTTGCGCCACAGCTCTCCCCGGCTGCGCGACCAGTACACGCCGCGGCCGGTGGTCAGGGTCTCCTCCAGGGCGTCGTCGTTCATCCACGCGACCATGAGCACGCGACCCGTGCCGGCCTCCTGCGCCACGGCGCAGATGAGTCCGTCGGGCGAGCGCTTGAGGCGCGCGGCGATGTCGGCGGGCAAAGGCATGCGCCCATCTTTCCACGCGCACGACGCCCGCTGTGCGCGGGCTCAGGAGCGCGTCTGCGACATCCAGGCACGGTGCAGACGGGCGTACTCGCCGTCGGCGGCCACGAGGTCGGCGTGCGAGCCGAACTCCACGAGCTCGCCGTGCTCCATCACCGCGACCAGGTCGGCGCGCTCCGCCGTGGACAGGCGGTGGGCGATGACGACCGACGTGCGGCCCTTCATGAGCTCCTCGAGGGCGCGCGAGATGCGCACCTCCGTCGCAGGGTCGACCGCGGACGTCGCCTCGTCGAGGATGAGCACGTCCGGGTCGCGCAGATAGGCGCGCGCGATGGAGACGAGCTGCCTCTCCCCCGCGCTGAGCAGCTCGCCGCGCGTGCCGACGGGCG
Organism: Actinomycetes bacterium; assembly: GCA_003242455.2. Classification (GTDB taxonomy): domain Bacteria; phylum Actinomycetota; class Actinomycetes; order Actinomycetales; family Demequinaceae; genus Demequina. Next base: position 35,677 of record QGUM02000004.1, read on the forward strand.
TGTCGAGCCCGCGCGACGTCGCGGACAGCCACGAGCCGAGGCCGAGCGTCTCGAAGGCCCGCTGCGCGCGCTCGCGCAGCTCCTCGTCCGAGGCGTCGGGCAGGGCGTAGCGCAGGTTGTCGGCGATCGTGCCGTCGAAGAGGAAGCCCTCCTGCGGCACCACGGCGAGCCGGCGGCGCAGCTGGCGGAACGACACCTCGCGGATGTCCACGCCGCCCATGACGATGCGGCCGGCCGTCGGGTCGAAGAAGCGCGACAGCAGGCGGGCGAGAGAGGTCTTGCCCGATCCGGTCTGGCCTACGACGGCCAGACGCTTGCCTGCGGGCAGCTCGAAGGAGATGCCCTTGAGCACCTCCTCCTCGCCGTCGTAGCTCAGCCGCACGTCCTCGACGCTGAGCCCCATGTCGCCCTCGGGCAGCGGCGTGGGCTCGGCCGGCTCCGCGACGTCCACGGGCGCGTCGACGAGCTCGATCACGCGACGCCACCCCACGAGCGCGCGCTGCATCTCCGCGAGCATCTCGATGATCCACATGAGCGGACCCGAGAACATGTACACGAGCAGCGAGAACGCCGCGACCGTGCCCACCGTGAGCTCCCCGCGCACGCCGAGCGCGGTGCCCGCCACGAGGGCGGCGCCGGTCGCGAGCGACTGGCCCAGCACGGTTGCCGAGAACGTCGTGGACGTGAGCCACGAGGCTCGGCGCTCGCCCGCGAAGATCGACTCGATCTCGTCGTGCAGCTGCTGGCGCATGCGCTCCTGCACGCCGTAGCCGCGGATGGTCGCGACGCCCACGAGCTGCTCCGACGTGCGCCCGAGGAGGTCGGCCATCTGAGAGCGGATGCGGTCGTGAGCGCGGCGGATCATCGGCTGCAGCCTCGCCGTGACGATCGCCAGCGGGATGAAGCACGCGAGCACCACGAGCGCGAGCTTCCACGAGTACACGCACATGACCGCGAACACGACGGAGGACTCGAACGCGGCGACGATCATGCCCGCGCCCGTCCACTGCATGAGGTCGCGCATCGTGTCCACGTCGCCCGTGACGCGGGAGACGTAGCGTCCGCGCTGCTCGGAGTTCTGGGTGAGCACCGACAGGCGATGGACGTTCTCGAACGCGCGCTTGCGCAACGTGCCCAGTCCCGCCTCGGCCGCGATGACCATGCGACGGCGCACGCGCCACTCGATGAGCATCGCGCCGATGACGAACGCGGCGCCCAGGCTCACGAGAGCGACCACCAGGTCCAGGTCCACCCCGCCCGGCGCGAGCAGCCCGTCGTCGGTCACCTTCTGCGTGACGATGGGAATGGTCGCGCGCGCCGATGCGGCGACGGCGGCAAGGCCGAGCGTGACGCCCAGGCCCTTGCGCAGCTCGGGAGAGATGACGAAGCCGCGACGGAACGTCTCGCGCACCGTCATCCGCGGCGCCGACGCGTCGTGCACCCTGCTCACGGCATCCCTCCTTCCGCCTCGCGTCGCCTCGAATCGGCCTCGTACGC
>QGUM02000076.1:0-9467 GCA_003242455.2 Actinomycetes bacterium
GTCTCCGACCAGCTCGGCGAGGTGCCGGGCATGTGCGGGGTGGTCGACGGGGGCGTGGTGGAGGGCCTGTGGGGCTACGAGGCGGGCCAGAGCGGCGTCGGCGACATCTTCGCCTGGTTCGTCGACACCTCGGTGCCGCCGGAGTACCACCAGCGCGCGGCCGAGCGCGGCATCGACATCCACACGCTGCTCACCGAACTCGCGGCCGAGCAGGCCGTCGGCGAGCACGGGCTCGTCGCGCTGGACTGGCACTCCGGGAACCGGTCGGTGCTCGTCGACCACGAGCTGTCCGGCGTGATCGTCGGCCAGACCCTCGCCACGCGCCCCGAGCACATCTACCGGGCGCTGATGGAGGCCACCGCGTTCGGCACCCGCACGATCATCGAGGCCTTCGAGGCGTCCGGGGTGCCGGTGCGGGAGCTCGTCGTGGCCGGCGGGCTGCTGAAGAACCGCTTCCTCATGCAGCTCTACGCCGACGTCTGCAACATGCCGCTGTCGACGATCGTCTCCGAGCAGGGCCCCGCCCTCGGCGCCGCCATCCACGCCGCGGTCGCCGCCGGCGCCTACCCGGACGTGCGCTCGGCCGCCGCGGCCATGGGCGGCGTCAACCGGAACGCCTACACCCCCGACCCCGAGCGGGCGCGCGCCTACGACGCGCTCTACGCGGAGTACCAGCGCCTGCACGACTACTTCGGACGAGGAGAGAACGATGTCCTGCACCGGTTGCGTGCCATTCGGCGGGCGGCGGTGAGCGGCAGATGACGACCATTCCCGCCTCCGCCAAGACCGCCGTCGACGAGCTGCGCGAACGCGTCGCCGCCCTGCACGCCGAGCTGGTCCGCTACAACCTCGTCGTCTGGACCGCGGGCAACGTGTCCGGCCGGGTCCCCGGCCACGACCTGATGGTGATCAAGCCGAGCGGGGTGTCCTACGACGAGCTCACGCCCGACCGCATGGTCGTCTGCGACCTCGAGGGCAAGCTCGTGGAGGGCGACTACTCCCCCTCCAGCGACACCGAGGCGCACGCCTACGTGTACCGGCACATGCCCGAGGTGGGCGGCGTCGTGCACACCCACTCCACCTACGCCAGCGCCTGGGCCGCGATCGGCGAGCCGATCCCGTGCGTCCTCACCGCGATGGCCGACGAGTTCGGCGGCCCGATCCCGGTCGGCCCGTTCGCGATCATCGGCGACGACTCCATCGGGCGCGGCATCGTCGCGACCCTCACGGGGCACCGCTCGCGCGCGGTGCTCATGCAGAACCACGGCGTCTTCACCATCGGCAAGGACGCGAAGGACGCCGTGAAGGCCGCCGTGATGTGCGAGGACGTCGCGCGCACGGTCCACATCGCCCGGCAGGCGGGCGACCTCATCCCTATTCCGCAGGATGCGATCGACGCGCTGTTCGACCGCTACCAGAACGTCTACGGACAGTCCACCAAGGAGCAGTGACCACATGACCAGCCGCAACGTGGTGCCGGACCTCGGCGCCTTCGAGATCTGGTTCGCCACCGGCAGCCAGCACCTGTACGGCCCCGAGACTCTCGCGCAGGTCGCCGAGCAGTCCCAGCAGGTGGTCGCGCTTCTCAACGGCTCGGACGAGGTGCCCGTGACCATCGTCTGGAAGCCCGTCCTCACCGACTCCGACGCCATCCGTCGCCTCATGCTCGAGGTCAACGCTCACGACAACGTGCTGGGCGTCATCACCTGGGCGCACACGTTCAGCCCCTCCAAGATGTGGATCAAGGGCCTCGACGTGCTGCGCAAGCCGCTGCTGCACCTGCACACGCAGGCGAACGTCGCGCTCCCGTGGGGAGAGATCGACTTCGACTTCATGAACCTCAACCAGGCCGCCCACGGCGACCGCGAGCACGCCTACATCCAGACCCGCATGGGCGTCCCGCGCTCGACCGTCGTGGGCCACGCCTCTGACCCGGCCGTCGCCAAGGGCGTCGGCACGTGGGCACGCGCCGCGGCAGGCGTGTGGGCCACGCGCAACCTCAAGCTCGCCCGCTTCGGCGACAACATGCGCTACGTCGCTGTCACCGAGGGCGACAAGACCGAGGCGGAGATCCGCCTGGGCGTCGAGGTCAACACGTGGGGCGTCAACGAGCTCGCCGACGCGGTCCACGCCGCCTCGGACGCCGAGGTCGCCGAGCTGGTCCAGGAGTATCTCGACCTGTACGACGTCGACGAGGATCTGCGTCCGGGAGGCGCGCGCGCCGAGTCGCTCGAGTACGGTGCCCGCATCGAGCTGGGCCTGCGCTCGTTCCTCGAGGCCGGCGGCTTCACCGCCTTCACCACGTCCTTCGAGGACCTGGGCGCGCTGCGTCAGCTGCCCGGCCTCGCGGTCCAGCGCCTCATGGCCGACGGCTACGGCTTCGGCGCCGAGGGCGACTGGAAGACGGCCGTCCTGGTGCGCGCTGCCGCCGTCATGGGCGCAGGGCTTCCCGGCGGCGCCTCGCTCATGGAGGACTACACGTACCACCTGGAGCCGGGCAAGGAGCTCATCCTCGGCGCCCACATGCTTGAGGTGAACCCAGCCCTGTCCAGCGCCAAGGCGAGGCTCACGATCGCCCCGCTCGGCATCGGCGGCAAGGAGGACCCGGTGCGCCTGGTCTTCACGGCCGACGCCGGTCCCGCCGTCGTGGTCGCGATGTCCGACATGCGCGAGCGCTTCCGCCTCGTGGCGAACGTCGTCGACAACGTGCCGCTGCCCGAGCCGATGCCGAACCTGCCCGTGGGCCACGCCGTGTGGAGCCCGCGTCCGGACTTCCGCACGTCGGCCCACGCGTGGCTGCTGGCGGGCGCCGCGCACCACACGGTCATGACCAACCAGATCGGCATCGAGGTGTTCCGCGAGTTCGCCCGCCTCGCCCAGATCGAGCTGCTGGTCATCGACGAGGACACCACGGTGCCTGCGTTCGAGAAGGAGCTGCGCGCCAACGCCGCGTACTACCGTCTGGCTCAGACGCTCTAGTCGCCGCAGGCGCTTCTCAGATTCCGGTAGGGGAACCGGTAGGGGGACGGGCCGTCGGGGACGATCGCAAGGTCGGCCCCGGCGGCCCGTGCTTTCGTGCGCGGCGTGCGGCGCTCAGCGGTGCAGGATGCGTGCGAGGAACTCGCGCGTCTCTGGCAGCTGCGGGCTGTCGAAGATCTGCTCGGGCGTGCCCTGCTCATGGATGCGGCCGTTGTGCATGAAGACGACGCGGTCCGCCACGGAGCGCGCGAAGGCCATCTCGTGGGTCGCCATGAGGATGGTGGCGCCGGCGGCCTTGAGATCGCGCACCATGTCGAGCACCTCGCCCACGAGCTGCGGGTCGAGCGCGCTCGTGATCTCGTCGAGCAGGAGCAGCTCGGGGTCGGTGAGGATGGCGCGGACGATCGCGACCCGCTGCTGCTGGCCGCCGGAGAGCCGGTCCGGGTAGGCGTCCAGCTTGTCGCCCAGGCCGATCTTCCCCAGGAGCTCCTTGGCCTTGGCATCGGCGTCCGCCGCGTCCCAGCCGTGGACCTTGCGCGCCGCGAGCGTGACGTTGCCCAGGACGGTCAGGTGCGGGAAGAGGTTGAACTGCTGGAACACGACGCCGATGCGGGCGCGCACGGCGTCCGGCTTCACCCGGGGGTCGGTGATGTCGTCCCCGCGCAGCAGCACCTGGCCGTCGTCCACGCGCTCGATGAGGTTGATGACGCGCAGCAGGGTGGACTTGCCGGAGCCGGAGGCGCCGATGAGGGCGACCACCTCGTGCTCGCGGATCTCGAGGTCGACGAGCTTGAGGACGTCGTGCTTGTCGAAGCGCTTGCGGACGCCGCGCAGCTCCAGGACCGTCTCGCTCACACCGTCCCCGCATTCTGCTCGCGACGGGTCATGCGAGCGGTCACGTGATCGGTCAGCCGGATCATCGGGAAGCTGATCGCGATGAACAGCAGGGCCGCGACGACGTACGGCGTGAAGTTGTAGGTGTGCGCCACCTCGATCTGAGCGGCGCGGACGGCGTCGACGGCGCCCAGGACGGAGATGAGGCCCACGTCCTTCTGCATCGACACGAAGTCGTTCATGAGGGCGGGCACGACCTTGCGCACGCCCTGCGGGATGACCACCAGGCGCAGCGTCTGCCCGTGGCTGAGGCCCAGCGAGCGGGCCGCGATGCGCTGGGAGGGGTGCACCGAGTCGAGGCCCGCGCGCAGCACCTCGGCGACGTAGGCCGAGTACGTGATGATGATCGCGAGCGTGCCCCAGAAGACGGCGGGCATGCGCGGCACGATCTGCAGCGCCGGGATGCCGAAGCCCACGAGGTACAGGACGATCAGCAGCGGCGCGCCGCGCACCAGGTCGGTGTAGGTCGCGGCCAGGAAGCGGATGGGGAAGAACACCGGCCCGCGCAGCGAGCGCAGCACGGCGATGAGCGTGCCGAAGATCGCGACGCCAAGGGTCGCGAAGAACAGCGCGCGGATGTTGAGCCACAGTCCCTCGAGGACCGCGGGGAACGCCTCGATCGCGACGGGGACGTTGAAGAAGGTGTGCTTGACGGCGTCCCAGCCGGGGCTGTTGGACAGGCCGACCGCGACGAGCGCCGCGAAGACGGCGGTGGAGAGGAAGGCGACAGCAGCCGAGCGGAGGGACGCCGCACGGCGGTACTCACGTCGCTCGAGCTCGAGCGCGCTGGGCTCCCATGCGGCGTCCTGCGCCGCCCGGCTGCTGTCTGTCATGGTCTTACTTCAGCACAGGGACGGACACGGCCTCGCTCAGCCACGTGGCCTCGAGCTCGGCAAGCGTGCCCTTCTCGCGCAGACGGTCCACGGCCGCGGTGACCGCAGCGGTCAGCGGCGAGCCCTTGGGCAGGACCAGGCCGAACTCGTCGCCGCCGTCGGTGCCCTCGAACTGGCCCAGGACGATGCCGCCGTCGAGGACGGCTGCCGCGAGGTAGAACGCCGTCGGCAGGTCCACCACGAGCGCGTCGATCTGGTTCGACTGCAGGGCGAGCACCACGTCGTCGTTGTTGTTGAACACGGACAGCGCGTCCTCGCCGAGCTTCTCGGCCGCGAGCGTGTAGCTCGTGGTGCCGGAGGCGACGCCCACGTTGACGCCCTTGAGGTCGGAGATGGACGTGGCCTCGGCGGCGGGGGAGCCCTCGACGGTCACGACCGCCTGGGTGGTGACGTAGTACGCGGACGAGAAGTCGACAGCCTGCTTGCGCTCCTCCGTGATGGAGAACTGCTGCAGGTTGAAGTCCCAGTCCTTGGGTCCGGGGGCGATGGCCGAGTCGAAGGTCGTGCGCACCCACACGACGTCCTCGGGGTCGAAGCCGAGCTCCTTGGCCACGGCGTAGGCCACGGCGGCCTCGAAGCCCTCGCCCGATGCCGGGTCGTCGTTCACGACCCACGGCTCGTAGGCCGGCTCGCCGGTCGCGATCGTCAGCTTGCCCTCGGTCACGGTCTGCAGCTCGCCGGAAGCGCCGCCGGTCGAGCCGGACTCCGCCGAGCAGCCGCTCAGCGCGAGCGCGCCGACGGCGGCGAGCGCCGCGAGCCCGCGGAATGCCTTCTTCATGTTTGGAACTCCTATCGGATGAGTATGAATTGGGGTCACATCATGCTACGGCACGCTAAAGCGCACGCCAGTCGGCGAAGTCGAAGCCCGGGGAGACCACGCACGTGACGAGCACCTCGTCCGTCCCTATAAGTCTCGCAGACTGCCAGACCCCCGCGCGCACGAGGCACTGCGCGACGTCGCCCGCCGCCGCGTCGGGTCCCAGGCGCACCTCTGTGGCGTGGTCCTCGTCGGGCGTCTCGCCGCTGCCTCCGAGGCTCACGACGAGCGTGCCCGGGCCGTGCCACAGCCACAGCTCGTCGCTCGCGACCACGTGCCAGCGGCTCGACTGTCCCTCGACGAGCAGGTAGTGGATCGCGGTGGCGGTGGGGCGCGTGCCGCGCGGCGTCTCGACGGTGACCTCCGAGGTCCACGTGCGGCGATACCAGCCGCCTTCGGGGTGCGGCTCGAGGCCCAGGGCGGCGGCGGTCGCCGGAACGTCAGTCGTCATGGCTCGGCTCCTGATGTGCGAGGCGGTCCTCCGCGTAGGCGAAGCGGCCGCCGAGGACGGTCCCGGCGGCGCGGCCCGCGCCGTGCTCGACGAGCTCGTCGGCCGCCCGCTCCGGGCCGCTCGGCTCGAGGTCGAAGAACGCCAGGTCCGCCCGCGCGCCCACGGACAGCTGGCCGATGCGCTCGGTGCCCGAGTCGAGGCCCAGGGCACGGGCGCCTCCCAGGGTCGCGGCCGTCAGCAGGCGCGACGCGAGGTCGGCGTCGGCGTAGCCCTGGGCGCGGGCGAGGCGGGCGAGCTCGGCGACGTCGGCCATGACGTCGAGCGACGGCGACGAGGCGAGCGAGTCCGTGCCCACGGCGATCGGGCTGCCTTCCCGGAGGTAGGCCGCCACCGGCGGCTCGTCGAGGCCGAGCACGGCGTTGGAGCGCGGGCACAGCGCGACGGTCGTGTGGCGCTGGCGCAGCAGCGCGCGGTCCTGGGCGGTCATGTAGACGCCGTGGGCGATGTGGCAGTCGGGGCCCAGGACGCCCAGATGGTCAACGTAGTCCGTCGCGGAGATGCCCAGCCCTGCCGTGCGGATCTCCTTCAGGCTCGCGGGACGGCGGGCGTGCCACGGCTCGCCCGCGTCGTGCTCGAAGGCCCGCTCGAGCTCGATCTCGCCCAGGTGGATGTGCAGCCGCGCTCCGCGCTCGCGGGCGATGTCGGGCGTCTCCATGAGCGCGACCGTCTCGAGGGAGTAGGGCGCGTGAGGCGCGAGGCCTCGCCCGGGCGTCGCCGGCAGGGCCTCGAGCTCCGCCTCGACGCGACGGCGCCCCTCGCGCACCCAGCGCTCGTTGCTCCAGTCCATGACCTCCCAGTACGCGATGCCGCGCAGTCCGGCGTCGTGCAGCGCCGATGCCGCGGCCGCGTCGGTGACGACGTCGGCGGCGGCGGTCGTGCCGGTGCGGATCGCGAGCCGTGCGCCGTCGGCGGCGGAGGCGCGCCAGTCGTGGGAGGCCGCGTACTCGCGGTTGAAGGCCTCGACCCAGGCGCCGAAGCTCGGGTAGGTCACCGCTCCCAGGCTCGCCATCGCCGTGTACTGGAGATGGGTGTGCGCGTTGACGAGGCCGGGCGTCAGGATGCCGTGCCAGAACACCTCGCGCACACGGGCGCCGCGCTCGGCGAGCTGTTCCTGCACCCAGCGACGCTCGCCCACGTGGACGATGCGTCCGTCGCGCACGGCGACGGAGCCCTGGGCGATGGGCGGCGCGGTGACCGGCAGCACGACCGCGGCGGTGTAGACGGTGAAGTCGAGGCTCATGCGGTGACTCCGAAGCGGCCAGGGCGAGGCTCGTCCTCGTGGCGTCCGTCAGCGGGATCGAGCAGCACGCCGTGTGCGGCCGCGGCCGACGCCGCCACCCGAGCGACGGCATCGTCCGGGAGGGAGTGCAGACCGGGGGCGAGACGCGCGGTGACGAGATGCTCGAGCGCGGCCAGCTGGGTCGCGAAGGACAGGTCCATGATCTCGATGGGGTTGCCCTCTCCCGCGACGAGGTTCGCGGCGCCGACGTGGGCGAGCAGGAGCGTGCCGTGCGGGCGGGCGCGGACGATGTGGGGCTCGCCGTCGACCGGCTCGAGGGTCACGTCCTCGCCGAGCTCGACCTCGCCAGGCGTGCCTCCCGCGACCGCGACGGCGCGCGCGGCGGCCGCGGCGTCGGCCGTGACGGTTCGGGGCGCTCCCGTGGCGCTGATGACGAGCGCCTCGGGAGCCAGCTCGGCGAGCGTGCCCGTCTCGAAGCCGTCGTGCCGTGCGAGCAGGGCGCGCAAGGGGTCGGTCTCGACCACGGCGACGTCCGCGTCGAGCGCGCGCAGCATCGCGGCGACGCCCTGGCCCACGGGCCCGTACCCCACCACGACGGCGCGCTGGCTGCGGAGCGTGAGGCCGACGCGCTCGAGCAGGTCGGCGATGGCGAAGACGCACGACTGGGCCGTGCCGTAGCGATTGTCGAAGGCGGTCTTGGTCGCGGCGTCGTTCGTGGCGATGACGGGCGTGAGGAGCGCGCCTCGCTCGGCGAGCGGGCGCAGCGCTCGCACGCCCGACGTCGTCTCCTCGCTCGCGCCGACCCAGCGGGCGACCTGGTCCGGCGCCTCCGCGTGGGCGAGTCGGATGAGGTGAGCGCCGTCGTCGATGAGCAGGTCCAGGCCCGAGCGGACGAAGTCGAGCGCGGCGGAGCGCTCGGCGGTGCCCGTGCGCGCGGGGTCGGCGCTGACCTCGAAAGCCCGGCTGCGCAGGGCCTCGGCGACCTCGACGTCCGTCTCGTCCGGGTGCGCGTAGACGGTCACCGCCGCTCCGGCCTCGCGCAGCAGGAGCGCGAGCACCGCCGTCTTGGGCTCGAGCGGCAGGCACACGCCCACGGTGCGGCCGACGAGCACGCCCGTCGCCGTGATCTCGCGGGCGAGGGCGGTCGAGACCGGCATGTGGTCGCGCGCGAACGTGATCCGCGTGTCGGCGTCGGGGCGCTCGGGGAGCTCCGTGCCGCCCAGCAGCACGCGCGGCTCGTCCGTCAGGTCCACGGTCAGCGGGGCGAGGCTCTCGCTCGCGCCGTCTGTGACGGGGCGCATGCCCAGCCCTCCGGCGATCCGCGTCAGGGCCTGCGCGAGCGCGGGGTCGTGCTGGTCGCCCCACAGCGCGAAGCCCCGGCCGGGAAGGGTGAGGTTGGTGCGCCGCGCGAACGTGCGCAGGAGCCGCTCCGCTGAGGTGAGGGAGTCGGCCATGCCTCAAGTCTAGGAGCGGCGGGCGATGCGCCTGGGGCCCTTCCCGCGCACCGACGTCCGGCGACGTGTCTACGATGGCTGGGCCGGAAAATCCGGTTCTTCGGCATGCCTGGAGGTCGTGTGAACGCCGTGGACAGCCCCGCGCTGAGCCCGCTGCTCGACGCCCTGCGCGCGCTCGAGGGCGCCGCCGCTCCCGGCGCCGGGCACATGCGCGCTCCCAGCTCGGCCGCTCCGCTGCTCATCGCGCGCGCCGTGGCCGACGAGCCCGGACTCGTGCTCGCGCTCACCGCCACGGGCAACGACGCCGAGGCCCTCGCATCGGCGCTGGGCGCGTACCTCGACCCCGCGAGCGTCGCCGTCTTCCCCAGCTGGGAGACCCTCCCGCATGAGCGTCTCAGCCCGCGCTCCGACACCATCGCCCGGCGACTGGCGAGACCGTGACGGACTTGTCGTCCTGCCTGACCGAGACGACGGCAGCATCCGCAGTGAGATCGATCAGCGGCTCGGCCGCGGCGCGTGCGCGCAAGGCGCGGTGAAGATCGGCCCGGTGCGCCACCCAATAAGGAGAGCCGTGACGTCGAGCGATCCAGTCGCCGAGCGGCATCCGCGTCAGCTCGCGGCCGCTGCGCGCATCGCGGACGGCGAGAAATTGCGGCGCGCCCACGTAAGGCGCCAGCAG
>QGUM02000077.1:0-9444 GCA_003242455.2 Actinomycetes bacterium
CCGCGGTGACGTCCGCCGCGCCAAGCTCTACTACCTGCGCAACCTGCGCGGCAAGAAGGCGCGCATCCGCGAGAAGCGCGAGAACTAGCCATCAGCAGGACAGACGCCTCGCCGGCGGGCAGGAAGCCCCTGCCCGCCGGTCAGCGTCTGTGGGGGTGGATCAAGGAGCTGCTGCTCGTCGTCGCCAGCGCCCTGGTCCTGTCCCTCATCCTCAAGACGTTCTTCTTCCAGTCCTTCTGGATCCCGTCGTCTTCGATGGAGGACACGCTGCGGGTCAAGGACCGCATCCTCGTCACCAAGTGGCGCCCCGGTCCGTTCGACCTGCGCCGCGGCGACATCGTCGTCTTCAAGGACCCGGGCGGCTGGCTCGACAGCTCGCTCGAGCCCGAGCCCACCGGGATCGCCGCCGTGTGGACGAACGTGCTGACGTTCACCGGCCTGCTGCCGGAGGACGCGGGCGAGCACCTCGTCAAGCGCGTCATCGGGCTGCCCGGCGACACCGTGACGTGCGACCCGGATGAGGGCGTGGTGCGCGTCAACGGCGCTGCCCTCGACGAGCCGTACGTGAAGCCGGGCACCAACAGCTGCCGCAACGGCTGGAGCATCGACATCCCCGAGGGCCGCCTGTGGGTCATGGGCGACAACCGCTCCAACTCTGCCGACTCCCGTGCCCACCTGGGCGATCCCGGCGGCGGCACCATCCCCGAGGCCAACGTCGTCGGCACGGCCTTCGTGGTCGTGTGGCCGCTGAGCCACTGGGACGGCCTGGGCAACCCCTACCCGGACTTCGATCCCGACGCCGCCGCAGCGCAATGACGTCCGCGCGGCCCTCGCGCGGCTAGTGTCGGAACGTGGCCGTCTCGCTCCACCATGAGTCCCTCCTGTGGGACTCCGGCGCGCGCATCGTGGTGGGCGTCGACGAGGTGGGCAGGGGAGCGCTCGCCGGCCCCGTCACCGTGGGGGTCGTGGCCCTCGAGCGCTGCGACGCGTGGCCCGACGGCCTGGCCGACTCCAAGGAGCTTCCTCCGTCGCGCCGCGTCGCCCTGGTCGACGCCCTGTCCGCCTTCGGCATCGGCCGTGCCGTGGCCCACGCGAGCGCAGCGGAGGTGGACGAGCGCGGGATCATCGGTGCGCTGCGCCTCGCGGCGAACCGTGCCCTCGCCGACCTCGCCGAGCTCGGCATCGTTCCCGATGCGATCCTCCTGGACGGGCGCCACGACTGGCTCACCGAGCCGCCTCCCGACCTGTTCGCCGAGCTCACCGACGCCGGGGTGCGCGCCGCGCGCCAGCCAGGCGACCCGGAGGCGTGCTGCGCGCCCGTGACGATGGTGGTCAAGGGCGACTCGCTGTGCGCGTCGATCGCCGCGGCCTCGGTGCTCGCCAAGGTCGAGCGCGACGAGCTCATGCGCCGCGCCCACGCGGAGCATCCGCAGTACGGGTGGGACGGCAACAAGGGATACGGCGCGGCCGGGCACCTCGCCGCGATCCGCGAGCACGGGCCCTCGCCCCTGCATCGGCTGTCATGGCGCCTGCCCGCCAGCTCCGAGTGCGCCCTCCCCGCGTAGGCGACGCTCAGCGCCGCCGGGGGCGCGTCAGGCCTGGAACACGTCTTGCAGCTCGCCCCAGGCCTGAGCGCGCACGTACACGGGCACGCGGTGGCGCGGGGTCTCGGTCGTGACCGTGCGGCCGCCCTCGAGCGCTTCTCCGCTCCATGCGTCGACCCAGCGGCCGCGCGGCAGGTACACGTCCCACGTCGCGCCGGGAGCGAGCACAGGCGCCACGAGGATGTCGTCGCCGAGAGTCCACTGGGGGTTCTCGGTCCACACGTTCTCGTCGTCGCCGTAGTCGAAGAACAGGGCGCGCATGAGCGGCTTGCCCGTCGCGATGGACTGGCGCGCCGAGCGCTCCAGGTAGGGCACGAGGCGCTCGCGCAGCGCGACGATCTCGCGGATCTCGCCGATGATCGCCTCGTCGCCGGTCTCCGCGACCATGTTCCACGGGGTGCGGTCGCGCGGCGGCTTGCGGTGGTGGTTGAACTCCGAGTGGTACTGCATGATCGGCACGAACGCCGACGCCGCGAAGGCGCGCACGTACAGCTCGGGCGTGGGAAGCTCGCCGGAGAAGCCGGCGACGTCCCAGCCCCAGTACACGATGCCCGATGCCGAGGCGCTCAGGCCCGCCCACATCGACCAGCGGAACGCGTCCCACGTCGAGTTCTCGTCGCCCGCCCAGAACGCGCCGTGGGCCTGCGAGCCGGTGAAGCCGGCGCGAGAGAACGTCACGGGCGCCTTGCCGGCGGAGCGCAGCAGGTCGCCGTACGCCTTGGCATAGGCCACGGGGAACGTGTTGTTCTTCTCGCCGCCGTCGCGGCCGTCGAGGTAGACCAGGTCGTGGCCCCAGGCGTGCTCGCCGCCGTCGGTCTTGAACCCGTCCACGCCCATGTCCTCGACCAGGTAGCGGCGCTTCTCTGTCCACCACCGCGCCGCCTCGGGGTCCGTGAGGTCGGGCATGAGGGCCAGCGGGAACCACCAGCCGCGATTGCGGTAGGGGCGCAGCGAGCCGTCGGCGGCCCGCTCGCGGATGAGGCGGTTCTCGCGGATCGCGGCATCGGCGTCGAAGCGCGTCTGACCCGTGGGGTGAGGGCGCATCTTGATGAGCGGGATCTGCCACAGGAGCAGCCTCACGCCGTCGGCGTGCATCGCGTCGATCATGCCCTTGGGGTCGGGCCACGCTCCGTCCGCGGGGAAGGTGAAGTCCGCCAGGCGCAACGGTCCGCCGTCCTCGCGCGGCGTGTACTCGGCGTCGCGCCAGACGGTGAACGTCGACTCGTCGCTCCACGCCTCGATGACGAGCGCGCCGATGGGGATCTCGTGCTGCCTGTGCAGCGCGAGCTGGCGCTCGACCTCGGCCTGCGTGTTCCACTCGTTGCCGGAGGCCCACAGGCGGAACACCCACGAGGGGAGCTCCTCCGCACGCCCCACCTCGTCGAGGAAGGCTCGCAGCACCTCGTGAGGCGCGCCGCCGTACGTGTGCACCGGCAGCACGGGGCCGTCGCCCGCGACCTCGGCCTCGATCAGCAGCCGGTCCGGCGTGCTCTCGCCGACGTCGAACCAGACTCGGCGCGAGGTCACCACGTGGAAGCCCCAGCCCGAGCCTCCCACGACATGGGCGAACGGCATCGGCATGTAGGTGCGTCGGTGCAGGCCCTGGCTCTTGTACTGCTCGAACAGCTGCGAGTCGAGCGACTGGCCGCGGTGGTCCAGGCGGTCGTAGCGCTCGCCGAAGCCGACGACGTGCTCGCCCGGGGCGAGCGGCAGCGCGAAGCGCACGCGGGCCAGGCCCGACGGGGTGCGCAGCACGCTGACGTCGCCCACGAGCCCCACGGGGCCCGATGCTCGCACGACCTCCGCATCGGCCGGCATCCACGTGCCGACCTCGGTGGAGAAGGCCTTGGTGCTCGCGGTCGTGCCGTCGGGGGCGGTCGCGTGGATGCGGTACGTCAAGCCCGTCGCGCCGGCCGGGACGGCGAGGCGAGCCTCCCAGCCCTCGGCCTTGCGGGCCTGCTTGGCCTGCGCGGAGGCGAGGTGGCCGCCGTCGACCGTCTGGCCGCGCGAGGACGTGGCGACGCGGGCGGCCCGGTGCGTGACGGACTCGATGACCGTGCCGTCGGCGCCCGTGAAGCTCGTCTCGACCGCCACGGTCGCGACCTCGCCGCTGACGCGGGCGCCGACGCGCAGGCTCTCGCCGGTCACCGGCAGGACGGGGGAGCGCTGCTCGGTGTCGTGGGTGTAGGGGTGGCCGGAGCCCAGGGGGACGTGGCGGATGCGCATCACGACAGCTCCGCGTTCAGGCGCAGGACCATCGCGTGCGACCACAGCAGCGGCGTCGCGACGGGACCCCAGCGGTTGATCCAGTACTCCTCCATGGAGGGATCCAGCAGGCGGTCGCTCACCTGCTCCGGCAGGTCCAGGGTGTCAGTCGCCTGGGCGACGGCCCAGGCGAGCAGGCGCTGAGCCTCCTCGCGCTCGCCGCGGGCGGCATGCGCGAGGCCCTTGAAGCACGACAGGAGCGGCCACCGCCCGCCGCCGAAGAACGTGTCCGCGCGGAAGCGGTAGACGCCGCCGTCCACCTCGAGGTCGCGGCCGATGGCGGCGAGGGTCTCGGTGGCGAGGTCGCTTGCGGGGTCGAAGACGCGCAGGGGGGCGAAGAGCGCGCTGAGGCTCGCGTCGACGTCCGGGTTGCCGATCCACTTCACGAGACGGCCGTCGTGGACGCCCCGCTCGAGGATGAAGGCGAGGACGTCGTCGGCGCCTTGCGCGGCCCTGGAGGCGAGGTCGACGTCCAGGACGCCCAGGCTCACCGCCGAGCGCAGGCCGGCGACGATGCAGCCGAGCGTCGAGACGTGCACCTGCTCGGCGTGCTCCTCCCACCAGTCGTAGCAGGAGCGCTGCCACGACGACAGGAGGTAGCGGACGGTGATGGCGACGGCGGCGGCGAAGGGGGAGGGGTCGACGCCGTGACGACGGACGTGCTCGTCGAGGGCCCAGATCCACGTGCCGTAGCCGTCGAGCTGGAAGTCGGTCCAGTCGTCGGCGCCCAGCCCGCCGTCGAACGTGTAGCGCGCGGGAAGCATCTGGGAGCCGGGCACGGGGTCCCCGGCCTCGGCGCGCGCGATGATCTCCTCGATCTGCGGCGTGTAGCGGTCGAGGACCGTCGCGCACCAGGAGAAGAACGCGGTGGGGGAGTCGACGCTGCCGTCGGCGGACAGGCCATCCGCGATGAACGCGCCGTCACGGAACCAGCAATAGCCCTGGTAGGCGGAGAAGGTGGGGGACGCGGGGAAGGCGCCGTTGGGAAGCTGGAGGCTCAGGATCACGTCGCGCGAGCGGGTCAGAAGCGCGGGATCGACTGCGGGGGGCATGGGTGACTCGATTCTTGCGGTGAGGTGGATAGGCTCGGAAGGCCTGGCGGCGGCGAATTCTGGGCGCCGCCGCCAGGCCTGGTCTGTCAGCCGAGCAGGGCGTTGATGCGCTCTTCGGCCTGAGCCAGAGCGTCAGCGACCGAGATGCGGCCGGCGGCGGCCTCGTTGAGGAGCTCGCCGATGATGTCCTGCATCTGCGACTGGTTGTCACCGATCACCGGGGGCAGCGCGATCGCGTTGAGCGAGTCGAACACCGCCTGGCGGTTCGCCGGGTCGCCCTTCTCGAGGTAGGTGGCGAGCTTGGCGTCGTCCGAGATGGCGGGGAGCTCCCAGCCGGACTCAAGACGGACGTCCACCATCACCGACGAGCTCGAGAGGAACTCGGCGAACTTCTGCGCGGCCTCCTTGTGCTGGGAGTTGGCCGAGACGGCGACCGCGTTGGAGAACACGGCCGAGCCCTTCTGGGCGCTGCCGGGCTCGACCACGATGTCCCAGTCGAAGCCGCCGTCGGCGCCTGCGCCGAACATCCAGATGCCGGTGTGCCACATGGCGAGCTTGCCGGTGGCCCACAGGTTGGTGTCGAAGTCAGGCGTGCCGGCGCCCTGCTCCGCGGTCGGCATGACGGTGCCGGCCTTCTTCACCAGGTGCTCGGCGGCCGCGAGGCCCTCGGGCGAGTTGAAGGCGACGGACTTGCCGTCGGCAGACAGGAACGAGCCGCCCGCCTGGACCAGCGCCTTGTAGTACTCGTAGTACGAGATGGGCTGGTAGTCGCCCCACACGCCGTTGGCGGCGTCGGTGAGCTTCTCCGCAGCGGCCATCTCGTCCGCCCAGGTCCAGTCGGACGTCGGGTAGTCCACGCCCGCCGCGTCGAACAGGTCCTTGTTGTAGAACAGGACGACGGTCGAGAACGACGTCGGCAGCGCGTACTGCACGCCGTCGGTCGCGTAGGCGGCCGCGATGTCGCCGCGGTAGACCGAGGTGTCCACGCCCTCGAGGGGGGCGAAGACGCCCGCGGGCTGGAACTGCGGGTAGGTCGCGTACTCGATATCGAACACGTCAGCCGTCGTGCCCGCGACGAGGTCCGTCTTGAGGGCGTCGAAGTAGTCGGCGTAGGGCAGGGTCGTGACCTCGACCTTGATGTCGGGGTTCTCGGCCTCGAACGCGGCGACGATCTTGGCGAGGTTGTCCTCGTTGCCGCCGTTGGAGATGAAGTTCGAGTAGGTGATGGTCACCTGCTCGGCAGGCTGCTCGCCCGGGGCCGACGACGACGGCGAGTCCTCCGGGGTCGACGAGCAAGCAGAGAGCGTGAGGCCGAGGACGGCGGCGATGCCGGCTCCGGCGAGTGCTGACTTGCGCATGGTGTGCTTCCTTCTGGGTTTCTGGGTGGGTGCCCCGGGCTACTTGAGCCCCGAGCCTGCTACGCCCTGGATGATGTATCGCTGGGCGAAGATGTACAGCGCCAGCATCGGGAGGATGCTGATCACTGAGCCCGCCATCATCACGTCCCACTGGGTCGTGAACTGCCCCTGCAGCGACGCGAGGGCAAGCGGGAGGGTCTTGAGGTGGTCCTGGCGCAGGATCACCAGCGGCCACAGGAACGCGTTCCACGAGCTCATGAACGCGAAGACTCCGAACGTCGCGATCGCAGGCGTGACGTTCGGCATGACGATGCGGGCGAAGACCCGCAGGTGTCCTGCGCCGTCGATGGTCGCGGCCTCGTCGAGCTCGCGCGGGACGGAGGCCATCGCCTGACGCAGGAGGAAGACGCCGAAGGCGCTCGCGGCGGACGGCAGGATGACGCCGCCGAAGTTGTTGATGAGGCCCAGGTTCTTCATCTGGACGAACAGCGGGACCAGGAGGACCTGCATCGGGATCATCATCGTGCCCAGGTAGGCCGCGAACGCGAGCCTCTTGCCGGGGAACTCGAAGCGGCTGAAGGCGTACGCGGCGAGTGCGGACGTGATGATCTGGATCGCCGTGATGACCACGGCGAGGCCCACGGAGTTGAGCACAGCGCGACCGAACGTCGACTTGCCGAACAGCGTGCGGTAGGCGTCGAGCGACGGGTCCTCGGGGATGAGGCTCGGGGTCGCGGCCAGGCCCGCGCCCGACGTGAGCGAGGTGATGACCGTCCACAGGAACGGGAAGACCATCGCGAGCGCGCCCAGGACGAGGACGGCCGTGAGCAGGTGACGCTTGGCGTTACGCATAGCTCACCCACTTCCGCTCGCCTCGCAGCTGAATGAGGGTGATGGCCATGATCACCAGGAAGAGGACCATCGACAGCGCCGATGCCATGCCCGCCTGGTTGTAGTCGAACGTGAGCTTGTAGATGCTCAGCACGACGGTCTCGGACGAGCCGGCCGGGCCGCCCTCGGTCATGGCGTAGACCTGGTCGAAGACCTGGAAGCCGTTGATGAGCGAGATGATCACCACGAAGAAGATCTGCGGCGACAGCAGCGGCAGCGTGATGGAGAACAGCCGGCGCCACGGGCCCACGCCGTCGAGCGTCGCGGCCTCGTTGACCTCCGTGGGGATGGTCTGGAGGCCGGCGAGCAGCAGGACCATGACGAAGCCCAGATCCTTCCACGCGGACGCGAGGATGATCGACGGCATCGACCACTGGGGGTCCGCCCACCAGCCGGGGCCGTCGATGCCGAACCAGCCGAGCACCGCGTTGACGACGCCCACCGACGGGTTGAGGAGCCAGCGCCACACGAAGGCGACCGCGATCCACGACGTGACGACCGGCAGGAAGTAGATGCCGCGCAGGAGGGTGCGACCGCGGAAGGCGCGGTTGAGCGCGAGCGCCAGCGCCAGGCCGCCGACGAACGTCAGCGGCAAGGTGCCGGCGACGTAGAACAGGGTGTGGCCGAAGATCGCCGCGGTCTCGCACGAGCCCAGGTCCGCCAGATCGCAGGAGAGCAGCTGCCGGTAGTTGTCGAGGCCGACCCACTCCTTGGGCGTGATGAGGTTCCACTTGTGCAGCGAGGTCCACGCGGCCTGGAACATGGGGACGATGACGAACCACACGAGCGGCACGGCCGACGGCGCGAGGAAGAGGTACGCCAGGAGCGTCGTGCGCGCCTTGCGGGCGCGGCGGGAGACGGGGCGCGCGGGCCTTCCCGACGCTCGCCCGTGGGGGCTGCGAGCGACGGTGAGCTGCGCCATCAGGTCGGTCATGCCACCTCGCCTGCCGCGTCGATGAGCCGCTCGCGCACGAGGCGCCCCTGCTCGCCGGAGACGCCATCGGCATCGAACGGCGTGGACAGGACGAGCGACGCGGCGCCCTGGGCCCAGCGGTCGTCCTGCCAGCCCTCGACCACGATGGGGATGCCGCGCTTGCGGGGGATGAGGCTCGCGTTGAGCGCGAGCTCGAAGCCCGCCGACCAGTGCTCCCACGACTCCGCGCCTTCGCCCTGGATCACGATGACCTCGGGGTCCAGGGTGTTGACGACGCCCGCGATGGTGCGGCCGAGGGTCCGGCCCGCGAAGGCGAAGAGCTCCACGGCGTGCGGCTCGCCCTCGCTCGCGGCGCGACGCAGGGCGGCGAGGTCGGCATCGGGGCCGACGATGCCCTCCTCGCGCGCCCGGGCGAGGATCGCGCCCTGGCTCACGACCGACTCGAGGCAGCCGCGCGCGCCGCACTGGCACAGGGGGCCGTCCTCGACGACGGGGATGTGGCCGATCTCGCCGGCATTGCCGGAGGCCCCGCGCACGATGGTCCCGCCGGCGACGATCGCGCCGCCGATGCCGGTGCCGATGGTGACGACGAGCAGGTCCTCCTTGCCGCGGCCCACGCCGAAGAGCATCTCGGTGAGGGCGAGGGCGTTGACGTTGTTGTCGATCAGCACGGGCAGGCCGGTCGCGGCGCGCAGCGCGCTCCCGAGCGGCACTTGGCTCCAGCCCAGCTGGGTGGAGTCGACGACGTCCTCGCTCTGCTCGAGCACGTAGCCGGGGAGCCCCACGCCGATGCCCAGGAGAGTCGAGTGCGTGGCGGTCTCGACGAAGCGCTTGGTGAGTGTGGTGAGGGAGTGCAGGGCGAGGCGGTCGCCGGCGTCGAAGGGCTCGGTCGCGGTGCGCTGCAGGGCGCCGTCGATGCCGACCTCGACGAAGGTCAGGTGGTCGGGCGCGATCTTGATGCCCACCGCCCCGAGCGACTTGGCGGACAGGCCCAGGAGCTGGGCGGGGCGGCCGCCGGAGCTGACCTGCAGCTCGAGCTCGCGGACCAGGCCCTCCGCGATGAGCTCGCGGGTGAGCTTGGTGATGAGGGCGGGGGAGAGCTGGAGTGCGCGTGCGAGGTCGGCGCGGGAGGTCGCTCCGTGCGCGCCGAGGTGGGCGAGGACCGCGGAGCGGTTCGCGTCGGTGCGAGCCGTCGTCAGCGCCACTGCTTCACTCCTTTGTTTACCGATAAACGAACGCTAGAACAAAGCATCGTCGGATGTCAACGGCAAGGGGCGGCGCGGCCCTCGCCGGCGCGTGGGGCGTGGTGCGGATGGCATCGGGCGGGACCGGCATCGGCG
>QGUM02000078.1:0-9067 GCA_003242455.2 Actinomycetes bacterium
CACGTGCGCATCTCCGCGCCGCCCGTCCAGTGGCCGTGCTTCTACGGCATCGACTTCCCCACGCGCGAGGAGCTCGCGGCCGTGGGCCACACGCTCGAGGAGCTGTGCGAGCAGATCGGCGCGGACTCGCTCGCGCACATCTCCATCGACGGCATGGTCGCCGCCACCCAGCAGGCCCAGGACCGGCTGTGCACGGCGTGCTTCTCCGGCACGTATCCCATCGAGCCGCCGGTCGACGCCCGCCACCTGCTCGCGCAGGCGGTGGTGCCGAGCGGCGTGATCCACGCGGCGGAGCACGCGGGCGAGAGCACGGGGGCCACCGCATGACCGACGAGCCGATCACCTACGCGGGCGCGGGCGTCGACATCCACGCCGGCGACAAGGCCGTGGAGCTCATGAAGTCCGCCGTGGCCCGCACCCATGGGCCCGAGGTGCTGGGAGGCGTGGGCGCGTTCGCGGGCCTGTTCGACGCATCGGCCCTCCTGGGATACAAGCGGCCCCTGCTCGCCTCCTCGACCGACGGCGTGGGCACCAAGATCGTCATCGCGCGCGCTCTCGGGGTGCACGACACCATCGGCCAGGACCTGGTCGCGATGGTCGTGGACGACATCGTCGTGTGCGGCGCCAAGCCCCTGCTCATGACCGACTACATCGCCTGCGGTCGCGTCGTGCCGGAGCGCATCGCAGACATCGTGCGCGGCATCGCCGAGGGGTGCGAGCTGGCCGGCGTCGCGCTCGTGGGCGGCGAGACGGCGGAGCACCCGGGCGTCATGGAGCCCGACGACTACGACGTCGCCGGCGCGGCCATCGGCGTCGTGGACGCCGATGACGTGCTGGGTCCGGAGAAGGTGCGCGCGGGAGACGTGGTGGTCGCCATGGCCTCGTCGGGCCTGCACTCCAACGGCTACTCGCTCGTGCGGCGCATCGTCGCGCACGCCGGGTGGGCGCTTGAGGACGAGCGGCCGGAGCTGGGCCGCACCTTGGGCGAGGAGCTGCTGGAGCCCACGCGCATCTACGCGAGGCTGTGCGTCGATCTCGCCGCGCACGTGCCCGGGCTGCACGCCCTGTCGCACGTGACCGGCGGCGGGCTCGGCGCGAACCTCGCGCGCGTGCTCCCCGTGGGCCTCGCCGCCTCGGTGGACCGTGCGTCATGGCAGCTGCCGCCGGTGTTCTCGATGCTGCAGGCGGCCGGCTCGGTGCCGTGGGGAGACCTCGAGCAGACCCTCAACCTGGGCGTGGGCATGGTCGCCGTGGTGGCGCCCGACGAGGTGGACGCCGTGGTGCGCGCGTGCAGCGCTGCGGGCGTGGAGGCCTGGGTGCTGGGCGAGGTCGGCGCGGACGACGGTCGCGCGACGTCGCCGGACGTGGTGCGCGGTGCCAAGGGGGTCGACGGAGGAGCGGTCTACCTCAGCGGCTCGTACCGGGTGTGACCCGGGTCGTGCCGAGGGTGACGCGGCAAGGCCTCGTGCCTGGGAAGCGGCCTCGGTGAGAGGGTCAGGGAGCGCTCAGCGCTCGTCCTCGTCCTCGAAGTCGTCGTCAGCCCAGCGGTCGTAGAGGTCCTCTTCATCCTCCACCGCCGTGGTCGGTGCGGTGCGCGCAGCGCCCACGAGCTCACGCTCCAGTGCGCGAAGGTCGCCGCCGTGGTTGCTGTACTTCAGTTCACGCGCGATCTTCGCGTCTTTCGCCTTCTGACGGCCGCGCCCCATGGTCGCCCGTCCCTTCCGACTTCTCAGAGACCGCGCTGATGCCGCGGTCCTCGCCTCCGAGTCCTCTCGTACTGTACAACGCCCCGCAAGGGGCCGCTATCCGCCTCCGAACCGCCCGAAACGGACAAACCAAAGAAAAGTCTCCAAGTCGCGTCATAATCGGACCTGTCGGAAGTCTCCTCCAACAGGAAGCCGAGTGGCCTCCGGCATTACTGAGGGAAGAAGAGAGATGATGGCTGAGACGCTGCAGGAACCGGAGAAGCTGCTGACCCCGAGTGAGGTGGCCGCGATCTTCCGCGTCGACCCCAAGACGGTGACCCGCTGGGCCAAGGTCGGCAAGCTCTCCTCGATCCGCACGCTGGGCGGCCACCGCCGCTTCCGTGAGCAGGAGGTTCGCGCCCGGCTCGCCGAGGCGCAGGAGCAGCGCCACTCGGCCTGACAGCCCAGCTAGTCCTGGCGACCCCCGTCCCATGACGGGGGTCGCAGACTTTTCGGGGCCAGTCAGGCGCCAGGTGGCTGGGCTCGGCCTGTCGCCGATGTCCGCAGGCGGACGTAGCCTGTTCGCATGACGACGCTCGTGAGCCACACCTACGCGACGCCGTTCGGCCCGCTCACGGTCATCGGCACGGCCGAGGACGGGGTCGTCCGGGCGTCCGGATTCCGGCCCGTCGCGGATGTCGCGGCGATGCTTCCCGCCGCGTACCGCACGGCGCCCGTCGCCGAGGGGGAGATCCCTGCCGCGAGCCGAGCCGTCGAGGCGTGGCTCCGGGGCGACGGCAGCCTCCTCGGCTCCGTCCCTGCCGAGCAGGACGGCGGCCCGTTCCACCAGGCCGCCTGGAAGGCGCTGCGGGAGGTGCCCAGCGGCGAGGCCGTGAGCTACCAGGAGCTCGCGATGCTCGCGGGCAGCCCTCGTGCCGTGCGTGCCGCCGGCCAGGCGTGCGCGCGCAACAGCCTCGCCCCGTTCGTCCCGTGTCACCGCGTGGTGAAGTCCGGCGGCGAGCTGGGCCACTACGGATTCGGAGGGCCCGACGTGAAGCGGGCCATGCTCGAGCTCGAGGGCTCGACAGAGTACTCGACCACGGCGTCGTCCGACCGCGAGCGGACCCTCGCGGGCGCCAGGTGAGCGCCCTCGCCGCGGGCGCCCACGCGCCGTTCAAGGCATGGGTGCCCAACCTCGTCGTCGCCGCGCTGTTCTGGGGCACGTCCTTCTTCTTCATCAAGGTCTCGCTGGACGCGTTCACGCCGGCGCAGATCGGCCTGGGCCGTCTGATCATCGGCGGCGCGGTGCTGTGGCTCATCGTGTGGGCGACCAAGAAGAGCGCCCGCTTCTCGCTGCGGGATCTGGTCGCGCTGCTCATCGTGGGCGCGGGCCTGTCCGGCTTCGCGTTCATCCTCATCCCCATGGCGGAGCAGCACATCACCTCGGTGCTCGCGGGCCTGCTCAACGCGACCACGCCGCTGTGGACCGCGTTCTTCGTGGGCCTGCTGGTGCCGCATGAGCGCTCGAGCGCGGCCCAGTGGTTCGGCCTCATCGTGGGCGCCTTCGGCATGGCGATCCTGCTGGGTGCCTGGCAGGTGGACTCGTTCCCGCTGCGCGGCGCCCTGCTCATGCTGTCCGCGACGGCCTTCTACGGCGTCGGCGGCGCGCTGTCGCGCATTCTGCTGCGGCGGGTCAACCAGCCCACGACCTCCATCGCGGCCGCCCAGATCTCCGTGTCCTCGCTCGTCGTGCTGCCGTTCGTGGTGATCGGCCCCGCGCCGGCGGAGGGCGCGTTCGCGCCGAGCTCTGGCCCGTTGTGGAGCCTCGTGGCGCTCGGTGTGCTCGGCACGGGAGTCGCGTACATCTTCTTCTGGCGCGTCATCGCCACGGCAGGGGCGACGAACGCGTCGCTCGTGACCTATCTCGTCCCGATCGTCTCGACGCTGCTGGGCGTCATCGTGCTGCGCGAGCACCTGCACTGGTACGAGCCCGTGGGCGCGGTGGTCGTGCTGCTGGGCGTGTGGCTCGCGCAGCGGCACCCCAAGGCGCCCAAGGCCGCGACGCCCGCCGAGACGCTCTAGCGGGAGCGGCCCGCGCGTCGGACCTCGCGGTGAACCGTGGCGCCCCGACGCGGACGCGGCGTCACCCGGACATGCCGACGGCCGATGCCCGGGCGAGCCCGGCATCGGCCGTCAGGTTCGGCTTGGCTTACTTGCCGATGTAGGCCTTGACGTTGTTGATGGCCTTCTCCGGCATGAGGTTCTTGTTCTTGTTGACCTTGACCGCTCCGATGATGCCGAACACGAGCGCGAAGAACGCCGTGCCGCCCGCGACCACGAGGGCGGCGAGCCACGGGGCCCAGATCTCGGTGAGCGCGAGGAACGCGGCGAGGACGAGCGCGATGAGCACCAGGAAGGCGAACGCGGTGGCGATCGCGAGCGACGCGATGCCGATGGAGAGGTGCTTCGCCTTGACCCTCACCTCTTCCTTGGCGTTGTTGTACTCGGTTTTCAGGACGAGCGTGACGCGGCCGGCGAGCGCGGTCAGCAGAGCGTTGACGATGCTCGACACGAGCGATGACGTCTTCATGGAGTCCTCCTAGGGCTTGCGACCAGTCAATCCCTTATCGGCATGCCAGCGCAAACGGGCAAGGGTGCCGATGCCGAATCGTCACCAGGTCGTCACTTCTGCGAACCCGCGAGCAGCGCCTGCACGAAGTAGCGCTGGAACGCGAAGAACACGATGAGCGGCACGATCATCGACAGGAACGCTCCCGCGGACAGGACGTCGATGTTCGCGCCGAAGGTGCGCAGCTGGCTCTGGATCGCCACCGTGATGGGCTGGGTCGTGGGCGTGGTGAAGATGAGCCCGATGAGCAGGTCGTTCCAGGTCCACAGGAACTGGAAGATCGCGAGGGAGGCGATCGCCGGCCCTCCCAGCGGCAGCACGATGCGGGAGAAGATGCGCCACTCGCTCGCGCCGTCCACGCGCGCGGCCTCGAGCACCTCGCCGGGGATCTGGGTGAAGAAGTTGCGCAGCAGGAAGATCGCGAAGGGCAGGCCGAACGCGGTGTGGAACGCGACCACCCCCGCGATGGACCCGAAGATCCCGAGCGCGCCGTACATGCGCGCCACCGGGATCAGCGCCACCTGCAGCGGAACCGCGAGGAGCACGATGACGCCCACGAGCATCCAGTCCCGACCGGGGAAGTCCATCCACGCGAAGGCATACCCGGCGAGCGCGCCGATGAGCACCACGAGGACCGTGGACGGCACCACGATCATCACGGTGTTGAGCAGCGAGTTCGTGATGGTCGAGTTCTGCAGCAGGTTGAGGTAGTTCTCCCACGTCAGCTGGGCAGGGTGGGTGAGCGCGTTCCACCAGCCGGAGGACGTGGACTCGCCGATGGGCCGCAGGCTCGTGACGAACAGGCCGAAGGACGGCACGAGCCACAGCACCGCGACGAGGATGAGGAAGACGTTGACGAACGTCTTGCCGAAGAAGCCGAGGATCCGCTGCGCGACGGTGCGCTTTCCGCGCACGATGGTGAGGTCGTTCATCCTTCACGCTCCGCCTTGAATCGCCGGACGTTGATCCACATGAACGGCAGCACCATGACGAGCAGCAGGATCGCGAGCGCGCTTCCCAGTCCTTGGTTGTTGCCGCCGCCGAAGGACACGGTCCACATCTCCACGGCGATGACGTTGGCCGCGGGTTTCGCGTTGCCGGGCGGGATGACGTAGACCAGGTCGAAGATCTTGAGCACGTTGATGATGAGCGTCACGAACACCACCACCAGCACGGGCGCGAGCAACGGAACGGTGATGCGCGTGAAGACCTTCCATTCGGTCGCGCCGTCCACGCGCGCGGCCTCCTGCAGGGTGCGGTCCATCGCGGACAGGCCCGATGCGATCATCACCATCGCGAAGCCCGCCCAGATCCACACGTAGGACAGGATCACCACCGCGGTGATGAAGGTGGAGCTCAGCCAGGGCACGCCGCTCGCGCCGGTGGTGAAGTTCGCCGCGGGCAGCGCGACGCGGTACTCGCCGGGATCGAGCCCTTCCACCACGTAGGTGCCGTCGGCCTCGGTGATCGCGGAGCCGGCCACGCCGTCGGGCCCCACGACGTCGACCCTCACCCCGGGCAGCCCCGCCTCGCCTGGGTCGATCTGGCCGTTGACACCGCCGCCGCCGGGCACGAAGTCGAGCCACACGGTGCCGGTGATCTGCCCGTCCGATGCGGCGGGCGCCGGCGCGGCCTGGGTCGAGTCGTCGGGCAGGTCGGTCACGCGGATGCCCACGAGCGGGAAGTCCTGGCTCTCGCCTGGGGCGAGGGAGGCATCGGCTGAGATGAGGTCGCGGTCCACGCTGACGCCGACGTCGGGGCGGGGCTTGGCGCCGGGATAGCTCGACGTGTCGCTGAACGCCTCCTTGGCCGCGACCACCACCGCGTTGACCACGCCGATCTCCGGGTCCTCCTGGAACATGCCGCGGAAGATGACCCCCGCCGCGAGCATGGAGATGGCCATGGGCATGAAGATGATGAGCTTGAACGCCGTGGACCAGCGGATGCGGTCCATGAGCACGGCGAAGATGAGCCCGAGCGACGTGCACAGCACGGGCGCGACCACGACCCAGATGATGTTGTTGCGGATCGCGGTGAACGTCGAGTCCGACGTGAACATGGTGACGTAGTTGTCCCAGCCCACGAACTCGTCGCCGCGCGCGCTGTAGAACGAGCGCACGAGCGTGTAGACCATCGGGTAGACGACGAGCGCCCCCAGCAGGATGAGCGCCGGGGCCAGGAAGCCCGCGGCGATCAGCAGCTCGCGCCGACGCCCTCTCCGGGAGAGCGGCTGGGAACCGCTCTCCCGGAGGCTGGCGTCCGCCGGCGACACGACGGACGTGGCCATGTCAGTAGGCCGCGACCGCCGCGTCCTCGAGCGCCTGCTGGGCGCCCGCGACATCGGACGGGTTCTCAAGGAACTCGATCATGATCTGCCAGAAGCCCTGGCCCACGGTGCCGCCGAAGGCGCTCGGGGTCAGGTCGGACATGTCGAAGCGGAACACCTCGGCGCCGGTGAGCGCCTCGGCGACCTGCCGCGAGATGTCGTCGGGGTACAGCGAGGTGTCGACACCCTGGTTGGGGCTCGTCATGCCGCCCAGGGGCACCCACACCTCGGCCGACTCCGGAGAGGCGAGGAAGGTCATGAGGGCCTGCGTCGCCGGGTCGGAGTTGAAGGCGACCGCGACGTCGCCGCCGCCCACCACGGCCGGCGCCGAGCCGTTGATCGACGGGAAGTCGAAGAACAGCGCGTTGCCGCCCACGGTGGAGTTGCCGTCGTCGGCGATGTTGCCCGCAACGAAGTCGCCCTCGTAGACCGTGCCCGCCGCCGGGTCGGCGCCGAACACCTGGGTGACCGTCTCCGGGAAGGTGCGCTGCGCGGCGCCCGACTGGACCACGGACGAGCCGAAGAGCTCGCCGAGCACCTCGAGCGCCTCCGTGACCGAAGGGTCGGTCCAGGGGATCTCGTGGTTGGTGAGCTGGTCGTACTTGTCCGGGCCCGCGGTGCGCAGGTAGACGTTCTCGAACCAGTCGGTGAGCGGCCAGCCCACGTCGGCGCCGATGCTGATGCCGGCGTAGCCGGAGTCGGCCACCAGCTGGAGCTGGTCGAGGAAGTCGTCCCAGTCGCTGGGCGGGACGGCGCCGGCCTGGGACCAGATGTCAGCGTTGTACCAGATGGTCGACTTGTTGGAGGCCTTGAACCACACGCCGTACGCGGTGCCGTTCACCGACCCCAGGTCGATCCAGCTCTGCGCGTAGTTCGCCTGCACAACGGAGAGCGTCTCGTCACTCAGCGGCGCCAGGTGGCCTTCCTCCGCGAAGCGCTGCAGCAGCGCGGGCTGGGGAAGGATCGCGACATCGGGCGGGCTGCCGCCCTCGATCTGGGTGCCGAGGGTGGTCGCCGCCTGGTCGCCGAAGCTCGTGTAGTTCACGGTCGCTCCGGTCATGTCCTCAAAGGCTGCGAGGACTCGTTCGAAGTTCTCCTGCTCTGCTCCCGACCATGCGGCCGAGACGTCGAGCGTCACGCCTGAGAACTCGCCGCCTGCGCCGCCTCCGCCGGTTCCGGCGGACGACGTGGCGTCTCCGTCAGTACCGCTGGAGCACGCCGCGAGCGCCAGGCTTGCAACTCCGATGAGGGCTGCGGACTTGGCCGCCCCTCGCCTGCTTTGGGGTTCCATGGATTCCTCCTTGGTTGATGAAGGAGGCGCATCCGACGGTCAAGCGCGGATGCGCTTCCACCCTGACCGTAGGCATGTGGGGGTGTCAGATGGCAACCGCAGGTGTCCGCTGAGAGCGAAATGTTTCGTCCTGTCTTCCGCTTTATTGCCTGGTGAGGCGGTGTTGGGGGCGTGCCGCGACGGGTGTCGTTATGTCAGATCTGCGGTGATCTGAGTAGCGGTGTAGGCAAGCATCGCGGCGAAGCCGGGGAGGGACTTCTCGTAGTACGGCAGGCCCCACACCACCTTCCGCAGCGCATAGCCGCGGCCTCGCGCGATCTGGTCCT
The DNA here is from genome assembly GCA_003242455.2 of Actinomycetes bacterium. Lineage (GTDB taxonomy): Bacteria > Actinomycetota > Actinomycetes > Actinomycetales > Demequinaceae > Demequina. The sequence continues at coordinate 8,258 of QGUM02000078.1, forward strand.
CGGTGGCGCCCACGGCATGGAGGAAGGCGGCGCGGTCGCTGGGGTTCATGCACGTCCACGCGCCCACAAGATCGAAGGCTGGGTCGCCGATTCCGGAGGCCGACCAGTCGAGCACTCCCGTGAGGCGCGGACCGCCGGGGGTGTCCGTGAGCATGAGGTTGGGCGAGACCAGGTCGCCGTGGACCCAGACCTGCTCGATGTTGGGTGCTGCCGCGAGCGCCGCGTCCCACGCGGCCGATGCCACGGCCGGGTCGATCCATCGCGCCGGGTCCGTGAGCTTGGGCCGGGTGTTGGGGTCTTCGTCGGTGAAGGCGAAGCACGCGGCGGCCTTGGGGCCCACGGGCGGGAGCGAGCGCAGGGCTTCGAGCAGCGACGGCAGGTCACGAGCGAGGGCGGCGCTGTCGGCATCGTCGCCCGGGACCGGGTGCCTTCCGGGCAGGCGACGGTAGACGCCCCACTCCCACGGGGCATCGGCCGTGGGCTCGCCGCGCGCGATGAGCTCCGGGACCGCGACGGGAAGCGCGGTCGCGACGAGCGGGAGGATCTCCGCGTCGAAGCGGATGTCGTCTCCGCCCCACGGGACGATCGGCACGCGCACGATGAGGTCCTCGCCCAGGAGGTCAATGCGGTTGATGGTGCCGTCGCTGGGCAGGTGTTGGAGCGGGAGGCCGGCCCAGTGGGGGAACTGGGTGTCGACGAGTGCGCGGACGGTCGCGTCGGTGACCTCGGCTTGATCCTCGTGGAGGCGTGGCATGCTCATTGCGGCCACGTTAGGGGTGCGGCCGTCCCGCGCGGAAGGCTCGTGACCGA
>QGUM02000079.1:0-8999 GCA_003242455.2 Actinomycetes bacterium
GGCGATCTCCGCGGCGAGCGAGGGAGCCCGGCTCGCGGCGGCCCACGACCGCGGCCTGCCCGAGGGTGAGGCTCGCACCCGCGATCTGCTCGAGGCGAGCGTCGGCGGCCTCCCCGCGAAGGTCGATGCCGCGACCGCCACGGTGGGCGGGGCGGAGGCCGTCGTCGTGGAGGTGGAGGTGCCGGTGCCGGTCTTCGGGCTGTGGGGCGTCGGCGCGATCCATGTGCAGGCCCATGCGCTCAAGGAGGTGCACCGTGGGTAGCGGCGGGCACGTGCGCCGGGACGTCCGGGACGACTCGGGTGGAGCGGTCGTCGAGTTCGTCGCGCTCAGCGTCCTGCTGCTCATCCCGCTCGTGTACCTGGTCGTCACCGTCTCACGCATCCAGGCGGGAATCCTCGCCGCGGAGGCTGCGGCGCACGACGCTGCGCGGGCCGTGGTGGTCGAGGGAGTGCGTTCGCTCGAGCAGGGACGCAGTCACGCAGCCGCCTTTGACGCGGGGGTGGCGCGCGCGGAGGCTCTCGTGACGGTGCAGCTCGACAACTTCGGCTTCGAGCGCGACGACGCTCGGGTGGCGGTGGGGTGCACTGCTGAGCCGTGCCTGAGCCTGGGCTCGAACATCACCGCCGCCGTGGAGGTGGACGTCGCCTTGCCCGGCGTGCCGGGTTTCATCGGCAGGGCGCTGCCGCTTGCCGTCACGGTCGGGGGCAGCGCGAGCAGCCCAGTGGACTCGCTTGCGGGGGAGCGGTGAGCGGCATGAGGGACCGATGGGCGGCCTCGCGCCGTTGGCGCGCTGTCGCCCGCGATGACGGAAACATCAGCCTTCTGACGCTCGGCGTCCTGGTGCTGGCTCTCATGACGCTGCTGGTGATTTCTGCCGCGACGTCGGTGCACGTCCAGCGCCTGCGACTGGTGCACCTGGCCGACGAGATGGCGCTCGACGCTGCCGACGCGCTCGACCTGGACCGCTACTACGCCGGCGAGGTGCGACATCCCACAGAGGACGCGGCGATCGACGTGGCGCAGCGGCGCATGGAGGAGGCAGTGGCCCAGCACCTGGCGGGCCGCGACCCGGCACACCTGGAGGGGGTGCGGGTCCTGGCGGTGACGACGCCGGACGGAGCGACCGCGGTGGTCACGCTGTCGCAACGCGTGTACCCGCTGTTCCAGCTTGAGGTCCTCATGCCTTTCGCGGACGGGATCGAGATCCGCGCGGTGGGGTCTGCGCGGACGTTCTGAGGCGGGCGTTCTGGGGCACTCATGTGGTGCCGGCGGCCGAGCGGGCGACTGAGCACGCGGCTGAGGCGGTGCTTACGTGTGGGCCGGTGGTTGGGGCGGGCGGTCTGAGGTCGGCGCTCTGACGCGGACGAGGTGACGCGGACGAGGTGACGCGGACGAGGTGACGCGGACGAGGTGACCGGTTGCCTTCCGCGGTGAGGTGCGCGGGATCCGTGGGGTGCGGGTGGTGCACGCGGGGTGATAGCCGATTCGGTACAAGAGGATTCGAGAGGGGCGAAATCGCGACCATCTGGGTACAACAGAGCGTGTGACAGGGCGGCGGCCGCGCGAAAAAGACTGCGGGGCGGCCCCTCCTGAGAGAGACCGCCCCGCACGTGTGTGAGAGCTGTTACCCCTACGCCTTGACGGCGCCCTCCATGATGCCGCGCACGATCTGGCGGCCGGCGATGGTCAGCAGCACCAGGAGCGGCAGCGATGCGAGGAACGCACCCGTAAGGATGATTCCGGTCTTGGGCGTGGAGCCCGCACGGAGGTTGTGCAGCGCGGGACCGATGGTCTGGGCGTCGGAGTTGCCCACGGCCACCAGGGCCCAGATGTACTCGTTCCACGCGCCCACGGCCGTGATGAGACCCAGGACGCCCATGGCGGGCCGGATGGTCGGCACCACGAGGCTCAGGTACACACGGAACGTGGACGCGCCGTCCACGCGCGCAGACTCGATCAGCTCGTCGGGGATCGCGTCCTCGATGAACTGACGCATGTAGAACACGCCGAACGCGGAGACCAGCGCTGGCACCGTCACCGCGAACAGGGTGTCGACCCAGCCCAGGCGCTCCATGATCTGGTACGCGCCCACGATGCCCAGCTGAGCCGGGATGGTGAGCGTGAGGACCACGAAGTAGAACAGCGGGTCGCGGCCGCGGAAGCGCAGCTTCGCGAACGCAAAGCCGGCGAGCGAGCAGAAGAACAGCGTCGCCGTGACCACGACCGCCACCACGATCAGCGAGTTCTTGAAGGAGTTCAAGAAGTCCACCGACTGGTACTCCGGGTACCCGGGCGGGTTGATCTGCGAGGTGATGACGCGCCAGTTGAACAGGAAGCCCTGGCCGGAGAAGTCCGGCAGGACGTTCGGCGCGCCGACGGTGTAGATCTTGTCCTCGCCCTCCCACGTGGACATGACGCCCGCCCAGTAGAGCGGCCACATGCCGACGAGGATGACGAAGGTCAGGAACACGTAGTTGAACCAGCTGGCTCCCGTGTCCTGCGGCGACCGGCCCAGGAGAGCCTGAGCGTTGCGCTTGTTGGCGATCTTGCGCTGCTCCTCGTGAGCAGCCTCGATGGCGGCAGTGGTCATCGGCGGCCTCCCAGACGGTTCGTGAGCCACGCGTTGAACGCGGCCACCAGAACGACGACGACGAACAGGACCCAGGACATGGCTCCGGCGTAGCCGAAGTTCGTGTCCTTCCATCCGACTCGCCAGATGAGCTGAGCGACGGTGCGCCACAGATGCCTGTTGCCGCCGCCGTCACCCGTCTCCGGGTTGATGTCGAACAGCACCGGCTCCGCGAACAGCTGGAGGGAGCCGATGGTGCCGAGGACCACGGTGAAGATCACCATGGGCCGGATCATGGGGACCGTGATGGACCACAGCTGGCGCCACGCGCCCGCGCCGTCCAGCGCCGCCGCCTCGTAGACGTCCTTGGGAATGGACTGCATCGCGGCCAGGTACAGGAGCGCGTTGTAGCCGGTCCACTTCCAGTTGATCATGATGACCAGCGCGGTCCACGAGGCCAGCCGGGTGTTGCGCCAGTCGATGCCTGGCACGTTCGTGCCCGGGTCGCCGGCGACCACGTCGTGGTTGATCGCTCCGAACGAGATCAGGCCCAGGAGCCAGTTCGCCTGACCGTACCGCTCCGCGAAGAACGTCACGAACACGAGCGACGAGGCGACGATCGGCGTGATGTACGGCACCAGGATGCCCACGCGGAAGAACGTCTGGGCGCGCAGCCTGCGGTTGAGGAGCGACGCGATGATGAGCGCGAAGAGCAGCTGCGGGATGAGCGAGAAGATGAACAGGCCGAAGGTGTTCAACAGCGCCTGGCCGAAGTCAGAGCTGGTGATGACCTTCTGGTAGTTCTCCAGGCCCGCCCAGCGGCGCGTGAAGAGCACCTGCGACTCTCCCGAGATGTACCGCGGGTACTCGTTGCGGTACGTCTGGAACGAGATGAGAGCCGAGTAGACGATCGGGAAGATGCCGAACGCTACGAAGAGGATGAAGAACGGTGAGATGAGGATGTAGGGGACGACAGCATGGTCGAACCTCGCCCAGATCGAAGACTTCTTGGGACCCCTGGGGCGAGCATCGACCTTCGTGGCGCCCGTGCCCGTGACGGCGGCTGCTGCCGCGTCGCTCGTGGCGGACATGGGATACCTCCATTGGTATACGAAGTCGTTGGCTCGATACTACGGCCACAGACACCAAGCGGGGGCAGGCCCGGAAGCCCGCCCCCGCCCGGCGTTCATGCTGTGATGCCTAAGCTCGCGGCTTAGGAAGCAGCAGCGGCCTCAGCGGCGGCAACAGCCGTCGCCCAGGCGTCGGCGATCGCCACGTTGCCCGACTGGACGTCGTTCAGCACGTTCTCGACGGCCGAACGGACGTTGCCGTTCTTCGGGGCGTAGTAGATCGCCGCAGGGATGTCCAGCGCGGTCTTCGTGAAGATCTGACCGACCGGAGCACCGTTGAAGAAGTCGGACGTGAAGTCCTGGATGCCCGGGTCAGAGTACAGCGCGGACTGCGAGGGCAGGTTGCCAACGTTCTGGAAGATGGCGATCTGCTGCTCAGGCTGGATGAGCCACTCGATGAACTTGTAGGCCTCGCGCTGCGTGTTCTCGTCACCCTGCTTCGGGATCGTGTAGAACGAGCCACCCCAGTTGCCACCGGGGCCGGGGATGTCGGTGATGTCCCACTGGCCGGCGAAGGTGTCAGCCGAGATCTGGCCCTGGATGTAGCCCATCATCCACGCCGGGCAGGCGAGGACGGCGAAGTCGCCGTTCGCGAAGCCCGTGTTCCACTCGGGCGACCACGGCGCGATGTTGGCCGAGATGCCGGCCTCGATCACCGCGAGGGCGGTGTCGAACGCAGGCTTGTTGGCCTCCATGTCGAGCTCGTTGTTGCGGTTGAACCAGGCGTAGCCGGTGCCGAGCTGGGTCTGGGCCGGAGCGAGGATGTTCGTCGCGTTGTCGACGAACGCCTTGCCGGTCGCAGCCTTGTACTGCTTGCCGAGCTCGATGAAGTCGTCCCACGACTCACCGATCAGGCCGGCGAGCTCTTCGCGGTCGGTGGGCAGACCCGCGTCCTCGAAGAGGTCGCGGCGGTAGCACAGCGCGAGACCACCGACGTCGGAGCCGAGACCGATGACGACGGAGCCGTCGGCGTTGGCAGCCTGAGCCCACTTCCAGGGCAGGTAGTTGGCCTCGTACTTGCTGGCACCGAGGTCCAGCAGGTTGACGAAGGCGTCGGACTGAGCGACGAAGCCCGTGATGTAGCTCTCGTCGATCGCGGCGACAGTCGGCGCACCCGAGCCGGCGATGATCGCCTGCTGGAGAGCGTCGTGCTGCGCAGCGAAGTCACCCGAGTTGAGCTCGATGGTGACGTGCGGGTTGGCGGCCTCGTAGTCGGCGACCAGGTCCTCGAAACCGAAGTTGCCCCAGTAGGCAACGGTCAGCGTGACCGGCGTCGCCTCGGTCTCCGTGGGTGCAGCGGAGGTGGGGGTGTCGGTACCACCACCGGACTGGCAAGCGGAGAGCAGGAGAGCCGAAGCCGTACCGAGGGCGAGCGCGCTCGCCGTCTTGGTGCGGGTCCACTTCATATTGATTCCCCTTAGGTGAATACAGCACCCCCTCGTTGGGGCGCATTTGACACTGTAGCCGCGCCTACGGGCGGGGCAACCGTCCGATGATTACGGATTGATTACGATACGGTCAAGGTTCAGAAGCGCCTGGAAACGGCTAGGCGAAGGCCCCCAGACCGATCGCGTTGACGCTCACGAGCGTTCCCCGTTCAGTGAACCGGTTTTCCTCGACGGAATGCGCTCCGCGCACCCGGAAGACGTGCGTCTCTCCCGGCAGAAGCGTCACCAGACCCGTGTCCACGACCGCGTCCGGATCGACCTTGTCGACCAGGAGCGTGAGGTCGCGGACGAAGCCGCTCGCCCTCACCGTCACCTCGTGGCCGTCCTCCGTGGCGGCGGCCGATGCCGTGAACGGCTCGGTCTCGTAGGCGAGCTCCTTGTCCTCGGCGAAGGTCCACAGGCCGCGGACATGATCGCCGTCTCCGGGGTATCCGGCATCGGCGACGAGCACCTCGGCGGTGGCGTCGTCGGGCGTGCGGACGTGGGCAGGGACCTCGAGGGTGAGGGCCGAGCGCGGCTCCACCAGCAGGTGCGCCGTCGCCACCGCGAGCTCCGTGCCGTCCAGCGTGAGACGGGTGAAGGTGAGCGTCTCGCTCCACTGCTCGTCGGTGTCGTTCACCGCGACGAGGGCGACGTCGCCCTCAGGGTCCACGCCGCCGCCGGCGCCGCGCGGCTGGAAGGTCAGCAGGCGCGGCTCGTAGGCGGCGCGCAGCGCGAAGTACAGCGGCTTGAGGCGCTCGTCGCCGTCGATCGCCGCCCACGACGTGACGGGCCAGCAGTCGTTGAGCTGCCACACGATCGCGCCCGCGCAGCGCGGCCACCATGAGCGGTAGTGCTCGATGCCGTAGCGGATCGCGCGCGCCTGGTTGAGCGACGTGATCCAGTGCCACATCTCGAAGTCGTCCGTGCCCGGCAGATGCGGGGCGAAGCCGCGGTTGAGCTTGCCGTTGCCGTCCTCCGCCTTCTGGTGGAGCAGCCAGATGGGGCTGTCCTGGTCGAAGGCCTCCGGCGGCAGCGCGCGCTTCATGGTCGCCCACGTAGCCGGCCCCTGGAATCCGAACTCCGAGCAGAAGCGCGGGACGTAGTCGCGGTAGTGCGCGTAGTCCTTGCGGTTCCACACGTCCCACTCGTGGACCGTGCCCTGGTCGGGGGAGTTGGGGTGGACGTCGTCGCGGTACGGGAACGCGGAGAAGGGGCTCGACGGCGTGTAGACGCGCGTGGGATCGAGCTCGGCGAGCACCGCTGGGAACAGCTCCTCGTAGTAGCGCAGCCCCCAGTCGGCGAGGCCCGTGTGCTCCGCGGCCTCGCGCCAGCCCCAGTCGTGCCAGCCCCACACGTTCTCGTTGGAGCCGTTGTAGAGGACGAGGGAGGCGTGCGGGGTGAGGCGGGTGACGTTCTCGCGGGCCTCCGCCTCGATCTCCGCCCACAGCACCTCGTCCTCCGAGTACGCCGCGCAGGCCAGGAGGAAGTCCTGCCACACCATGACGCCGCGCTCGTCGCACACGTCGTAGAAGTCCCCGGTCTCGTAGATGCCGCCGCCCCAGATGCGCAGGAGATTGATGTGCGCGCCCACGGCCTGGTCGATGCGGCGCTCCAGCCGCTCACGGGTGATGCGGGTGAGGAGGTGGTCGTCGGGAATCCAGTTGGCGCCCTTGACGAAGATCTCCCTGCCGTTGACCACGAAGGTGAAGCGGCCGTCGGTCTGGTCCACGGTCACCGTGCGGAAGCCGATGCGGCGCTCGTACGTGTCGAGCTGCTCGTCCTCCGTGTGCAGCTCCACTGTGAGGCCGTAGAGGTGCTGCTCGCCGTGGCCGACAGGCCACCACAGCTGCGCGTCGGGCACCTCGAGGCGCACGACGGCCGTGGTCTCGCCCGGCGCGATGCTCGCCTCGGCGCTGACGCCGCCCACGTGCGCGATGACGCGAAGCGGCTCGTCGGCCTCGGGCGCGCCCGAGCGCTCCACGTCGACGTGCACGGTCGCGACTCCCGTGGCACCCTCGACCGTCACGAGCGGGCGCACGGCGGCGAAGCGGGCGATGCGCCAGCGCTCCAGGCGCACCCCCTTCCAGATGCCTGCGGTCTGCAGGTCGGGTCCCCAGTCCCAGCCGAAGGAGCAGGCCATCTTGCGGATCGCGTTGAAGGGGTGGGGGTAGACGCGACCGCCCTGGAGGATCTCCTCGGGGTCGCCGTCGATGAGGCCGCGGCGGGCGGCCTCGGCGCGCAGCTCCGCGCTGGGCTGGGGGCGCGGGCGGTCGCCGATGACGGCCTCGCGCCCGAGCGCGTACTCGAGCGCCGAGCGGAAGTCCACGGTCAGCTCGTTCGCCCCAGGCGCGAGCGCCTCGCGCACGTCGAAGCGGTAGGAGCGGTGCATGTTGAAGGTCTGCCCGAGCTCGGTGCCATTGAGCGTCACGGTCGCGACGGTGTCGAGGCCGTCGAAGACCAGGTCCACCCGCTCGCCGGGGCCGGCGGGCGTGGCGGCGAACGTGAGCGCGTAGCGCCACGACGTGCGCCACATCCACTGCAGGCGCGCCTCGTTGTCGCTCAGGTACGGGTCCGGGATGAGACCGGCGGCCAGAAGCGCGGTGTGGTTGGTGCCGGGGACCTCCGCCGGGATGGTGACCCCGGCCACGCCATCGGGCGCGTCCCCTCCCGTGTGCGTGAGCGTCCATCCCTCGTTGAGGTCGTTCACGGTGAGAGCGCGAGCGTTCATCGAATCTCCAAGTGCTAAGGGGCGGTGCGCGATCAGTCTGGCATGCCCGCGCCGGGTGTCTCACGGTCGGCCCGCGGGGTCCTAGGTCCCGTCATCCGCGATGAAGGCCGACCTACGGTGGAAGAGCAACAGGGAGGCGAGTCAGATGACCATCACCGATGGACGACAGCCCCAGGGAACGGGAGCCCACAAGGCGAACGGACACCCCGAGGCAGACGCTCAGCGCGCTCACGCATGGCGCGGCTTCGCGCCGGGACCGTGGACGGACACGATCGACGTCCGCGGCTTCATCGGCTGCACCTACACACCGTACGAGGGCGACGCGAGCTTCCTCGCCGGCCCCACGGAGCGCACGCTGCGCGTGTGGAACACGATCACCGCGATGTTCCCCCAGGAGCGCGAGAAGGGCGTGCACGACGTCGACTGCCTGACGCCGTCCACCATCACGTCCCACGCGCCCGGGTACATCTGCGAGGAGGACAACCTCATCGTCGGCCTCCAGACCGATGCGCCGCTCAAGCGCGCGATCATGCCGTTCGGCGGCTGGCGCATGGTGGTGAAGGAGCTCGAGACCTACGGGTACCCCGTGGACCCCACGCTCGAGAAGATCTTCACGACCTACCGCAAGACCCACAACGACGGCGTCTTCGACGTCTACCCGCCGGCCGTCCGCGCGGCCCGCTCGAGCCACATCGTCACCGGGCTGCCCGACGCCTACGGCCGAGGTCGCATCATCGGCGACTACCGCCGCGTGGCCCTGTACGGCGTCGACGCGCTCATCGAGGCCAAGAAGGTCGAGCGCATGGAGCTCGACATGGAGCGCTCGACCGAGGACGTCATCCGCGAGCGCGAGGAGAACGCGGAGCAGATCCGGGCGCTGAACGAGCTCAAGGAGATGGCCGCGAGCTACGGCTTCGACGTCTCGCGTCCGGCTGAGAACGCCCGCGAGGCGGTGCAGTGGCTGTACCTCGCGTACCTCGCCGCCGTGAAGGAGCAGAACGGCGCCGCGATGTCGCTGGGCCGCACGTCCACCTTCCTGGACGTCTACATCCAGCGAGACCTCGACGAGGGCACCCTCACCGAGGAGCAGGCCCAGGAGCTCATCGACGACTTCGTCATCAAGCTGCGCATCGTGCGCTTC
>QGUM02000080.1:0-8875 GCA_003242455.2 Actinomycetes bacterium
GGCCGTGACTCCTGCCGAGTCGGGCGCGCCTGCCGTGGCGAGGCCAGAGCCCGCCGCCACGAGGAAGGCGTCGGCGTGGCCGTGGTAGCAGCCGGAGAACTTGACGACGAGGTCCCGGCCCGTGGCCGCGCGCGCGATGCGCACGGCCGTCATGGTCGCCTCGGTGCCCGTCGAGACGAGGCGCACGCGCTCGGCGGGCGGATAGCGGCGGCGGATCTCCTCCGCGAGCTCGACCTCTCCCTGGGTGCTCGCGCCGAAGCCGAGCCCGCGACCGGCGGCCTCGCGCACGGCCTCGACCACGGCGGGATGCGCATGGCCCACGATCGCCGCGCCCCACGAGCCCACGAGGTCGACGTAGTCGCGGCCCACGACGTCGGTCACGCGCGAGCCGCGGCCCGATGCGATGGGCACCGGGTGCCCGCCGACACCGGTCCAGGCGCGCACCGGGGAGCTCACTCCGCCGGGGATGATCTCGACGGCGCGCTCGTGGAAGGCCTCGGCCGCCGCGCGGGCGAGCGAGGGAGAGCGCTCGGCGATCTCGCCCGGCTCGGGAGGTCTCACGCCTCCTCCGCGATCCAGCGGGCGAGGTCGAGCGCGGCGTAGGTGACCACGATGTCGGCGCCGGCCCTGCGGATGGCCGTGAGGGCCTCGAGGTGGGCGGCGCGCCGGTCGATCCACCCGCGCGCCGCGGCGGCCTCGATCTGGGCGTGCTCGCCGCTCACGTGATACGCCGCCACGGGCACGAGCGAGTGCGCGGCGACCTCCGCGAGGACGTCGAGGTACGGCAGCGCCGGCTTGACCATGACGATGTCCGCCCCCTCCGCCGCGTCGAGGACGGCCTCGCGCAGCCCTGCGCGCCCGTTGGCCGGGTCGAGCTGATACGTGCGGCGGTCGCCCTGGAGCTGGCTGTCCACCGCCTCGCGGAAGGGGCCGTAGAACGCGGAGGCGTACTTGGCCGCGTACGCGAGCAGGGAGACGTCCTGGAATCCCTCGCGGTCGAGCGCGACGCGCACGGCCGCGACCTGGCCGTCCATCATGCCGCTCAGTCCCAGCACGTGAGCGCCGGCGCGCGCCTGGTCCACGGCCATGCGCGCGTACGCCTCGAGCGTGGCGTCGTTGTCGACGGCGCCGTTCGCGTCGAGCACGCCGCAGTGCCCATGCGACGTGAACTCGTCGAGGCAGACGTCCGTCATCACCACGAGCCTGTCCCCTGCCGCCTCGACGGCGACGGCGACGGCTCGCTGCAGGATCCCGTCCGCGCCGAACGCACCCGAGCCCTCGGGGTCGCGATGCGCGGGGACGGCGAAGAGCATCACGCCCCCGATCCCCGCGTCGGCAGCCGCGCTCACCGCCTGGGCGAGCGAGTCGAGCGTGTGCTGGCGGGCGCCCGGAAGCGAGTCGATGTCGCGCGGCTCGGCCAGGCGCTCGTCGACGAAGAGCGGGAGGACCAGGCTCGCGCGGTCGTGGCGCACCTCGCGCACCAGGCGCCGCATCGCCGCGCTGGCGCGCAGCCGGCGGGGGCGCTCGAAGGGAAGCGGGATCGTCACATCGGCTCCTCGAAGGCGGTGGCGAGGGCTTCCAGTATGCCGTCGTGGCTGGGCCGAAGGGCGGTGAGGGCGGGCGGCAGGCGCACGTCGGCGGCGGCGGCCGCGGTGGACGCGCCGATGGCGACGATCGTCACGCGCGGATGGACCGCCGCGTCGCCCAGGCCGCGCCTCACGCTGCGCGCGACGGATGCCGACGTCAGCACGAGCGCATCGGCCGCCCCGTCCACGAGCGCCTCGCGCGCGGCCGAGGTGAGTCCGGGGCCGTCGACCGTGCGGTAGGCCTCGACCTCGTCGACGCTCCAGCCCTTGGCGCGCAGCCCGTCGCCGAGCGCCGGCGAGGCGAGGCTGCCCAGCGGGGCGAGCACGCGGCCAGGCCCCGGCGGGAAGGCCGCGGCGAGCCCTGCCGCGTCCTCCTGCGCGGGCATCAGCGCGATGTCGAGCCCGATGTCGGCGCATGCCCGGCGCGTCGCATCGCCGACGGCGGCGACGGGAGTCCCGCTCGCGACGAGGTCGACGCCCGCCTCCCGGGCTGTGCGCGCCACCGAGGACACGGCGTTGCGGCTCGTGAGCGCGACCCAGCGGTACTCCCCCGCCGCCCAGCGCTCGACGGCGGCGCGCAGCGGCGCCGGATCGGCCGAGGGCTCGATCGCGATGCACTCGACCTCGAGCGGAACGGCGCCCAGGGCGCGCAGCCGCTCCGCGAGCTCGCGTCGGGCCGCCGTCACCGGCACCACGACGCGGCGGCCGTCGAACGCTCCCCCCTGGCGGCTCATGTCAGGACCGCGCCCTCGCCATCAGGGAGGAGGCGCCGCGCGCGAGCAGCGCGTGGCCGGCCGCGCGGCCCACGTGCTCGGCGCGCTGGAGGGGGCCGCGCTGGTGCTCGTTGAGCACGAGCGTGCCGTCGGGGCTCATGACGCGCACGTGCAGCCGCAGCTCGCCCGAGCGGATCACGGCATACGCGCCCACCGGGGCGGCGCATCCGGCCTGCAGGACCTCGAGAGCCGCGCGCTCCGCCGCCACGCGGGCGCGGGTCGCGGGATCGTCGAGCGCCGCGACGGCCGCGCGCAGCGCGGCGGGTGCGTCGGCGCGCATCTCGACGGCGAGGGCGCCCTGGCCCGGTGCGGGGACCATGTCGTCCGCCGCGAACACCTCGTCGATCTCGTCGGAGCGGCCCAGCCGGTCCAGCCCGGCCTTGGCCAGGATCACCGCGTCGTAGTGGTCGCTGATGCGCTCCAGGCGGGTGTCGATGTTGCCGCGCGTGTCCGTGACCTCCAGGTCCGGACGCAGCGCGAGCAGCTGGGCCGCGCGGCGCGGGGAGGATGTGCCCACGAGCGCGCCGGGCGGGAGGTCGGCGAGCGCGGCGCCGCCCGCACACAGGACGTCGCGGGCGTCGGCACGCTGCGGGATCGCGCCGATCTCGAGGCCCTCGAAGGGGGCGACGGGCATGTCCTTGAGCGAGTGCACGACGATGTCGCATCGGTGGTCGAGGAGCGCCTCGCGCAGGGCGGTCACGAACACGCCCGCCTGCTCCAGGCCCACGAGCGAGCCCGGTGTGACGTCGCCGCGCGTGACGACCTCGACGTATTCGACCTCGAGCGGCTCGTCCGAGGCGGCGATGAGGGCGTCGCCGACCAGCGCGGACTGGGCGCGCGCGAGCGCCGAGCCGCGAGTGCCGATCCGCAGCGCCACGGTCGATCAGCGCCTGCGGACGACGACGGCGGCGCCGATCGCGGCCACCACGATCACGGCGAGGGCGATCACGAGCCACACGGGCAGGCCGCCGGAGGCCTCGTCGAGCGCGGTGTCGGTCACCTCCGGCGAAGGGCTCGGCGACGGCGATGCCGTCGAGGGCTCGGGGCTCGGCGAGGGCTCAGGGCTCGGCGAGGGCTCGGGCGGGTTCGCCACGACGATGTCGAGCACGCCCTCGATCGGGTGGCCGTCCGCGGACACGACGCGCCAGGCCACGGTCGCGGCGCCGTCGGGCAGGCGCGGCAGCTCCACGGAGACGGTCGTCGGCTCGGGGTAGCTCGGCGTCAGCGGCAGGACCTCGCCCGCAGCGTCGGTCACGGAGACCTCCGTGCCGGCGTCGATGAGCGCCTCGTTGAAGACGAACGTCACGGTCGTCGGCGTCTCCACGGCCTCTCCCGGGGCCGGGCTCGAGGACAGCAGCTGGGAATGGGCCGATGCGGGGGTCGCGAGAAGCGCGACAAGGCCCACGAGGGCCGCGAGGAGGGGCAGGAGACGGGTCCGGGACGAGGGGGTGACATACATGCCTCAAGTATGCCTTCGCGCCGGTGCGCGCCTGACGCCCGGTCCCAGGACAATGGTGCCCATGGGGGCAATGAAGGTAGCGCTCGTCGCGGAGTCGTTCCTGCCGCATGCGAACGGGGTGACCCACTCGCTGCTGCGGGTCATCGATCACCTCGCATCGCGCGGTGACGAGGCCATGGTCATCGCGCCGGAGTCGCGCGGCTCGGAAGGGCCGGTGCGCTACGGCATCGCCACGATCACGCGCCTGCCCGCGATGGGCTGGCCCGGCTACCGCGACGTGCGCGTCGCCCTCAGCGGGGTGGGCAAGATCTCCCGCACGCTCGAGGACTACGGCCCGGACATCGTCCACCTCGCCTCGCCCTTCACGCTGGGATGGACGGCGGTGCGCGCGGCCAACGAGCTCAACCTGCCGTGCGTCGCCGTCTACCAGACGGAGGTGCCGTCCTACGCGGACCGCTACCGCCTGGGCTGGGGCGAGGGCATCCTGTGGAACCGCATCCGCAACATCCACGAGCGCGCTGACCTCAACCTGGTCCCGTCCACGTACGCCCAGCGGCAGCTCGAGCTGCTCGGCGTGCCGCGGCTGCGACTGTGGCCGCGAGGCGTCGACGCCGAGCGCTTCCACCCCTCCCGCCGTGACGCCGACCTCCGCTCCGCGTGGGCGCCGCACGGCGAGGTCGTCGTGGGCTACGTGGGCCGCCTCGCGGCGGAGAAGCGCGTCGAGGACCTCGCGGCGATCGCCGATGCGCCGGGCGTCTCGCTCGTCGTCGTGGGCGAGGGGCCGGAGCGCGCGCGTCTCGAGGCGCTGCTGCCGCGTGCGCACTTCACCGGATTCCTCAGCGGGGACGAGCTCGCACGGGCATATGCGAGCTTCGACGTCTTCGTCAGCCCTGGCGAGCTCGAGACCTTCGGCCAGACCATCCAGGAGGCCCTCGCATCGGGCGTGCCGGTGGTCGCCCCGCGACGCGGGGGGCCGATCGACCTCGTGACCGAGCAGACGGGCATCCTCTACGAACCCGGCCGCGCCGACGCCCTCGCGGCCGCCGTGCGGGAGCTCGTCGACTCCCCCGCTCGCCGCGCGGAGGCCTCGCAGGCCGCGCGGGCCTCCGTGGAGGGACGCACCTGGCAGTCCGTGTGCGAGCAGCTCATGGGCTACTACGACGAGGCTCGCCGCGAGCGCGGCCAGCTGGGACAGACGAGGACCGCATGAGGATCGCGCACATCGCCAACTTCTACGGGCCCACGTCGGGGGGCCTGCGCACCGCGATGCACGCGCTCGGCGAGGGCTATCTGCGCGCCGGGCACGAGGTTCTGCTCATCGTCCCGGGCCCGCACGACGCCGACGAGTCCACGCCGTACGGGCGTCGCCTCACCCTGCGCGCCCCGCGGGTGCCCTTCACCGGCGGCTACCGCGCGATCACGGCAGTGAGGCGGGTGCGCGCGGCGCTCGCGCAGTTCGAGCCGGACGTCCTCGAGGTGTCCGACCGCACCACGCTGCGCTCGCTCGGACGCTGGGCCCTGCGGCGCGGGATCCCCTCCGTGTTCTTCGCTCACGAGCGGGCCGACGGCGTGCTCGCCTCCGTGGTGCCCGAGCGGCTGCGCCGGATCGTGCCGATCCGTCGCCTCGCCGACGCGCACAACCGCGGCACCGTCCGCCGCTTCGCGACGATCGTGTGCACGACGGAGTTCGCCGCCGAGGAGTTCCGCCGCATCGGCCTGCCCACGCGCCTCATCCCCCTCGGCGTGGACCTGGAGCGCTTCCACCCTCGCAACCGCTCCTCCCGGCTGCGCGCGGAGCTCGCGCCCGCCGACACGGCGCTGCTCGTCATGGCATCGCGGCTGAGCGCGGAGAAGCGACCGAGCCTTGCGATCGAGGCCGTACGCGAGCTCGCAGCGGCCGGGGTGGACGTGCGGCTCGTGAGCGCAGGCACAGGCGCGATCGAGGCGAGCGTCCGCAGCCTCGCGCGGGGCCTGCCCGTGACGTTCCTGGGATTCGTGCCCGAGCGCGAGCGCGTCGCCGCGCTCCTGGCCACGGCCGACGTCGTCATCGCTCCCGGCCCCATCGAGACCTTCGGCCTTGCGGCGCTCGAGGCGCTCGCCTCGGGCACTCCGGTGGTCGTCAACGCGGCCTCGGCGCTTCCCGAGGTGGTCGGCGACGCCGGAATCGCCGCCCGCACCCCGGAGGAGTTCGCTCAGGCCGTGCGCACCCTCCTCGCACAGCCCGAGGCGCAACGGCGCGCCCGCGCCCGCGAGCGCGCCGAGGCCTTCCCGTGGTCGGCGACCGTGCAGCGCATGCTCGCCCTGCACGACGCAAACCTTGCTCACATGGAGGCCGTCAGACGAGCCAGGGCTGGCGCCTGACGATCCCCAGCGCGCGCTCGGCGAGGCGCGGCTTCCCCGCGCCGGACCCCGGACACACCAGGGGGCCGACACCGCGAGGGTGCCGGCCCCGATGGGGAGGGTCCTAGACGAGCCAGGTGTTCTTCTTCACGATCGGCAGCGTGCGCCAGACCTTGCCGAGTCCGATCGACTGCCGTGCGAGCTCGACGTACACGATGCCGACCGCCGCGGTGGCGTACAGGACGTGGTCGTCGAGGAAGGGGTTGGTGGTGTTGCCGCCGACGCCGGGCCAGGCGTGCGAGACGTACATCATGCCGAGCATGGCCGCCGCGCACCACGCGGCGATCTTGGTGCCGATGCCCAGGATCAGGGCCAGGCCGATGCCCAGGAGGCCGAGCATGAACGCCCAGTCAGTCCAGCGCTGGTCGCCCAGGCTCTTGAAGAGGTCTGCGAGCGGGCCGGACGAGGAGCCCAGGTAGCCCTTGGTGATGGCACCGCCCGAGAGCCACGCCTTCTCGCACAGCACGTCGACGGCCTTGGTCTCTGCGTCACGGCAGGTGCTGAAGCCCAGGCCGATGAGCTTGTCGAGGAAGGCCCACAGGAAGATGAACCCGATCCCGATGCGGGTGATGCTGAGGAAGACGGGGCCGAGCTTGCGCTCCTTGACGACCTCGGTCGTGACCTGCTCGTCGGTGACTGTCTTTGCCATGATCTCTCCTTCGGATGCGCCCCCGGCTTGTGGCCCGGAGAGCCAACGCCGGCTGTGGCGTCACTCAGAACGCTATGACCGGTCCCGGGACCTTTTCCGGGACGAGGGTCCCGGTTCGGGACGCGTGACGAGAGTCCCTTGCCCAGGCGTTACGCTGACTGTCCAATTCAGTTGCGAAAGGACTGCTCTGTGGCGGATCGCTCGCTCAGGAACGCGCGCATCGGTGTGACCCTGCTGTTCCTCACGAACGGACTCGTGTGGGCCAATCTGGTCCCCCGCTACCCCGAGATCCGCGACGAGCTCGCCATCTCCTACGGACAGTTCGGCCTCGCCGTCGCGTGCGGCCCCGCGGGCGCGATCCTCCTGGGCCTGCTCGCGGGCATGGTCGTGCGCCGCCTGACCTCGCGCATCGTCGCCGTGGGCACGACGATCCTCATGGCGTGCGCCGGCATCGCCGCGGCCGCGGCTCCGACCTGGTGGGCGCTGGCGGCGGCGCTGTTCGTCATGGGCGCCTTCGACGCGATCACCGATGTGGCGCAGAACTCCCACGGCCTGCGGGTGCAGCGCGCCGCTGGCAAGTCGATGCTCAACGGCTTCCACGCGACGTGGAGCATCGGCGCCGTGCTCGGCGGCCTCATGGGCGGTGGCGCGGCGGGACTGCGCATCCCGGCCGAGCTGCACATGACGATCATGACCGTCATCGTCATCGCGATCCTCGCGACCGCGTGGCCGATGCTGCTTCCCGGCAAGGACACGAACGGCGATGAGGCTCACGCGTCGGCGGGCGGGCTGCGCCGCGTCCCGCCGCGCGTGTGGGCGATCCTCATCGCCCTGGGCCTCGTGTCCATCGCGGGCACGTGGGTCGAGGACGCGGGCGCATCGTGGTCGGCGTCCTACCTGCGGGACTACCTGGGCGCCGGCCCCACGCTCGCCGCGATGGGCTTCGTGGCGCTCATGGCCCTGCACTTCCTGGGCCGCTTCCTGGGCGACCGCCTCGTGGACCTCTACGGCCAGCGGCTCGTGGCTCGCGTCGGCGGCGCGGTGACGACGGTGGGCATGGGCGTCGCGCTCCTGTTCCCGTCGATCCCGCTCACCATCGTGGGCTTCGCGCTCGCGGGCCTGGGCGTCGCGACGACGGTTCCCGCGGCGATGCACGGCGCCGACGAGCTGCCCGGCTTCCGTCCCGGCACCGCGCTGACGATCGTCAGCTGGATGCTGCGCATGGGCTTCCTGCTGGGCCCGCCCATCGTGGGCGCGATCGCCGACGCCACCGATCTGCGCGTCGGCCTCGTCATCGTCCCCGTGGCGGGGATCTCGATCATCCTGCTGTCCGGAGTGCTGTCGAACCAGAAGGCGGTCCACGCCCGGGAATAGATGCCGGCCTGGCGCGTTGATAGATGCATACGCATGTATTGACCGCAGGAGGATCCCATGCAGTTCGGCATCATGTCCGTCAGCGACATCACTCGCGACCCCGTGTCCGGCTACACGCCGTCCGAGGCCGAGCGCATCGACGCGATCGTCCGCATAGCCAAGCATGCGGAAGAGGTGGGCCTCGACGTCTTCGCGATCGGCGAGCACCACAACCCGCCGTTCTTCTCCTCGTCCCCCACGACGCTGCTCGCCTACATCGGCGCGCAGACCGAGAGGATCCTGCTGAGCACGTCCACGACGCTCATCACCACGAACGACCCGGTGCGCCTCGCCGAGGAGTACGCGATGCTCCAGCACCTCACCAAGGGGCGCATGGACCTCATGCTCGGCCGCGGCAACACCGCGCCCGTGTACCCGTGGTTCGGCCAGGACATCCGCCGGGGCCTGCCTCTGGCGCTCGAGAACTACAACCTGCTGCACCGCCTGTGGCGCGAGGACGTCGTGGACTGGGAGGGCAGCTTCCGCACCCCCCTCCAGGGCTTCACCTCGACGCCGCGCCCGCTCGACGACGTGCCGCCCTTCGTGTGGCACGGCTCCATCCGCACGCCCGAGATCGCCGAGCAGGCCGCGTACT
>QGUM02000182.1:0-2005 GCA_003242455.2 Actinomycetes bacterium
CGGAGGCGCGCGAGCAGAGCGCGACGCAACTAGAGGGGGGAGACGGTGGCTGAGCCATCATGTCCCGTCCGGCAACCTGTAAGCGACGCTTACAGGTCCAACACCAACCGCCAGGGGCTGCTTGAGTCGTTGCTTTCGCATTTCCAGGAACGACTCAACCACCCGCTACCACCCCATCGACGGTGATGGTGCCGACGCGACAAGAGAGAGACCCACGATGCGACCTCGCCCCATTGATCATTTGGAATCCGTCTCCCGAGACTACCCCGGGTTGTGGCAGCGGTACGATCGCTTTCTTGCCATGCGCGGCAGCGATCTCCCGGACTGGCCCTCCTGGTGCCACTGCCCCATGGCGGCCGCTTATTCGATCGTGAGTGGTGGCGGCGTGGTGCCGCTGGCTCGCTCGCTCGAAATCGCGCGGGTGGCGGCATTGGCAGCATGGCGCCCGACTCAGGGGATCTATCGATTCGATGCGACGCTCTTGGCCGAGCTGCTCGAGACTCCGGTGACAGGCGACCTGCCTACCGATCACCTCCTGCGGCTACCCGAGTGGTGCGTGTACGTCGAGCTACCGGAGAGCACGGGCGCGCTCGGATTCTTCGCTCACCTCGAATGGGACGCGAACACCGAGGAGACTGAGCTCCGTCTGCTGCTCGACCGACACGATGGCTTCCTGCCGCTCGCGCTGCACCTCGGCGGAACCATCGAGGCATCGGTGGCGGCCTTTGTCGCGCACGCGAGCTCTCGGGCGGGATCGCTCGGGCTGCCGATCGCTCTTGGCGCGGAGCACGTCGCGCCGATCGCTAACCTGGCAGCTCCGCTGGTCTCCGTCCTGCTGTACCTCTGCGCTGGTGACGCTGAGCTCCGGCCGACGCGCGGCGTGAAGCGCCCTCCGGGGCGCCCACAGCTGCGCAACGGGCGCATGCCGCCGGCACGTGGGCTCGAGGTCTACGAGACGGGGTTCGGCCTCGGGAAGGCGTTACGGGAGGCCCGCGAGGCCGCCGTAGCTGGGACGCACCGCGGGCCACGACCGCACGTCCGTCGCGCCCACTGGCGGAATCAGGCGTACGGCCCGAAGCACTCGCAGCATAAGCTGCTATGGATCCATCCGACGCTTGTCGGGGTTGGCGGCGTGGTGCCGACGATTCGGCACGTGAAGACTCCGGAGGCTGACCGATGAAATGCATGCATCGCCCCGCCAAGATCGTGTCGGGGCACGAAGAGCTCGACGCGGAATATCGGGCCGCGCGCTGGACTCACCATCGTCTCCTCGATTTCGAGGACCAGCACCAACGCCTCCTCGATGAGGTCGCCGAGCAGTGCGCGCCTGGGATTCGTCGCGTTGCGCGCCTGATCGCGATCCTCTGGCGTCGCCAGCGCCGGGCGGAACGCGCTAGCGCTGGCTCGTGGAAGCCGCGCGAGCGGGCCGACCTGATGGCCGCTCTGCGAAGTCGTCTCACTGAGCTACGCAAGCAGCGAGACGCGGACCCGCGTTGGAGGGAAGCTCTGCTCTGGGGCGACGGTGTGGACCCGGACGCCCCGGAACGAGGCGCGCCCAGGCGGAAGGCCGGCGAGACCGACGAGGATTTCGCCGAACGGTGCGCGAAGCGGCGCACTCGACTCACTCGCCGTGAGGCGTACCGGGCCAAGCTCTACGCGGATCGGCGCATCTACTGGGGCACCTGGAATGCGCTGATCGCCAGCGTCGATGCCGCGCGAAAGGCGGTGATCCAACAGCGCAAAGCCGGGGTTGCCGCCTCGTGGAAGCGCCCGCGTTGGGATGACCCGTGCACGATCTCTGCGGATGCGGGCGGCTTCCGGATCGTTGAACGTGGCCGGCCGTGGTGGATCGTCGAGATGCGCCTGTTAGACGGGTGGGTGCGGTTCCGGGCGAAGCTGGGCAATTGGCACGAGCTTCCGGAGACCGCGAAACTCAAGCAGTGCAAGCTCACTCGCCGCAAGAACGGCCGCGGCTGGGAGTATTCGGTGAGCATCGCCGTCGACG
>QGUM02000081.1:0-8773 GCA_003242455.2 Actinomycetes bacterium
TATAAGAGCCAGCCTCGCAGCGCGGGGAGCGTGCCGTGCACACGAGCGCGCCCAGCTCCATCGACGCGACGGCCCATGTCGCGGCCGCGCACGGCTCAGCAGGGGCGACACGCTCTGCGAGCTCGCGTTCCGCGCGCGTGATGCTCGGCGCCGCACCCGCCCGTCCCCTCCAGGCCCTCGCGAGCAGGCGGCGCACGTTCGTGTCGATGACGACGGTCCGCTGCCCGAACGCGAAGGCCCCGATCGCGGAGGCCGTGTAGTCGCCGATGCCCGGCAGGGCGAGCAGCTCGTCGCGCCCGCGCGGCACCTCGCCGCCGTGGCGCTCGACGATCGCGACCGCGCACTCCCACAGCCGCTTGGCTCGGCGGGGGTAGCCCAGCCGACCCCATGCGCGCACCGCCTCGGCCTGCCCGGCCCGGGCCAGCGCCTCGGGCGTGGGCCAGCGCCCCATCCAGTCGAGCCACACGGGAAGGACGCGGGCGACCGGGGTCTGCTGGAGCATCACCTCGCTCACGAGCACACCCCAGGCGGAGCAGTCGGGCGACCGCCAGGGCAGGTCGCGCGCATGGCGTCGGTACCAGTCGGTGACGAGCCGGACGCGCTCGGCATCGTCCCTGGCATCGGGCGTATTGGCCGATGCTGGCGACAGAGTGTGCAACGCGCGCGGCATGGCTTCATTGAACCAGCGCTCTGCGGGGCTACCGTGGGGAAGACGCGAGGAGGTGACGCAATGGAGGGTGTCCGCCGTCCGGTCGGCGATCTGCCGCCCGAGGTCTACTGGCGCCGTCGCATCGTCGTGCTGGGCGTTCTGGTCCTCGTCATCGTCGTCCTGTACTTCCTCATCACCGCTCCCCGCGGCGGCGACAACCCCGGCGGGGGCCAGTCCACCGCGTCCGCGACCGTCTCGCCCTCGGCCTCGCCCACGCTCGGCGTGCTCGGCGCCGCCGATCCCAACCGTCCGTGCGAGGAGGGCGACGTGGCGATCACGGCGACGCCCAACCCGTTCTCCGTCGCGCCCGGCTCGCTGCCCGTGTTCGACGTGAAGATCGAGATGACCGGCATCACGCCGTGCAAGCTCGCGATCACCAACGCCAACTCGGAGCTGCACATCACCTCCGGCAGCGACCGCATCTTCTCCTCGCTCGACTGCCCCAACGACGCGACCATCAACGAGCGCGAGCTGATCCTCCAGCCCGACGCGCCCGACGAGATGTTCCAGCTGACGTGGAACCGCCAGCGCAGCGCCCCCGAGTGCGCGACGGTGACCGCGACCCCTCGACCGGGCTACTACAAGGCCGCGGTCACGCTCCAGGGCATCACGGCTGAGGCCGTGCAGTTCGAGCTGCAGTAGCTCACTCGCCGCGCGGGATCGCCGCGGCGGCCGCCTCGGCAAGCGTCGCCACCGGGTGGACGCGGATGCCCGCCGTCTCGCGAGGGCTCGCCCCTGCCGCGGGGACGATGATGTCGGTGAAGCCCAGCCTCGCCGCCTCGCCGATGCGCTGGCTCAGCGCCCGCACCGGCCGCACCGCTCCCGAGAGCGCCACCTCGCCCACCGCGGCCCAGCCTGCGCGCACGGGCCGGTCCATGCGTGCCGATGCGAGGGCCAGGGCGAGGGCGACATCGGCCGCGGGCTCGGTGACCCGCGCGCCGCCGACCGTGGACACGTACACGTCGTCCGTGGCCACCGCGAGGCCCACGCGCCGCTGCAGCACCGCGAGGATCATCGCGACGCGCGAGGAGTCCATGCCCGACGTGGCCCGACGGGGGTTCGCGAGCGCGCTCGGCGCCACCAGGGCCTGGATCTCCGCGGGCAGCGGACGCTTGCCGTCCAGCGTGATCGTGGCGCACGTGCCCGGGACCGACGTGTCCCGCGACAGGAACAGGCCGGACGGGTCGGCAACTTCCTCGATGCCGCTGTCGACGAGCTGGAAGCAGCCCACCTCGTCCACCGAGCCGAAGCGGTTCTTGACGGCGCGGAGCATGCGCAGCGGGGAGTGAGGGTCGCCTTCGAACTGGCACACCACGTCCACGAGATGTTCGACGATGCGCGGTCCCGCGACCGAGCCGTCCTTGGTCACGTGGCCCACGAGGATGAGCGGCACGCCCCGCGTCTTGGCGGCCTGGATGAGCGAGGCCGCCACCTCGCGCACCTGGCTCACGCCGCCCGCGGTGCCGTCCACATCGGCCGATGCAAGGGTCTGGACCGAGTCGACGAGCAGCAGGTCGGGCTCCACGTCGGCGATGTGCGCGAGCACGGTGCCCAGATCCGTCTCCGCTGCGAGCAGCACGCCGGGCTCGAGCGCGTTCATGCGCTCGGCGCGCAGGCGTACCTGGCCGGCCGACTCCTCGCCCGTGACGTAGAGGACGGTGCGCCCCGTGCGAGCGGTGCGGGCCGCCACCTCGAGCAGCAGGGTGGACTTGCCCACTCCCGGCTCGCCCGCGAGCAAGATCACGGCGCCGGCCACCAGGCCGCCGCCGAGCACGCGGTCGAGCTCCGCGACCGAGGTGGCGTGCCGCGCCGATGCAGTGGCCGCGACCTCCGTGACGGGTGTGGCGGGCGTGGTGACCCGCGTGACCTTGGTGGCGGGCCCGGCAGCCGGGGCCCCGGCCTCCACGACCGTGCCCCACGCCTGGCACTCGCCGCACCGGCCCACCCACTTCACCGCGGTCCACCCGCATTCCGTGCACCGATATCCGGGCAGGGTCTTGCGCGCGGTGGCCATGCGCCCACGCTATCCGGGCCCGCTGACAAGGACGTCTCAGGCACTCGGGCCGTAGTCTTTTTCCTATGTCGGACGCCCCTCGCCCCTCGCCGTGGCTGCCGGTCAACGGCGACCAGGAGGCGGATGCTCAGGACGCGCCTGCATCGGCCTCATCCGAGTCAATCGCACCCGAGGCAATCGAGCCCGACGCCGACGCTCCCGCCCAGCCCGCGACAGGAGCCGCCGACGAGCCGACGTCTCCCAGCCCGCAGGACGCGTGGGCGCCCGTGCGTCCCGTGAGCGTCGACGCCTCGCTCGCCGAGGGCTCGTCTGCCGTGCCCATCGAGCCGTTGCGGCGCGCGCACATGTCGCCCGTGCGCAGCCCTCGCGTTCCTCGCCCCGTCGAGGTCGACGAGCCGGAGGTCATCCGACCCGTCCAGCCGCCGCCCGCGAACGAGATCCTGCCGACGGCCGCGACCGTCACCCCGTTCTCCCAGCTCGCGACGTGGAGTCCCGGCGATCCGTCGCCGTTCGACGAGCTCGATGAGCCCGTGGACCCCGTGCGCGCCCTGGGCGAGTCCGCCGCGATGACCGCGCTGCTCGACGCCGCGGGGGCGCGCACGCCGGCATCGGGCATCCCGATCGCCCCCATCGCCGATGCCCTGCCGGAGTTCGAGGTCGAGGAGTTCGTGCCGCGCTTCGCCACAGCCCCGCGCCGGGGACCCGGTGCCAAGCCCGCGGCCGATGCGGAGGCTGAGGACCGTGAGGAGGGCGAGCCCGAGCCGGCCGCCAAGCCGGAGATGCGCGGCGGCCGCCCCGTCCGCCGCGGCCTCGGCCCGCCCGTCGTCAAGGGCATCGGACCCGCTCCGCGCCGCACGGTGTCAGACGGATCCGCCCTCGCGGCGGTCGCCGCCTCGGCCACGGCGGCCGGCGCCGCGTCGGCGCTGGGGACGGCATCGGGCGCGTCGGCGCTCGGGGCGACGCCCGCGTCTGCGCAGGCGAGCGCGCTCGACGCACTTGCGCCGGTGCCCAAGGCTCCGACATCCTTCACGGCATGGTCCGACGTCGCGGAGGAGCTGCCCCCGCGCGCAGGTGAGAAGGCCTTGGAGGCAGACGCAGTGAGCGACACCCCCGGATCGGCGCAGGCCGAGACGTCTCCCGTGACCGGCACACCCGCCGTGCCCGCCACGCCTCCGAGCCCGCCGCCGAGCGAGCCGGTTCCCGTCACGAAGGGACGGCGCGTGCCCGTGTGGCTGTGGATCGTCATCGGCGCGGTCGTGGCCGCCGGCCTGGGAGTGGGCGTCTACCTGCTGTTCCTCAAGCCCGACCCGATCATCCTGCCCGCACCCGTCGTCACGGAGGAGCCTCCCGGTCCGACCATCGAGGCGGTGACGATCGAGGACGACAGCCCGTTCCTGGCGAGCATGCCCACGGAGATCTCGACGTTCGCGCTGACGGCCTACGAGATCGTCCCCGTCCTGGGCGACACGTCACTGCCCGCGCGCGCCGCGGAGCACGTGGTCCTCACCTACGGCGAGGCGACGGGCGAGGCCCGCTTCACCGTCGACGCGTACCAGTTCTACACCGAGGACGAGGCGGCGACGGCGTACGCAGCCTGGAGCGAGGGATCCGCGGACCGCCACGCGGTGACGGTCGCTGGCCAGCCCGTGGGCGAGCGCGCGATCGTGACCTCCGGCGCAGACAAGGCCGTCGTATGGTCCAACGGAACCAGCGTCTTCATCCTGGAGGGCCCCGCCGACGAGGTCGAGCAGTTCTACGCGTACTTCGGCCTCTAGGCCGCGCGCGCTAGCCTGGGCGCATGAACGACACCTCGGCCGCCCCCGCGAGCATCCCCAACGTCGCCGTCCTGGGCGGCGGTGTCATGGGCTCCACCATCGTCACCGCGTTGCGCACGGCCGGCTGGGCCTCGTCCCAGATCACCGTGGCCGAGAAGGACTCGGGCCGCGCCGCCCAGCTGCGCGAGTCGCACGGCGTCATCGTGACCACGACGGCGTTCGAGGCCGTCGAGGGCGCCGATGTGGTGGTCGTCGCGGTCAAGCCGCAGGACGCCGCCGCGGTGCTGGAGGAGATCAAGCCGCTCGTCACGCCCAGGCACCTCATCCTCACGGTCGCCGCGGGCCTGCCCGCATCGTTCTACGAGGCGCGCCTGGGCGACGGCGTGCGCGTCGTGCGCGCCATGCCCAACACCCCGGCCATCGTCGCGCGTGGGGCGACCGCGATCGCCAAGGGCGCCAACGCGACCGATGCCGACATCCAGTTCGTGGGCGCCATGCTGCGCGCCACGGGCCTGGTGGTCGTCGTGGACGAGGAGCAGATCGACGCCGTCATCGCGGTGTCCGGCTCCGGTCCGGCGTACTTCTTCGCCATGGTGGAGGCGCTCACGGAGGCGGGTGTCGCCCAGGGCCTGGACCGCGTCCTCGCGACGCAGCTGGCCGCGCAGACCTTCGTGGGCGCCGCGCACCTCCTGCAGCACTCGGGCGAGACGCCCAAGACGCTGCGTGAGCGCGTCTCCTCCCCGGGCGGCACCACGCTGGCCGCGCTCAAGGCGATGGAGGACGCTGGCCTGCAGGGAGTCATCTCCGCCGGCGCCGCGGCCGCCGCGCGCCGCTCCAAGGAGATGGCGGCAGAACTGGGGTAGCCGCTCCGACTAGGCTTGCTCCGCATCCCGCAAGCGCTCTCACCGCGCGGGCACCGTGGGTTTCAAGGAGGAGCCATGCAGTTCGGCCATTTCGACGACGAGGCACGCGAGTACGTCATCACTCGCCCGGACACTCCCCGCTCGTGGTCCAACTATCTGGGCTCGCGCCTCTACGGCGGCATCATCACGCAGAACGCCGGCGGCTACTCCTTCTACAAGTCCGGCGGCTCGGGGCGCGTGCTGCGCTTCCGCTTCAACGGCGTCCCGCAAGACGAGCCCGGTCGCTTCGTCTACCTGCGCGACGACGCCGACGGCGACTTCTGGTCCGCGTCGTGGCAGCCCGTGGGCAAGCCCTTGTGCGTCGAGGGCGAGCCTGCTGAGGGCCAGCAGAAGTCCACGGTGCGCCACGGCCTGGGCTACTCGATCTTCCACTCCTCCTACCGCGGCATCGAGTCGGAGGCGACGTACTTCATCCCCGAGGGCCAGGCCTTCGAGTACTGGTCGGTGAAGGTCACGAACACCACCGATCAGCCGCGCACCATCTCCGTCTTCTCCTACGCGGAGCTCGCCAACGAGTGGAACTACCGCCAGGACCTGGAGAACCTGCAGTACTCCCAGTACGTCGTGGTGTGCGAGTACAAGGAGGGCATGATCCGCCGAGCCAACTCCACGCGCACGGCGTTCGCCGAGCTGTGGTTCGGCATGGCGGGAGCCGAGCCGGTGGGCTTCGACACCGACCGTGACGCCTTCCTGGGCCCGTACCGCACGCCGTCCGCTCCGCTCGCCGTCGAGCGCGGCGAGTGCGGCGGCACGCAGACTGTGGGCGACAACGCGTGCGCGAGCATCCAGGCCCGACTCGAGCTGGCCCCCGGCGAGACGCGGCACGTCATCTACATGCTGGGCGTGGGCGCGACGGACGCCGAATGGGACGACCGCAACGGCATCGTGCATCGCCCTGGCCGGGAGATCCTCGCGGAGTACGGCACCCCCGAGCGCGTCGAGGAGGAGCTCGCCAAGATCCGCGAGACGTGGCGCGCGTTCCTGGCCCCGCTCCAGGTCGCGACACCGGACAGCGAGCTCAACTCGATGATCAACGTCTGGCACGCGTACCAGACGCACATGACGTTCAACTGGTCGCGCGGCGTCTCGCTCATCGAGGCCGGCGACCGCGACGGCCTGGGCTACCGCGACACGGTGCAGGACATGCTCGCCGTGACCCACGCCATTCCCGATGCCGTCCGCGAGCGCCTGGACATGATCCTCACCGGGCAGACGGCCGAAGGCGGCGCGATGCCGCTCGTGAAGCCGCTCACGCACAGGCCCGGGCATGAGGCGACGCCGACCGTGGAGCAGTACCGCTCGGACGACCCGCTGTGGCTGCCCATCACCGTGGCGAACTTCGTCTACGAGACCGGCGACCTGTCCTACCTCGACACGGTCCTGCCCTACGCCGACCACGGCGAGGCGACCGTCTTCGAGCATCTGCGGCAGGCTATCCAGTTCTCGCTCGACCACCTGGGCGCGAACGGCCTGGTCCAGGGCCTGCAGGCCGACTGGAACGACTGCATCCAGTTCGGCACCACGGGCGAGTCGATGTTCTCGACCTTCCTCATGGCCAACGGCTGCCGCATCGTCGCCGAGCTGGCCGAGCTGAGCGGACGGGACGAGGACGCGGCCTGGGCGCGCTCGGTGCTCGAGTCGCTGCAGCCCGCGCTCGAGGCGGCCTGGGACGGCGAGTGGTACATCCGCGGCATCTCCGCGACGGGAGCCAAGCTGGGCTCTGACGAGCTCGACGAGGGCAAGATCTACCTGGAGCCGAACGTGTGGGCCGCGATCTCGGGCGTCGTGCCCGAGGCCCGGGCCATCGGCGCCATGGACTCCGTGCACGAGCGGCTCTTCTCTGAGCACGGCGTCGCGCTGTGCGCCCCCGCGCACACCAAGGAGGTGCCGGGCGTGGGGCTGTCCCTGCTCGTGTTCCCCGTGGGCCACAAGGAGAACGGCGGCATCTTCTGCCACGCGAACTCGTGGACCATCGTCGCCGAGGGCATCCTGGGTCGCGGCGACCGCGCCTACGAGTACTACCGCGCCTACCTGCCGGCCCGCTACAACGACCAGGCGGAGATCCACCAGGTGGAGCCCTACGTGTACTGCCAGTTCACGCACGGCCCCGAGTCGCCGCGCTTCGGCCAGGCCCGCAACCCGTGGCTCACGGGCACGGCGTCGTGGACGTACATCGGCGTGACGCAGCACATCCTGGGCATCCGCCCCGAGCTCGCCGGGCTGCGTATCGACCCGTGCCTGCCCGAGGGCTGGGACGGCTACCAGGTGACGCGCCGCTTCCGCGGGATGAACCTCACGATCAACGTGGTCAACGAGCTGGGCGTCGCGACGGGAGTGAAGTCCGTGGCCGTGGACGGCAAGGCCGTCGAGCTGCCGGACGACGAGCGGCGCGGGGCGCTGGTGCCCGTCGAAGCGCTGCGCGATGGCGCGGTGCTCACGGTGACGATGGGCTAGGTGGGGTGGGCGGTCCCGCCTCTCACCCGATCGCGCCTCACCCGACCACGCCTCGGCCGCTGTGTGACGTTCGGCTGTTTTCAGGATTCCTGAAACAGCGAAAAGCGAGGGTGTCGGCCGGCCGCCTACGGCACGACCGTCAGCGTCACCGTGATCGCATCGCCGATCGCGAGCCCGGACTCCTTGCGCATCGGCACCGTGTGGCTCACGAAGTGCACGCCGTGCTGGAAGCGGATCTGGCTGCGGTAGCGGTAGCCGTTCACGTCGACGTCCACCTGGGGCTCGTCGCCAGCGCCCAGCTCGGCCACGGCTTCGGGCGGCACGATGATGCGGGCCTTGTTGCTCCTCCCGCCCATCGCGCCGCTGAAGGTCACCGATGCACTCACGACGTCACCACGGCATCGGCCGGTCGGGACCGCGCTCGCTGTCGTCGGGCAGGTGCGGGAGCTCGTAGCCGCCGGCACGGATGCACAGCCAGCGCAGCTCGCCCGGCGAGTCCGGCAGCGCGCGCCACGTGCGCCACACGCCCTGCCCCACGCGCACGACCGTGCCCGGACCCACCTCGACCACGTCGTCGTCGAGGCCCATCTGGCCGCGGCCCTCGAGGAACACGTACAGCTCCTCGACCTTGGCGTGGCGGTGCCAGTATCCGGCCTGCTCCCCCGGCGCCAGCGCGTTGGCGGTCATGCCCACGTACTGCATCGTCAGCTCGTGGTCCACGACGCGGCGTCCCTCGCGCGTCGAGGTGGGGAGGAAGCCGCCCACGTGGTCGCGCCAGGAGTCAAGGGGGCCGATCTCGGTGATCTGGTAGTCGCTCATCACGTCAGTATCACCCCGCGCGGTCCCGCGCCTGCACAGTCCCGCCCGCCAGCGCCTGCGCCGTCCTGCCCGCTCGCGG
>QGUM02000183.1:0-2001 GCA_003242455.2 Actinomycetes bacterium
GGCTTCTTGGGTGCGGGCTTGGTCGGCGCGGCTGGCTCGACAGGTGCGACCTTCGCCGAGGGGGGCAGCGTCGGCGCCGCCGCGACTGATCCGGCGCCTCCGCCCGTGCCCGCGCCCGCGACCCCGGCGGCGACCGATGCGGCTCGCTCCGCCCTGGCGCGGCGGCGGGACTTCGCGATCCACACGATGGCAGCGACGACGATCCCGATCAGCACGAGCCACGGCAGCAGCACGCCGAGCGCGACGAGCGCCCAGGACAGGAAGCTCACGAGGCCGTCCCAGCCGGCCTTGAGGCCGTCCAGGAACGTCTTGGGCGCATCGTCCACGAAGACCACGGGCTCGGTCGTGAGCGACAGGTAGATCGTGGAGTACGACACCTCGTCGTCGAGGCCGCGCTGACGGGCCTCGAGGCTCTCGAGCTCGGCCTGACGGCGGGCGAGCTCGTCTTCGAGCTGGATGATGTCGGAGATGTCCTCGGCCTGCGTCAGGAGCGCCTCGATGCGCTCCGTGGAGGCGCGCAGGGTCGAGATGCGGGCGTCGAGGTCGCGCACCTCGGTGGTGACGTCGACGGCGTTCGTGGTGTACTCGTCGACCGTGCCGAGCGCGCGCAGCTCGTCCACGACCGCCTCGAGCGTGGCCGCCGGGATGCGCAGCGTCAGCGCGGCCGAGCCGCCGTACCACTCGTCGGGCGAGCGCTCGCTGCGGGCGTCGATGCGGCCCCCGGCGGCCTGGACGATGCCGGCCGCGGCATCGGCGGCGGCGATGGGGTCGTCCACCGTCATGTACAGGCTGCCCGTGACGATGAGCGCCCGGCTCGAATCCGCGTACGCGCCGGGCCCGTCGCCGGCCGCGAGCTCCCCGCCGGGCTCGGCGTCGTAGTCCGCGGGCGCATACGCCTCCATGGGCGCGCCGGCGGAGTCCGTGTAGCCGCCAGCGGAACAGCCCGCCAGGAGGGCCGATGCGACGAGGAGGACGGCCGCGAGCACCGCGAGGCGCAGGCGGACAAGGGACGCGGTGCTCGTGATCGTCATGGCGCTCATGCTAGGGGGACGCTCGGGGCGCCCGCAGGAGTTGGGTCCATGCATGAATCGACAGACGCGGGACCTTCGGGCGGTAAGGTGAGTGCTTATGTCTGTCAGGACCTCAGGAAAGGAGTCGGAATCATGACCGCTGACGTCGTGTGGATGACCCCGGCCGCGCTTGCGCGACTGCAGGAGGAGCTCGAGACGCTGACGGCACCCGGCCGCGAGCTCGACGACGCCCAGAAGGCACGAGTCGTCGAGCTGCGCGAGCTGCTGAAGAAGGCACGGGCGGAGAGCAAGCCGGACGACGGTCTCGTCGAGCCGGGAATGCGCATCACCGCGCGCTTCGAGGACGACGGCACCACCATCGACTTCGTCCTCGGCTCGCGTTCCGTGCTGGGTCTGGACGAGTCGATGGATGTCGACGTGTACTCGCCCGAGTCGCCCCTGGGTGCCGCCATCAACGGCCTGTACGTCGGAGACAAGGCCACCTTCGAGACCCCGAAGGGCGAGCGGACGCTCACCATCCTCGCCGCGAAGCCCGCCATCTGATCCCGTTCGTCCGGGGTCGGGCCCGGACACACACCGGGTTCCCTCTCCGGACTCCCACCGAGAGGAAACTCATGCCCCGTCTTCACGAGCGCCTGACCCCCGTCTTCGACGAGGTGGTCCGACGCAACCCGGGTGAAGTCGAGTTCCACCAGGCCGTGCGCGAAGTGCTGGAGAGCCTGGGCCCGGTCGTCGCCAAGCACCCCGAGTACGCCGATGCGGAGATCATCTCCCGCATGTGCGAGCCGGAGCGTCAGATCATCTTCCGCGTCCCGTGGGTCGACGACCAGGGCCAGGTGCGCCTCAACCGCGGCTTCCGCGTCGAGTTCAACTCGGCGCTCGGTCCGTACAAGGGCGGCCTGCGCTTCCACCCGAGCGTCTACCTCGGCATCATCAAGTTCCTCGGCTTCGAGCAGATCTTCAAGAACGC
>QGUM02000184.1:0-1969 GCA_003242455.2 Actinomycetes bacterium
CGCTGCCGGCTCGTCCCGGGCCCTACCGGCTCCAGGGGCTCGATGCTTCGGGCGATGTCGTCTTCGAGATTTCCTTCGCGGGCGAGGTGTTGGCTGACGGCCCGGCCGACGTGCGGCACTTCACCTTCGCGATCCCGGCGTCCATGGCCAGGCCGGACCGGCTCGAGCGGCTGCGGCTCGTTGGCCCAGGGGCGCCCGTGGCCGAGCGGGCGAGGCTGCCTATTGCCGCCCCAGCTCAGGGCCAAGC
This sequence comes from Actinomycetes bacterium, assembly GCA_003242455.2. Lineage (GTDB taxonomy): Bacteria > Actinomycetota > Actinomycetes > Actinomycetales > Demequinaceae > Demequina. Next base: position 248 of record QGUM02000184.1, read on the forward strand.
CGAGCCCATGATCGCGGCGCGGGTGGCGAACATGGTGGAGCTGCGCTGGGATGCGGCGGCGGATCCGCTCATCGTGGCGCGTGATCCACGGACGGGCAACATCCTAGGCTTCGCACGGGGCGGCTCCATGGAGCTTCCAACCGACGCCGCGGAGATCGACCTCATCGTCTCGGACGGAGTCCGCAGTACGCGCCAGCGGGTGGAAGTGCAGCGCTTGGATCGGAGATAGAGAGCAAGCGACCGGGTGGGCGCGTGCCGGCGTCCACCCGGTTCTCCGCACGGTGAGCGCGTGCCGATCGAGATCGACGAGGAGGTGCGTGTCGAGTACTGGACGGTGATCCGCGGCGAGCCGTGGCGGGTGCACGAGAGGTTTGCCTGACGACCACTCACAGGGAGGCAAGCCTATGCGCATGCTTCGCGACACAACGCTGGTGATGGCCCTCGCCGCCGCGCACGCCTGCTTCGCGGCCGGTGATGCCCCGCGGGCTGCGGACGCGCCGGACACGCCGGCGGTCCCGTTCGAGCGCTTCGCCCTGCCGAACGGGCTGACGCTCATCGTGCACGAGGACGACGGCGCGGCCGCGGTCCACGTGCGCATGTTCTACCACGTCGCCGAGAAGGACGCCGGCCCGGGACAGCGCGGGCACGCCCACCTCTTCGAGCATCTCGCCTTCAGCCGCACGGAAGGCCTCGACAGGCGGATCTGGGACTTTCTGGAGTCGGTCGGCGCGCGCGACTACGACGCGAACAGCCGGCTCGACTACACGCAATTCTTCGCGACCGCCGACGTCGAAGTGCTGGACACGCTCCTCTGGCTCGAGGCGCAGCGCATGGCGCACCTCGCCTCCGCGATCACCGAGGACGATATGCGGCGCAGCCAGGCCGAGGTGCGGCGGGAGGCGGAGCGGCTCGCGCCGGTGCCGGACCTGCGGATCCTGAAGGCGACGCTGGAGCACACGTACCCGGCCGGGCACCCGTACGCCGCGTTCGACATCGCGCCGCCGGATGTGGATGCGGCGACGCTGCGCGATGCGCTGCGCTTCTACGAGCGCCACTACCATCCTGGCAACGCCGTGCTCGTGGTCGTGGGCAACGTGGACGCGGAAGCGGTGCGGGCCAGCGTCGAGGCCCGTTTCGGCTCCATCGCCGGCAGGCCGCCGAGGGCGCGCGTCGAGCCGCGCATCGCGCGCGGGGAAGGGACGCGGCGCGCGCGAATCGAGGGCGTGCTGCGGGATCGGCGCCTCCGCGTCGTCTGGAACACGCCCGGCTGGGGCACGGCGGACGCCGACCACATCGCGCTTGCGATGCCGAGCATCGCTGCGCGCGTCCGCGAGCGGCTGATGGCGGACGGGCTCGCTGCGCAGGTGGACGGCGGGAGCGACCCGCGCGAGCTCGGCGGCCAGGCGACGCTCGACGTCCGCGCACCCGCGGGCGCCGACCTCGCCGTGATCGAGCGCGCCGTCCACGAGGAGGTCGCCCGCTTCGCCGCCGACGGCCCGACGGCAACCGAGCTGGAGGAGGCGAAGGCCGCGCACCGCAGCGGCATCGATCAGGCGCTGGCAGACCTCGCGGGCCGGGCGGAGCTGCTGGGCGTCGCGGAGCTGCTGTCGGGCGACCCCGGCCAGATCGACACGATGCTCCGCCGCATCGCGAACGCGACCGCCGAGGGCGGGGCGAGCAGAGAGAAACTTCTCGAGGGTGGAGTGCCTGGCATATCCGATC
>QGUM02000185.1:0-1938 GCA_003242455.2 Actinomycetes bacterium
CGAGGCCGAGGGCGACGCGGATGACGCAGGCGTTGGTGACGCCGATGAGATGATAGAGGAGGCGGAGACATGACCACCGATACCTCCGAGCGTGGCCTTGAACGGCTGATCTGTACGGCCCTGACCGGTTCGGCCTGCGATCCGGGGACGGTCGAGGTCGAGGCCGTCCGCGAGCGCCCGGCCGCCTACGGCGCTGGATGGATCTGCGGGCATCCCGAGGACTACGACCGCGAGTACTGCGTGGACCTCGCCCAGCTCACGGCCTTCCTCCGCGAAACACAGCCGGAGGTGGCCGACGCCCTCGACCTCGGCCGGGACGGGCCGACGCGGCGCAAGTTCCTGGCTCGTCTTCAGGGGGAGATCAGCAGGCGCGGCACCATCGACGTGCTGCGTAAGGGGCTCAAACACGGGCCGCACCACCTCGACCTCTTCTACGGCACGCCGTCGCCCGGCAACATGAAGGCCGCCGAGCGCTACGCCGCCAATCGCTTCAGCGTCACGCGGCAGCTCCGCTACAGCCGCGACGAGGCGCAGCGGGCGCTCGACCTGGGGCTCTTCATCAATGGCCTGCCGGTCGCCACCTTCGAGCTGAAGAACAGCCTGACCAAGCAGACGGTCCAGGACGCGGTCGAGCAGTACCAGCGAGACCGCGACCCGCGCGAGAAGCTCTTCGAGTTCGGGCGCTGCGTGGTGCACTTCGCCGTGGACGACCACGAGGTGCGCTTCTGCACGCACCTCAAGGGCAAGGGCTCGTGGTTCCTGCCCTTCAACCAGGGCTGGAACGACGGCGCCGGCAACCCGCCCAACCCGAACGGGCTCAAGACCGACTATCTCTGGAAGCGGATCCTCACGCGCGAGAGCCTCACCGACATCCTCGAGAACTACGCGCAGATCGTCGAGACGAAGGACGAGAAGACCGGCAGGAAAAAGGCGGTGCAGATCTGGCCGCGCTTCCACCAGCTCGACGTGGTGCGCCGGCTGCTCGCCGACGCGCGCAAGAACGGCGCCGGCCAGCGCTACCTGATCCAGCACTCGGCGGGCAGCGGCAAGTCGAACTCGATCGCGTGGCTGGCGCACCAGCTCATCGGCCTCGCGAAGGATGGCGTGACGGTCTTCGACTCGATCATCGTCGTTACCGACCGTCGTATTCTCGACCAGCAGATCCGTGACACCATCAAACAGTTCGCGCAGGTCGGCGCCACCGTCGGCCACGCCGAGCACTCGGGCGACCTGCGCAAGTTCCTCGCCGAGGGGAAGAAGATCATCATCTCCACGGTGCAGAAGTTCCCGTTCATCCTCGACGAGATCGGGAGCGAGCACCGCGGGCGGCGCTTCGCGATCGTGATCGACGAAGCGCACTCGAGCCAGGGCGGACGCACCTCGGCGGCGCTGTCGATGGCGCTCTCCACGGCCGGCGCCGAGGAGGACGACGAGACCCTTGAAGACAAGATCAATCGGCTGATGGAGGCGAAGAAGCTGCTGCCGAACGCCAGCTACTTCGCCTTCACCGCCACGCCCAAGAACAAGACGCTCGAGATCTTCGGCGCGCCCGAGCCGCAGGCCGATGGCACGGTCAGGCACCGGCCCTTCCACAGCTACACGATGAAGCAGGCCATCCAGGAGGGCTTCATCCTGGACGTGCTCAAGCACTACACGCCGGTCGAGAGCTACTACAAGCTCGTCAAGAAGGTCGAGGGCGATCCCGAGTTCGATACGAAGCGTGCGAAGAAGAAGCTGCGCCGCTACGTGGAGAGCCACGATCATGCCATCCGGCTCAAGGCCGAGATCATGGTGGACCACTTCCACGAGCAGGTGCTGGCGCTGAACAAGATCGGCGGCGAGGCGCGCGCGATGGTGGTGACGAGCGGCATCGAGCGCGCCATCCAGTACTTCCACGCGATCCGCGACTATCTGGCCGAGCGCAAGAGCCGCTACCGG
>QGUM02000186.1:0-1920 GCA_003242455.2 Actinomycetes bacterium
ATGTGTATAAGAGACAGGGTCGGGGACTAGAGCAGACCGGCGGCCGTCAGGCGCGTCCGGAGCAGTTCGTGCTCCTCGTCGGTGGCGGGCACGAGCGGCAGGCGCATCGCTCGCGACGGGATGACGCCCGCCAGATGCATGGCGGACTTGGCGTTGACGGCGCCGGGACCGTCGAACATGGCTTCGTGAACGGGGGCGAGCTCCTCGTGCAGGCGCTCCGCCGTGGTGGCATCGCCGGCCTTGAACGCGTCGATCATCGCCCTGATCTGGGGCCCGGCGATGTGGGACGACACCGACACGACGCCCACCGCGCCTGCGCGCAGGAAGTCGAGCGTGAGCGGGTCGTCTCCCGAGTACCAGTCCAGGCCCGTACGGGCGATGCGGTCCTTGGCCGCGGCGACGTTGCCGGTGGCGTCCTTGTTGGCGACGACGCGCTCCAGCGCCGCGAGCTCGTCATACGAGTCGTCCGTGAGCGCGACGCCGGTGCGCCCGGGGATGTCGTAGAGCATGACGGGCAGCGCGCACGCGTCGTGGATCGCCGTGAGGTGCGCGACGATGCCGCGCTGCTGCGGCTTGGAGTAGTACGGGACCAGCGCGAGGATGCCGTCTGCCCCGGCATCGGCCGCCTGCTCCGCCATGCGCACCGCGTGAGCGGTGTCGTTGGAGCCGGCGCCGGACAGCAGGATGACATCGGGCCCGACCGCCTCGCGCACGGCGCGGATGAGCTCCACCTTCTCCGGCGCGTGGGTCGTGGGAGCCTCGCCCGTGGTGCCCGACAGCACGATGCCGTCGTGACCCGTGGACACGAGGTGACGGGCAAGGTTCCTTGCGGCGTCCAGATCCAGGTCGCCGTTGGCATGCATCGGCGTCACCATGGCGCACAGGAGAGTGCCGAAGCGAGGCGCCGTTGAAGTCATGTGCCTAACTTAGCGCTGAGCGGCGGGGTGCCGGAGACGTGACGTTCGCGCCGAGCCTGTCGTCGGCGGCATCGGGCGCGCTGCGCCTAGGGCGCGACGCGGCCGTTCTTGTTGAAGGCCTCGTACGTCATGGGCATGAGCTCGGCCCAGAACGCCTCCATCTTCTCCGCGACCATCTCGATCTCGCGCTGCGGGAAGGACGGGAAGTGCGTGCCCTCCCGGTGCGTGCGCAGGCTCAGGAAGTTCATCAGCGAGCGGGCGTTCATGGTCACGTACATGGAGCTGTAGATCGTCACCGGAAGCACGGCGCGGGCGACCTCGCGGGCCACGCCGGCATCGAGCATGCGCTGATACGCCGCATACGCCTGCTCGCAGCTCGCCTTGATCTCGCGCTCCACGACCTCGTGCTGCTCGTCGGTGCCGGGCACGAACTCGTAGGCGCCGGGCTTGCCCACCTGGACGAGGTTGCGCTCACGGCTTGGCACGTAGAACACCGGGCGCAGCTCGCGGTAGCGGCCCGACTCCTCGTTGTAGCTCGCGATGCGGTGACGCATGAACTCGCGGAAGACGAAGATGGGCGCCTGGACGTAGAACGTCATCGAGTTGTGCTCGAACGGGCTGCCGTGGCGGTCGCGCATGAGGAAGTTGATGAGGCCGGCGCTCTTGGACGCGTCGGCGTTGACGTCCTCGAGCGAGGACTCTCCCTTGGTGGACACGCGTGCGGCGAAGAGGACGTCGGCGTCCTGCGCGCTCGCGCGCACCAGGTCCACGGTCATGTCGGAGCGGAACTCGATGGCGTGCTCGGTCACGGCGCCAGCCTAGTGCGGGCTCGCCGGGACCGTTCCGTGACGCGCCCGGCCCAGACGGGCATACAGCGGTGCGTGCGAAGTTCGGCTGTCCTGAATGGCACCATGGCTGGCATGGCCTCGTACACCGTCCCCTCGCGCATCGAGACCGAGCGCCTGGTCCTGCGTCGCTACGGCACGGCCGATGCCGAGGCCCT
>QGUM02000005.1:0-33943 GCA_003242455.2 Actinomycetes bacterium
GGCGGCACCAGCTCAACCGCTACCCGGACGGCCTGGAGAAGTGCATCGGCTGCGAACTGTGCGCATGGGCCTGCCCCGCGGACGCGATCTACGTCGAGGCCGACTCCAACACGCCCGATGCGCAGTACAGCCCGGGCGAGCGCTACGGCCGCGTCTACCAGATCAACTACCTGCGCTGCATCTTCTGCGGCCTGTGCATCGAGGCGTGCCCCACGCGCGCACTGACCATGACCAACGAGTACGAGCTCGCCGGTCCCACGCGCGAGGGCCTCATCTACGAGAAGCAGGATCTGCTCGCGCCGCTCGCCGAGGGCATGCTCGCCGCGCCGCACCCGATGGTGCCGGGCACGACCGACACGGACTACTACCGCGGCGTCGTCACCGGCCCCACGCCCGAGCAGGAGGCGTGGGTGCGCGCGCATCGGCCCGATGACCCGACGCTTCCCGAGAACAAGGTCGCGACGGTCGCCAAGGAGGCTCAGGCATGATCGAGCCCTGGCTGTTCTGGATCATCGTCGTCGTCACGGTGGTGCCGGCGCTCGCGCTGCTGTTCGCGCGCAAGCCGGTGCACATCGCGATGGCCGTCGTGCTCGTGATGGTGGGACTGGCCGTCGCCTACGTCTCGCTCGAGGCGCCGTTCCTGGGGGTCGTGCAGATCGTCGTCTACACCGGCGCGGTCATGATGCTCTTCGTGTTCGTCCTCATGCTCGTCGGCGTCGACCAGCGTGAGAACCTCAAGGAGACCATCCGCGGCCAGAAGTGGGTCGGCCTCGCCCTGGCGATCGGCGTCGCGCTCCTGCTGGCCGGCGTGATCTCCCGCACCGCGATCACCGCGCAGGACCGACCGGCCCCCGCCGCGCCCGAGGACATCGCCGCCGCGCTGTTCTCCCGCTACGTGATCGTCGTGGAGGCCCTCGCCTTCGTGCTCATCACGGCGGCCGTGGGCGCGCTCGTGCTGACCTACGTGCCGCGCCTGAAGCCGCGCGCCACGCAGAAGGAGCTCCAGGCCGCGCGCATCGCCGCCGGCGCGGACCCCGTCAACAAGCCCATGCCGGGCGTCTATGCGCGTCACAACGCGCTCGACGCCCCGGCGCTCGACCCGCAGGGCCGACCCATCGAGGACTCGGTCTCGCGTGTGCTCGAGATCCGCCACCAGACCAAGGACGGCGAGGAGTACCGCGTCGCCATGCAGCGCATGCGTCGCGAGCTCGGGATCGAGGACGGCCCGATCGACGACGGCCGCATGGGCGACGGGCCCGACGCCCCCGATCGAGACGGAGAGGGACGCGCATGAGCCCCATGGCCTTCGTCTACCTCGCCGCGGTGCTGTTCTCCATCGGCGCCGCGACGGTGATGCTGCGTCGCAACGCGATCATCGCGTTCATGGGCGTCGAGCTCATGCTCAACGCGGCGAACCTCGCGTTCGTGGCTTTCGCCCGCCTGCACGGCACGATCGACGGGCAGATCATGGCGTTCTTCGTCATGGTCATCGCTGCCGCCGAGGTCGTGGTCGGCCTCGCGATCATCATCGCGCTGTTCCGTGCACGCCAGACCATCTCGCTCGACGAGCCTGCAGAGCTGAAGGGCTGAGGGATGATCGAACTGTCCTGGCTCCTCATCGCCGCGCCGCTGCTCAGCGCGGCCGTCCTCATCGGCCTCGGCCGACGCGCAGACCGCTGGGGCCACTGGCTCGGCGTGGCCGCGTCGACCGTGGCGCTCGTCGTGGGCGCCGGCGCGCTCATCGAGACGCTCGGCCGCGACGCGCATGAGCGCGCCCAGAACGTGCACCTGTTCACGTTCATCCCGGGCGGCGAGCTGACCGTCGAGGCGGGCCTTGCCGTCGACCCGCTGTCGCTGACGTTCGTCATGCTCATCACGTTCGTCGGCACGCTCATCCACGTGTACTCGGTGGCGTACATGGAGCACGACGCCCGTCGGCGTGTCTTCTTCGCCTACCTGAACCTCTTCATCGCGGCGATGCTCCTGCTCGTCCTCGCCGACAGCTACCTGCTGCTGTTCATCGGCTGGGAGGGCGTGGGCCTCGCGTCGTACCTGCTCATCGGCTTCTGGAACCACAAGCCCGAGTACGCCACGGCCGCGAACAAGGCGTTCATCGTCAACCGCGTGGGCGACATGGGCCTCATCCTCGCGATGGCCCTCATGTTCGCGCACTTCGGCTCGCTGAGCTTCTCCGAGGTCAACGCGGGCGCTGCGGCGGCCTCTCCCGCGACGCTCACCGCGATCGGCCTGGCGCTCCTGCTCGCCGCGACCGGCAAGTCGGCGCAGTTCCCGCTGCAGTCCTGGCTCGGCGACGCGATGGCGGGCCCGACGCCTGTGTCGGCCCTCATCCACGCCGCGACCATGGTCACCGCGGGCGTGTACCTCATCGTCCGCTCGGCCGCGATCTTCGACGGGGCGCCCGATGCGCGCCTGGCCGTCGCGATCATCGGCGCCATCACGCTCCTGATGGGTGCGATCATCGGCACCGCCAAGGACGACATCAAGAAGGCGCTCGCCGCCTCGACGATGTCGCAGATCGGCTACATGATGCTCGCCGCGGGCCTGGGCCCCATCGGCTACGCCTTCGCGATCTTCCACCTGCTGACGCACGGCTTCTTCAAGGCCGGGATGTTCCTGGGCGCCGGCTCGGTCATGCACGCGATGCAGGACCAGGTCGACATGCGCCGCTTCGGCGCGCTGCGCGGGCTCATGGTCATCACGTGGGCCACGTTCGGCCTGGGCTGGCTCGCGATCCTGGGCGTGCCGCCGTTCTCCGGCTTCTGGTCCAAGGACAAGATCATCGAGGCCGCGTTCGTGGGCGAGGGCTGGCAGCCGTGGGTGCTCGGCGGCGCCGCGCTCCTGGGCGCCGGCATCACCGCGTTCTACATGTCTCGCCTGTTCTTCATGACCTTCCACGGCCGTCGCCGCTGGACCGAGGGGCAGCACCCGCACGAGTCGCCGTGGCTCATGACCGCGCCGATGATCGTGCTGGCCGTCGGCTCGGCCTTCCTGGGCTGGTTCCTCGCCACGGGCGACCGCTTCACCACGTGGCTCGAGCCCGTCACCGGCCACGCGGAGCACCACGACCCGGTGCTCGCCGTGCCCGTCATCGTCACGCTCACGCTCGTGCTGGTGGTGCTGGGCGCCGCGCTCGCGTGGTGGATGTACATCCACCACGACGTGGCGGAGGAGGCGCCCGCGCCGTCCATCCCGGTGCTCGCCGCGCGCAATGACCTCTTCCAGGACTCGGTCAACCGCGCGCTCTTCGAGCGGCCCGGACGTCACCTCACGCGCACCCTCGTGTACGCCGACGCCGCCGTCGTGGACGGCGCCGTCAACGCGAACGCGGCGGGCATCTCCAAGCTCGGTGAGGCCCTGCGCAAGACGTCCACGGGCAACGTCCGCTCGTATGCCCTGCTCATGTTCCTCGGCGTCGTCATCGTGACCGCCATCGCACTGCTGGGGGTCCGGTGACCATGCCACTGCTGACCATCCTCGTCGCGCTGCCGGCGCTCGGCGGCCTCCTGCTGCTCACGGTCCCGGGCCTGCGCGCCCGCGCCCGCGAGTTCGCGCTCGGGGTGACGGTCCTCGAGCTCGCAGGCGTCGTCGCGCTGCTCGTCGGCTTCGACCTGTCCGCCGCGGGCGACATCCAGTTCGCGGAGACCTATGCGTGGATCCCGCAGATCGGCGCGAGCTGGGCGCTCGGCGTCAACGGCATCGGCCTGTCGCTCATCGTGCTCGCCGCAGTGCTCACGCCGCTCGTGCTCGTCGCCGGCTGGAAGCTGCCTGACGAGCCGGCCCGCGCGGCGCGCTATGTGGGCCTCATCCTCGTGTCCCAGGCGTTCATGGTGGGCATCTTCGCCGCGCGCGACGTGCTCCTCTTCTACGTCCTGTTCGAGGCGATGCTCATCCCGCTGTACTTCCTCATCGGCTCGTTCGGCGGGGAGCAGCGTCGCTACGCGGCGGTGAAGTTCCTCATCTACTCGCTCGCCGGCGGCCTCATCATGCTCGTCGCGGTCGTGGCCCTGTACTTCGTGGGCCCGGGCGGGGAGCAGGCCTTCCTCATCGACTCGCTCACGGGCCTCGAGCTCGCGCCCGTGACGGAGCGGCTCCTGTTCGTCGCGTTCTTCATCGCCTTCGCGATCAAGGCGCCCATGGTCCCCGTCCACACCTGGCTGCCCACGGTCGCGGAGAACGCGCGCGCGGGCACCACGGCGCTGCTCGTCGCGGTGCTCGACAAGATCGGCACGTTCGGCATGATCACGCTGTGCCTGGTGCTGTTCCCGAACGCCTCGCGCTGGGCGGCACCCGTGGTCGTCGGCTTCGCGGTGCTGTCCGTGATCTACGGCGCGTTGCTGGCAATCGGCCAGGACAACATGCTGCGCCTCGTGTCGTTCACCTCGGTGAGCCACTTCGGCATCATGATCCTCGGCATCTTCGCCTTCCAGCAGACCTCGGTCGAGGGCGCGGCGCTCTACATGTTCAACCACGGACTGTCGACGGCGGGCCTGTTCCTGCTCGTGGGCTTCCTCATCGAGCGCCACGGCACCCCGTCGGTCACCGCCTACGGAGGCCTGCAGAAGGCCGTCCCCGTCCTCGCCGGCACGTTCCTCATCGTGGGCCTCAGCGCCCTGTCGCTGCCGGGCCTGTCCCCGTTCGTGTCCGAGATCATGGTCCTCGTGGGCGCGTGGTCGGCCGTGCCGGTCGCGGTCATCATCTCCGTGCTCGGCGTCGTGCTCGCCGCGCTGTACATCCTGCTCATGTACCAGAAGCTCTTCACGGGCCCGACGCCCGAGGCCATGGCCGGCACCGCCGAGCTGAGCCTGCGTGAGCGCGTCGCCATCTGGCCGCTCATCGCGCTGATGCTCCTGCTCGGCTTCGTGCCTGCCCTGGCGATCCAGTACCTCACCGAGCCGGTCGCCGCCGTGCTCGCGATTGCCCAGGGGGTGGGAGCGTGAACTTCACCGCACCGGTGATCGACTGGATCGCCCTCCTGCCGATCCTCATCGTGCTGGGCGCCGGCGCGCTCGGCGTGCTGCTCGAGGCGCTCATCCGCGTGCCTGCCACGCGCCGCACGCTGCAGGTGGCGCTGTCCGCGATCGCGCTCGTCGCGGCGCTCGCGTCCGTGATCGCCCTCTCCGTCACGATCGACGGGCCGGGCGTGGACGCGGTGAGCCGCATGGTCTCGATCGACAGGCAGTCGCTCCTGTGGCAGGGCATCCTGCTCGTGCTCGCGCTGCTGTCGCTCCTGCTCTTCGCGGATCGCACCCGCACGCGCGAGACGGCCTTCACGCCCCTCGCATCGGCGTCGCCGGGCTCCGTGGACGAGGCGCTCGCGCGCCGCAAGGGGCTTGAGCTGACGGAGGTCTTCCCGCTGGCGCTGCTGTCGCTCGGCGGCATGATGCTCTTCGTCGCGACCACGGAGCTCGTGCTCCTGTTCGTGGCGCTCGAGATGTTCTCGCTGCCGCTGTACATCATCGTCGCGATCGCCCGGCGCCGTCGCCTGCTTGCGCAGGAGGCCGCGGTCAAGTACTTCCTGCTCGGCGCCTTCGCCTCGGCCGTGTTCCTCTTCGGCGTCGCGCTCGTCTATGGCGCCCTGGTCCGCACGGGCTTCGCGGAGATCTCCCTGATGGCGGCCGTCATCGGCTCGCGCGACGAGCTCGTGCTCGTGGGCTTCGTCTTCGTGCTCGTGGGCCTGCTGTTCAAGCTCGGAGCCGTGCCCTTCCACCAGTGGACTCCCGACGTCTACGAGGGCGCCCCCACGCCGGTCACCGCCTTCATGGCGGCTCTCGTCAAGGGTGCGGCGGCGGCGGCGCTGCTGCGCGTGTGGTTCGGCTTCATGTACCGCATGGAGCTCGAGCTCGAGTGGATCGTGTGGGCCGTAGCCATCGCGACGATGCTCCTGGGCTCGATCGTCGCCCTGCGCCAGACGAGCATCAAGCGCATGCTCGCCTACTCGTCGATCGGCCACGCGGGCTTCATCCTCGTGGCGCTCGCCGGACCCGGCGACCTCGCCCTGTCGTCGGTGGCGTTCTACGTCATCGCGTACGGCCTCGCGACCCTCGGCGCGTTCGCGGTCGTGACCCAGGTGCGCGAGCGCACCGAGGACGGCTCGCTCGGTGCCGAGGCGTGGCGCCTGGGCCAGTGGGCCGGACTGGGCAAGCGCAGCCCGCTCCTCGCGGCCGCCATGGCGCTGTTCCTGCTGAGCTTCGCGGGCATCCCGCTCACCGCGGGCTTCATCGGCAAGTTCGTCGTGTTCGGCGCGGCGGTGGCGGACGGCGGCTGGCCGCTCGTCCTGATCGCGGTCATCGCGTCGGCCATCGCGGCGTTCTTCTATGTGCGCCTCATCGTTCTGATGTACTTCACGGACGCTCCCGACGACGTGGAGAACGCGGTCGCCGTGGAGCCCACGCGCGGCGCGTCCGTCGTGGTCGCCGTCACGGCCGTCGCGACCCTCGTGCTCGGCGTCGTCCCGAGCTGGGTGCTCTCGCTCACCCAGGACGCCGCCGTGCTGGTGGTCTCGAGGCTCTGATGAGCCTTCCTCTGCGCAACGCGGCGCTCGAGGCCGCGATCCAGCCGCGCCTCGCCCTGGTCGAGGAGCGACTGCGCGACGCCGTGGCGCAGAGCGACCGCCTCGCCGATGCCACGAGCCGCCACCTGGTCGACGCCGGCGGCAAGCGGCTGCGTCCGCTGCTGACGCTCCTGGCCGCTCAGCTGGGCGAGGGCTCGCGCCCGGAGGTGCTCGATGCGGCTGTGGTGGTGGAGCTGACGCACCTGGCGACTCTCTACCACGACGATGTCATGGACTCCGCTCCCACGCGTCGCGGCGCTCCCGCCGCGCACGAGGTGTGGGGCAACTCCGTGGCGATCCTCACGGGCGACCTGCTGTTCGCGCGCGCCTCGCGCGTGGTCGCCGGACTGGGCCCGCAGGCGGTGCGCATCCAGGCGGAGACCTTCGAGCGCCTGTGCCTGGGTCAGCTGCATGAGACGGTCGGTCCTGCCGAGGGAGAGGACCCCGTGGTCCACTACCTCGACGTGCTCGCGGACAAGACGGGTTCGCTCATCGCGACGTCGGCGCGCTTCGGTGCGATGTTCGCCGGCTGCACCCCCGATGTCGTGGAGCGCGTCGCGCAGTACGGCGAGCTGGCGGGGGTGGCCTTCCAGCTGGCGGACGACGTGATCGACATCCGCTCGGAGGCCGAGGTGACGGGCAAGACCCCGGGCACCGACCTGCGGGAGAGGGTGGCGACCCTGCCGGTGCTGCTGCTGCGCGAGCGGGTGCGGCAGGGTGGCGCGGCGGAGGACGCCGAGCTGCTGGCGGCCATCGACGGCGACCTGGACGACGACGCGGTGCTGCGCGACGTCGTCGAGCGCCTGCGCGAGCACACGGTCATCACCGAGACCGTCGAGCTCGCCCAGGACTGGGCGGACCGCGCGGTGGAAGCGCTCGACGGCCTGCCCGAGGGGGAGGTCAAGGACGCGCTGGTGGCGTTCGCCGAGGCGCTGGTGGCGCGCGCGGCCTAGCGTTCGCCGAGGAGGGTGAGGGAGACATGGGAGACGCGCACTGGACGGCCGTTGACGAATACCTCGAGCAGGCGCTTATCGCGGACGATGCCGTGGGGCAACGGGTGCTGGAGGCCCAGCGGAATGCGGGGCTGCCCGACATCGCGGTGTCGCCCGCGCAGGGCGCGCTGCTGGCAGTGCTGGCCCGCAGCGTGGGCGCGGAGCGCGCGCTCGAGTTCGGCACGTTGGGCGGCTACTCGACGCTGTGGATCGCCCGCGCGCTGCCGGCGACGGGCCACGTGGTGACCTTCGAGAAGTCGGAGGAGCACGCGCGGGTGGCGCGCGCCAGCCTGGACGCCGCGGGGGTGGGGCACAAGGTCACCATCCGGGTGGGGGCGGCCCTGGACAACATCGTCACGCTGGCCGAGGACGAGCCCTTCGACCTGGTGTTCATCGACGCCGACAAGCCCAACAACGTCCACTACTATGAGGCCGCGATGACCCGGGTGCGACCGGGGTCGCTCGTCATCGTCGACAACGTGGTGCGCCAGGGCGCCATCGCCGATCCCGCCGACACCACCCCCGAGGTGGAGGGCTCGCGTGCCGTCATCTCGCATGTGGCCGCGGACCCGAGGGTCGAGGCGACGGTGCTGCAGACCGTGGGGCGCAAGGGCCACGACGGCATGCTGCTCGCCACAGTGCTATGAGTCCCAGCGTTGTGAGCACGGCGTCTATGGGCACAGTGAGGTGAGCGAGGCCCTCGACAGGCGCGGCCTGCTCTACGGCACCAGCGCCTATGTGCTGTGGGGCCTGTTCCCGCTGCTGATGGCGGCGCTGGTCCCCGCAGGCGCCTTCGAGATCACCGCCCATCGGGCGCTGTGGTCCCTGGCGGTGTGCCTGATCATGGTCGCGGTGGTGCGCGGCTTCGCGCGGGTGCGCGCCGCGGTGCGGGACCGGGCCGTGCTGGCGCGCCTGGCCGCGGCGGCCGCCCTGATCGCGGTGAACTGGACCGTGATGGTCTACGCGGTGATCATGGAGCGCATCGCCTGGTCCTCGCTCGGCTACTACATCAACCCGCTCATCACCGTGGCGCTCGGAGTGGTCTTCCTGGGGGAGCGGCTCACCCGCACGCAGGTGGTGGCCATCGCCATCGCCGCCGTGGCGGTGGCCGTGGTGGGCTGGGACACGGGCGGGGTGCCGTGGATCCCCCTGACGCTGGCAGTGAGCTTCGGGCTGTACGCGCTGGTCAAGAAGGGGGTGGGAGCCAAGGTGGACGCGCTGACTGGGCTGACGGTGGAGACCGCGCTGCTCGCTCCCGCCGCCGCAGCGACTCTGTGGCTGGTGGCGCAGGCCGGGCAGCAGACCCTCCTGGCCCGCGGCGGCGAGGGACTGGGGGTGGGCCACGACGTGCTGCTGCTGTCCACCGGGGTGTGGACCGCCGGCGTACTGATCATCTTCGCGGCGGGCGCCAGGCCGGCTGCCGCTCAACGTGACCGGCCTGCTGCAGTACATCACCCCCACCATCAGCTTCATGCTGGCAGTATGGCACTTCGGGGAGAAGATGCCTCCCGGGCGGTGGCTGGGCTTCGCGCTGGTGTGGGTGGCGCTGGTGCTCATCACGGTGGACTCCTGGCGGGGCCGTCGCCTACCCACCGAGCCCGTCTGACCAGCACTTCCACCCACTCAAAAATCCTGTGGGGTGGTGAGGGTTGGAAATCAGGGGGTCAGGATTCCTGTGGGGCGTTGAGGGTTGCTATCTACCGCTACAGCCCGACCCCTGCCGCCCCAGCAGGTGGCCCCTACTGTCCAACCCTCACCGCCCCACAGCAGGTGAAAGGGGGCGTTGCTTGTCCTGTGTACTGTGGTGGAATGAGGATGGGAGCGGTGCTTCTGGGTGTCCTGATCCTGGCGGGATGCTCGGCGGCGGAGTCTGCCGATGTTACGGAGCCTCACGACCAGTTGGCGTTCAGGGCTGAGCAGGCACTGGCCAGTGCGAAACTGAACCCTGAGGTGCGCGGAATCATCCAAGAGGCCGCGGACACAGGGGTCATGAGCTTCGAGGACTACAAGCGGGGGATGCACATCTATGTGGAGTGCATGGCCAGCGTGGGCGTCGAATCCAGGATGTACGAGACCACGAGTCTAGGAGTGCCCACGATCATCTTCACGGAGCGGTACATCCCAGGAATGGGTGTCGACGACGAGACGTACAGCGACGTGAGCAGGGATTGCGCCGATAGGAGTTATTACCCGATCATCATGGTCTACCAGTCGCAGCCGTCGGTGATCGAGGCGAAAGAGGCGCGCTTCCGCGAGTATCTGCCTGCCCTGGCCGAGTGCCTGGCCGAGCATGGGGTGACGCTGGCGGAGGATGCCGTCTTCGACGAGCTGTGGCAGGCGAGTGCTCAGGTGCTGGAGGAGTCGGGCGTGCACTGCGAGACTGAGACCGGCTTCGAGGAGTCGCAGACCTTCCCCGCGGACATCTGGGACTGACTGCGCGGCTGAGGACGAGGGCCTCAGATGTTGACGTGGCTGTCCTCGCCCGTGCCCGGCATGACAGCCGGGAATCAGTCCAGCGCGCACTTTTATCCGAATCGTGCTAGCGTCGTTAACCAAGGGAAATGATCCCTGTGGTGGCAGATGCACATCTCCACCAGAGCCTCAATGAGGAGGAACCATGCGGTCATCAACCCGGTCGGCATCGGTGGGGGTGCTAGTAGGCGCTCTTGTCTTTGCCGCTGCGGTGCCAGCTTCGGCGGCACATCCCATCAACTGTGGTAGCCCGGCTGGAAACGCCAACATCGGCATCGTCACGTCTGGCACGAACTACCAGGCTCGAGAGACTAACTCGCACGGAAACAGTTACCTTCAGGCAGCCGTTCAGTGGCGTGCGCCTGTGGTCGGAGCGCCTCTGAATTGGTACTTTGGCCCCTTCGAGAAGGTCACTACTACCTATTCGGATACTGTACCGAACATTAACTACCCCAGCAGAATGGCTGGAACGGTTTGGTACAATGCAAATTTCTACTGCGACGTGAATGTTGTTGCATCGAATTGGTGACATGAGGTTGGGGCGCCAGGCGCGTCTATCTCGCGCGGTAGTGGTCTATGCGGGGGCAGTTTCAATTCTGGCGCTTTGTGGGGGTTGTGCCGTGGTGGATTCATCCGATGGCTCACCGGAAATATATGATCCGTTGGTGATGGCCGCGGAGCAGGCACTGGCCAGTGAGAGTCTGGATCCTGCGGCGCGCCAGGTCATCCAACATGCCGCTGACACGGGTGCTATGAACTACGAGGACTACAAACAGGGGCTGGATATCTATATCGAGTGTATGGCCAATGTAGGTGTCGAGGTAAGAATGTACGAGGCCACTGATTTTGGCATACCCGCTATCCGTATGGCTGAGAGATATATGCCCGAGGTGTTCTCCGATGATGCGGAGTACTTTAGCGTGCGCATGAACTGCGCCAATACCAGTTACTTCCCCATAGAAACGGTGTACCAGTCGCAGCCGTCGGTGATCGACGCTAAGGCCGAGCGGATCAACCGCTACTTGCCAGCTTTGTCTGAGTGCCTTGCCGAGTTTGGGGTATCTATGCCAGAAAGTGTCACGTTCGACGAGATAATGCAGACCATCGCTCAGGTGTTGAACGAATCCGGTGTCGCTTGCGACAGAGAGACGGGATTCAGGGAGACAACATCCGTCCCCACAGACATCTGGGACTGACAGCGTCAGATGGTGACGTGGCTGTCCTCGCCCGTGCCCGGCACGATGGCGCGGGCGGTCCCCGCGCCCAGGGTGTTGCCGTCCTGCGGGTCCACCAGGCAGAAGGCCCCGGTGCGGCGGTGGCGTCCGTAGTCCTCGATGGGAAGCGGCGAGGCGAGCTGCAGCTGCACCACGCCGATGTCGTTGAGGCCCAGTTCGTGGCCGGGCAGGATCGACTTGTCGAGCGTGCCGCCGGGCAGCGAGATGTCCAGGATGCCGTCGATCGAGATGATCATGGCGGCCACTGTGGCCGAGCCGTGCTGGACCAGCACCCGGTCGCGCGGCCTCAGCGGCCGGTCCGTCAGCCACGCCACATGGGCATGGAAGGACTTCTGCACCCGGGGTGCGTCAATGCTGGAGACCAGCCAGTCGCCGCGCGCCACATCCACGTTGTCCGCCAGTCGCACCGCGATGGACTGGCCGGCGTGGGCGGAGTCCAGCTCCCCGGTGGCGGTGTCGATGCCCGCGATGACGCTGTGCTGGCCCGACGGCAGCACGGTGACGGCGTCGCCCACGCGCAGCACGCCCTCAGCCACCTGGCCCGCGTAGCCACGGTACTCCCGGTGCTCGGGGCTTAGCGCGGCCTCCTGGGGGCGCAGCACCCACTGCACGGGCACCCGCCAGCCGGTGAAGGCCGCCTGCTGGATGTCCGCGCCCTGGTCAATGCTGGGCAGCGTCTCCAGCAGCTCCAGCACGGTGGGGCCGGTGTACCAGGGGGTATGGGCTGAGCGAACAGCCACGTTGTCCCCCAGCAGTGCACTGACCGGGACACAGTGCACGTCCGGCAGCCCCAGCGCCTTGGCATGCGCGGCGACGTCCGCCGCGATGGTGCGGAAGGGTGCCTCCGCGAACTCCAGCAGGTCGATCTTGTTCACCGCCACGATCACATGCGGCACCCGCAGCAGGCCCGCGACCGCCAGGTGGCGCCGAGTCTGTTCGACTACGCCGTAGCGCGCGTCGATCAGCACCACCAGGGCGTCGGCGGTGGAGGCACCGGTCACCGTGTTGCGGGTGTACTGCACGTGCCCGGGGCAGTCGGCCAGGATGAAGGTGCGGTGCGGGGTGGAGAAGTAGCGGTAGGCCACGTCAATGGTGATGCCCTGTTCGCGCTCCGCGCGCAGGCCATCGGTCAGCAGCGCCAGGTCGGCGGTCTCCAGGCCGCGGTCGCGGGAGACTCGCTCCACCGCCTCGTAGGCGTCGGCCAGGATCGACTTGGTGTCATGCAGCAGGCGGCCCACCAGGGTGGACTTGCCGTCGTCCACGGAACCCGCAGTGGCAAAGCGCAGCAGCGAGGGCGCTGCCTGAGCGGTCACGGTGCCCATCAGAAGTAGCCCTCCTTCTTGCGGTCCTCCATGGCGGCCTCGGACAGGCGGTCGTCGGCGCGGGTGGCGCCGCGCTCGGTGATGCGGGTGGCGGCCACCTCGGCAATGACGGCATCGATGCTCGCGGCGGTGGACTCCACTGCCCCCGTGCAGGAGGCGTCGCCCACAGTGCGGTAGCGTACGCTCCTCACGGCGGTCGCCTCACCCTCACGGATCTTGACCGCGGGATGGGGTGTCAGCAGCATGCCGTCGCGCTCAAAGACCTCGCGCTCATGTGCGTAGTACAGCGAGGGCAGCTCGATGCCCTCGCGCTCGATGTAACGCCACACGTCCAGCTCGGTCCAGTTGCTGAGCGGGAACACCCGCACGTGCTGGCCCGGCAGATGGCGCGGGTTGTAGAGATTCCAGAGCTCTGGACGCTGGTTGCGCGGATCCCACTGGCCAAACTCGTCGCGGAGCGACACCACGCGCTCCTTGGCGCGGGCCTTCTCCTCGTCACGGCGCGCGCCACCGAAGACCACGTCGTACTTGTGCTCGGCAATGGCGTCCAGCAACGGCACCGTCTGCAGCGGGTTCCGGGTGCCGTCGGGGCGCTCGCGCAGCCGGCCGTCGTCAATGTAGTCCTGGACGCTGGCCACCTGCAGGCGCAGGCCCAGCCGCTCCACGGTACGGTCGCGGAAGTCCAGCACCTCGTCAAAGTTGTGCCCGGTGTCCACGTGTAACAGCTCGAAGGGCACCCGCCCAGGCCAGAAGGCCTTGGAGGCCAGGTGCAGCACCACCACGGAGTCCTTGCCGCCACTGAACAGCAGCACTGGCTTGCGCGCGGTGCCCACCGCCTCGCGGAGGATGTGAATGCCCTCGGACTCCAGCGCGTCCAGGGTGGTCATGGTGCGGGGGGCGACGGGCGCGCTCATGTGTGGATTCCGCATTCCGTCTTGCCCTGTCCGGCCCAGCGGCCCGAGCGGGGGTCCTCCCCGGGGGCCACCTTGCGGGTGCAGGGGGCGCAGCCGATGCTGGGGTAGCCCTGGGCGACCAGGGGGTTGCGCGGCAGGCCGTGGCGGGCCTGGTACTCCTCGACCGCGGCGTCGTCCCACAGCGCCAGGGGGTTGATCTTGACCAGGCCGTGGCCCTCGTCCCAGGTGACCACCGGCATCGTCGCCCTGGTCGCGGCGTCCACGCGGCGCGCCCCGGTCACCCAGGCCCGGTAGCGGGTCAGGGCGCGGGCCAGGGGGTCCACCTTGCGCATGAAGCAGCACAGGTCGGGGTCGCGGGAGAACAGCTCCGCGCCGAACTCGGCGTCCTGCTCCGCCACGGTCTGCCGGGGGGTGACATCGACGATGCTGATGGAGAAGGCCGTAGCCGCCTCATCACGGGTGGCCAGGGTCTCCGGGAAGTGGTAGCCGGTCTCCAGGAACAGCACGTCCACGCCCTCCAGCCGGGCGCCGAACAGGTGCGGCAGGATGGTGTCCTGCATGGACGAGGCGACGGCCAGGTCGCTGCCGAAGGCCGCCACCGCCCAGTCGGCGATGTCCTCTGCGCTCGCGTGCTCGAGCTGCGCGTTCACCTCGGCGCAGGTGTCCGCGTTCCAGACGTCCGGGTTGGTGATCGCGGCGGCCACTACTTGATCAGCTCCTCGTCCACACGGAAGGCCCAGTCCGCGAAGCCCTCGCCCTCCTCGCGTGTGGCGAGGTAGTTCTTGGTGACGCGCTCGACGTACTCGGGCATGCCGTCCGCCTTGACCTTGTGGCCGCGGATCTTGCGCCCGAAGTCGTTGTCGTCGCCGCGACCCAGTCGGCCTCCGAGCAGCACCTGGAAGCCCGGCACATGCTGGCCGGTCTCGTCGTCGAGGACCATCTGGCCCTTGAAGCCGATGTCCGCGATCTGGATGCGCGCGCACGAGTTCGGGCATCCGTTGACGTGGACGGTGATGGGGGTGTCGAGCGTGGGGAAGATGCTGTCGAGCTTCATGACGACCTCGCGTGCCGTCGCCTTGGTCTCCACGATCGCGAGCTTGCAGTACTCGATGCCCGTGCACGCGATGACGTTGCGGTGGAACTCGCCCGGATCGGAGTCGAGCTCGAGCGCGCGCAGCCCGTTGACCACGTCGTTGACCTTGGACTCGGGCACGTCGAGCACGAGGATCTTCTGCAGCGGCGTGAGCCGGATGCGGTCGGACCCGGCCGCTTCGGCGATGTCTGCGATCGCGGCGAGCTTCTCGCCGGAGATGCGCCCCGCCACGGGCGCGACACCGATGTAGTAGCGGCCGTCGCGCTGCTCGTGGATGCCGACGTGGTCGCCGCGGTTGCCGGGCGTCGCGAGCCGGGGAGCGGGGCCGTCGGGCAGCTCATAGCCCAGGTAGTCGCGCTCCATGACCTCGCGGAACTTCTCCGCGCCCCAGTCCTTGACGAGGAACTTCAGTCGGGCGCGGGTGCGCAGGCGACGGTATCCGTGGTCACGGAACACGCCCGCCACGGCCGCCCACACCTCGGGCACGCGCTCGGGGGAGACGAAGCGGCCCAGCCGCACGCCCAGGTGGGGGTTGATCGACAGGCCGCCGCCCACCCACAGGTCGTAGCCGATGCCGAGCTCGGGGTGCTCCACGGCGCAGAACGCGATGTCCTGCACCTCGTGGAGGATGTCCGGGACGGGCATGCCGGTCAGCGCGGTCTTGAACTTGCGCGGCAGGTTGGAGAACTCAGGGTTGCCGATGCCGCGCTCGATGATCGCGCGGATCTGCGGCGTGGGATCGATGAGCTCGTCCTTGGCGACGCCCGCGACCGGGGAGCCGAGGATGACGCGCGGGGTGTCGCCGCACGCCTCCGTGGTGAGCAGCCCCACCTCCTCGACGCGACGGAAGATCTCCGGCACGTCTTCGATGCGGATCCAGTGCAGCTGGATGTTCTGACGGTCCGTGACATCGGCGGTGTTGCGGCCGAACTCCTGGGAGATCGCGGCGATGGTGCGCGCCTGGGCGACCGTGAGCTGGCCGCCGTCGGAGCGGATGCGCAGCATGAAGTACTCGTCATCGAGCTGATGAGGCTCGAGCACGGCCGTCTTGCCGCCGTCGATGCCCGGGCGACGCTGGGTGTACAGGCCCCACCAGCGGAAGCGGCCGCGCAGGTCGGCCGGCGGGATCGACCAGAATCCCCACTTCGAGTACATGGTCTCGATGCGGTGGCGCACCTCGAGCGGGTCGGCCGTGGACTTCCACTCCTCGTTGGGGTTCAGCGGCGTCCTGTCGCCCGATGCCCACTGGCCCTCTCTGGCGGCGGTGTCCTTGCGCGCGGCGGCCTCGCGCGTGCGGATGATGCGCGCCTCCTCGCGATGACGGCGGCGCGCCTCGGCGTCGTAGACGGGCTTGGGCGCCTTGACTCCCGCAGCGTCCTCGGTTGTCGAGCTCACCGCGACTCCTCGCTCGATCGAGGGCCTCGGAGGTGACAGCGCATCGGCTGCGCTCCCACCCCCGAGCGCCCGTGGCTATGCGACTGGCGTCCCCGGACGTCAGGCCGCGGGACACATGACCGGGCCGCGCATCGCGCGCGAAGCGCATGCACGAGCGAAGCCGTCGGTCATGCGCGCCAGTCTGCCACAGCGGCGGCGAATAAACCACCCCTTTCCGATAGGATTTGATTGCACCAGGAGCGATGCGTCCTCGCCCGCCTGGGGCCACCCGCCGGGACGGCCGGAAACACGGGTGTCTATACTGAGGCGCGTCCGCCCGCACGGCCGCGCCGGGCGTCCTCAACGCTGGAGAAACCCTTGACTTACACTCGTCCGCTGCGTGTCGCCATCATCGGCGCCGGCCCGGCAGGCACCTACGCCGCCGACATCCTGTCCAAGTCGGGGGTGCCCGCAGAGATCGACATCATCGAGCGCCTGCCCGCCCCCTTCGGACTGGTGCGCTACGGCGTCGCGCCCGACCACCCGCGCATCAAGCAGATCATCATCGCGCTCGCGAACATCCTGGGCCGCGGCGACATCCGCCTGCTGGCCAACGTCAACGTCGGCACCGACCTGACGCTCGACGACCTGCGCGCCCACTACGACGCCGTCATCTTCGCGACGGGCGCGTTCAAGGACGCGTCGCTGGACATCCCCGGCATCGACCTCGACGGCTCCTACGGCGCCGCGGACTTCGTGTCGTGGTTCGACGGCCATCCCGACGTCCCGCGCACCTGGCCGCTCAACGCCAAGGAGGTCGCGATCTTCGGCGTCGGCAACGTGGCGCTCGACGTCGCCCGCATCCTCTCCAAGCAGCCCAAGGACCTTGCGTCCACGGAGATTCCCGCGAACGTCATGGCGGGCCTCGAGGCCTCGCCCGTGACCGATGTCCACGTCTTCGGCCGCCGCGGCCCCGAGCACGTGAAGTTCTCGCCGCTCGAGCTGCGCGAGCTGGGCCAGGTGCCCGATGTCGACATCATCGTCTACCCCGAGGACTACGTCTTCGACGAGGAGGACCCCTCCGCCGAGAAGCACCACCAGAACACGCAGGTCCTGAAGACTCTCGTCGACTGGACGCTGCGCGAGCCCACCGGCGCCAAGCGCCGCATCCACCTGCACTTCCTCCAGGCACCGCACGAGATCCTCGGCGAAGACGGCAAGGTCGTGGGCGTGCGCATGGAGCGCATGGAGCTCATCGGCGGCGGCAGGGTGCGCGGCACGGGCCAGTACCTCGACTACCCGGTGCAGGCGGTCTACCGGGCCATCGGCTACTGGGGCTCTCCGATCGACGGCGTGCCCTTCGACGAGGACCACGGCGTCATCGCGAACGAAGGCGGCCGCGTCATCGGCGAGGACGGCAAGCCCATCCACGGCCTGTACACCACGGGTTGGATCAAGCGTGGACCCGTGGGCCTCATCGGCCACACCAAGTCCGACGCCACGGAGACCATCGCCCACCTCGTGGAGGACGTCGACGAGCTCTACGCCAAGACGCAGGCGACCCCGGAGCAGCTCAGCCCGGACAACGTCATGCGGCTGCTCAAGGAGCGCGGCGTGGACGTCATCCAGTGGCACGACTGGGAGGTGCTGGACGCCCACGAGCGCGCGCTCGGCGAGGCGGATGGGCGCGAGCGCATCAAGGTGGTGCCTCGCGAGGAGATGGTCGACATCTCGCTCAAGCGCGCCTGATCACGCGTTCGCCGCGGGCGTTGCATCCTAGGGAACGACGCGCCCGCACCGCCCGTTCTCACGGTGCGCACGGTGCGCGACGGTGACGAGGAAGGTGGACGTGAACGGCAGGCGGTACTTCAACGGGTTCAAGACCCTTGGACTCTTCATCCTGCTGTGGGCCGTCCTCCTGGGCCTCGGGGCCGTGGTCTCGGGCGGCCGGTACCTGTGGCTGTTCGGGCTCGTCGCGCTCGCGACCAACGCCTACGCGTACTGGAACTCGGACACCCTGGCGATCCGCGCCATGCACGCCCGTCCCGTGACGGAGGTCGAGCAGCCCGCCATGTACCGCATCGTGCGCGAGCTGTCGCGTGAGGCGAACCAGCCGATGCCCCGCCTGTACGTCTCGCCCACATCGGCCCCCAACGCGTTTGCGACGGGCCGCAACCCTGCGAACTCGGCCGTGTGCTGCACGGAGGGGATCCTCGAGCTCCTCACCGAGCGTGAGCTGCGCGGAGTCCTGGGGCACGAGCTCATGCACGTGTACAACCGCGACATCCTCATCGGCTCCGTCGCGGCTGCTTTCGCGGGCATCATCACTGCCATAGCCCAGACCCTGTACTTCTTCGGCGGCAGCCGCAGCAGCAACAACCCGCTGGGCGCCCTGGGCCTGCTCGCCATGCTCGTGCTCGCGCCCATCGCCGCGACCCTCATCCGGCTCGCGATCTCCCGCACCCGCGAGTTCGACGCCGACGAGGACGGCGCCCGTCTGACGGGAGACCCCGAGGCCCTCGCATCGGCCCTGCGCAAGCTCGAGGCCGGCACGGCTGCGCGCCCGCTCCAGGCGACGCCTCAGCTCGAGAACGTCAGCCACATGATGATCGCGAACCCCTTCCTGCCGCAGGGCCTGTCGCAGCTGTTCGCGACCCACCCTCCCATGGAGGCGCGCATCGCTCGTCTCGAGGAGATGAGCGGCCGCCGCGCCCCCGGCGTCAGCTGGTAGCGCGCCCGACAGCGCTCCACCCTCCTGCCCGGGCCGACGGCGCGCAGCGCCATCGCTCAATCAGCTCAGCCCGCGCCATCGCTCACCCCCCGCCATCGGCGTATGTGTGCGCTATCGCACGCATTGCACCCGACGCCGACCCACATGAGTGTCAGAAGTGACACATTTCGGTTGGGGGGTGGAGCCCGGGCGGGGCCAGGGGCTGGCGGTGTCGAGGCTGCTCAGCGGTAGTTGACGAACTGCAGGTCGGTGTCGACGTCCGCGTTCTTCAGCAGCGCGATCGTCGCCTGCAGGTCGTCGCGCGACTTCGAGGACACGCGCAGCTCGTCGCCCTGGATGACGGCCTTGACCGACTTGGGGCCCTCGTCGCGGATGAGCTTGGTGAGCTTCTTGGCGGTCTCCGAAGAGATGCCCTGCTTGATGGTCGCGACCAGGCGGTACTCCTTGCCCGACGGCTGCGGGTCCCCGTGCTCGAGCGACTTGAGCGACACCCCGCGCTTGGCGAGCTTGGAGATGAACACGTCGAGCACCGCCTTGACCCGCTCCTCCGAGTTCGCCTTCATGAGGATCGCCTCGCCGGACCACTCGATCGACGCGCCCACGCCCTTGAAGTCGTAGCGCTGAGCGATCTCCTTGGCGGCCTGGTTGAGAGCGTTGTCGACCTCCTGGCGGTCCACCTTGCTCACCACATCGAAGCTGCTGTCGCCTGCCATGGGGCACCTCCTCCGGCTCGCGGGAGCGCGTCACCCAGGGCGGGTTCGCGCGTGGGCTTGCTTCCTTGCTATCCTGCCATGCGCGTTGCCTGAGATCGGGCGATGCGCATGGCGGGTTACCCGAGCGGCCAAAGGGGGCTGACTGTAAATCAGCTGCGCAAGCTACGGGGGTTCGAATCCCTCACCCGCCACTGACAGGGCCCGGTTCGCCGGGCCCTGTCGCATGTCCCGACGATGCCGCCCGGCCCAGCGGGGACCGCCTCCTTTCCGCGACGCTCCCTCCGAGCGACGGGCTGCCCCGAACATTCAGCCCAGCGCCCGCGCGAGCTCCGCGGCCAGGTTGCCGCGCTCGGCCACGACGACGTCCTCGAGCCCGTGCCACTGCCGCGCGAGATCCAGCTCCGCGGCGAGAGCGCGGGCGATCTCGGCATCGGACCTGCGCCGCGCCCCGGCCACCGCTCGCTCCTCTCGCCACGTCGCCTCGACGCGCAGCAGGCGCGCCTTGCGGTCGGCCTTGAGGTCCACGCGGCCCACGATCTGGTCGCCCAGCAGGAATGGCAGCGTGTAGTAGCCGTACACGCGCTGCGGGGCGGGCGTGTAGATCTCGATCCGGTAGTCCATCCCGAACATGCGCTGCAGTCGCGGGCGGTACCAGCACACGGGGTCGAAGGGGCTCAACAGCGCCGCGCCCGTGGCGCGCCCCGGGTCCGATGCGGCCCGGTGCCGCGGCGCCTCATCGCTCGCCTCGCCGACGGCGAGCACCGCGGGCTCGGGCCATCCCTCGACGCTGACCCACTCGGCGAGCCCGCGCTCCACCGCCGAGTCCGCCCAGCGCGCGGCATCGGCGAGGCCCATGCCGGAGGGGGAGAGCAGGCGGAAGTGGTCGGCGAGGTCGCGCGGGGTGCCGATGCCGCACGCGGCGAGGGCGCGGTCGAAGAGCGTCTGCCGGGCGGCCTCGGGCTCGACCCCCCACGAGCCCTCGGAGGCGCCGGGGACGCCCCAGGCGCGCTGGGTGTCGTCGTAGGTGCGGGTGAAGCTGGGCAGGCGCGAGGCGGCCACGTCCCCTGTGATGAACAGGTAGTCGAGCGCGTCCTTGACATGGCTGTTGTCCCACCACGTGCCGCGCGGGCGCTCGCGCGGGGCGAGGTGCTCGAGCTCGCCCGCCGTGACCGGACCGTCCGCCTCCACGGCCGCGCGGACAGCGGCGATGAGGCCGGGTCGCTCCTTCTCCAGCCGGGCGCCGGTGCTGACCTGCCAGGAGCTGGTGGTGCGCATCTTCATGTGCATCGCAGGAAGCAGCTCGAGCGGCATGACCGACGCCTCGTGACCCCAGTGCTCGAACGCGTGTGCGGAGTGGCCGCGCGCGTCGCCCCAGAGGAACTGATCGAGCTCGCGGAACGCGTATGCGCCGTAGCGCGAGAACAGCGGCATGTAGTGCGCGCGGGCGAAGACGTTGACGGTGTCGAGCTGCAGCACGCCTTGGCGCTCGAGGTACTCGGCGAACTGGCGTGGCCCCACGCGTCGGCCAGGGCGGCTGCGCGCCAGGCCCTGGGCGTCGAGGAAGATGCGCCTCGCCTGGGCGGCGCTCAAGGGCGCGGGGGACGCCGATGCGGGCCTGGGCGTCGGGCGGGAGAGGGCTGCCACGGCCTCACCCTAACGCTCGGGGCTGACGCGGATTTTCTTGGGCCGTCTCGCCCGTGTATCCTTGTGCGGCTTGCCCCGATAGCTCAGTCGGCAGAGCGTCTCCATGGTAAGGAGAAGGTCCAGGGTTCGATTCCCTGTCGGGGCTCCAAGTTGAAGATGTCATTCCATGCGACCGGAACGGCGTCCAGCTTGCCCGGCGGGGTAGCTCAGGTGGTTAGAGCACACGACTCATAATCGTGGGGTCGCGGGTTCGAGTCCCGCCCTCGCTACGGATCCCATCGTCTCGGTGGGCTCACGCGCGCCAGCGCGTCACGACAAGGCAGGGAGTAATCCGATGGCCAAGAACGATCTGCGTCCCAAGATCACGCTCGCGTGCACCGAGTGCAAGGACCGCAACTACATCACGCGCAAGAACCGTCGGAACAACCCCGACCGCATCGAGCTGAGCAAGTTCTGCCGCAAGTGCGGCAAGCACACTCCGCACCGCGAGACGCGCTGATCTGACTCGTCGAAACGCCCGCCCGGCCCCGCCGAGGCGGGCGTTTCGCTGTGCGCTCCCAGTAGGGTGATGCCGTGGCAGTGAATCCTGAAGTCGTGGGCCGCACGTACGGCCCCTTCGAGGCCTACGAGGTCACCCGGGTCAAGATCCGGGAGTTCGCCGATGCCGTGGACGCGCGCTCGGGCGCGCACTTCTACCCGGAGGTCGCCCGTGCGGAGGGCTACACCGATGTCGTGGCTCCCACGACGTTCGCGGTGGTCATCGCGCAGCAGGCGGAGTTCCACGTCGTGACGGACCCCGAGGTGGGCGTCGACTTCTCCAAGGTGGTCCACGCCGACGAGCGCTTCACCCACCACCGCCCGCTCGTCGCGGGCGACGTGGTCACCACGACCGTGACGATCGAGTCGATCACGCAGCGCGCCGGCATCTCCATGGTGACCACGCGCGCGGAGATCGTGGACGGCGACAACGCCCCCGTCTCCACCGTCGTGTCGACGCTGGCCGTGAGGGAGGACGCATGAGCGACGAGACGACGCCGTCCTTCGACGCGCTCGAGGTGGGCCAGGTGGTCGCCTCCCGCACCGTCGAGGTCACGCGCGACACCCTGGTCCGCTACGCGGGCGCATCCGGCGACTTCAACCCGATCCATTACAACGACGTGTTCGCTCAGTCCGTGGGGCTGCCGGGTGTGATCGCCCACGGCATGCTCACCATGGGCCTCGCGGCGTCGGTGGTGGAGGAGTGGGCCGGCGCGGGCAATGTGGCGGACTTCCAGGCGCGCTTCACGCGGCCCGTCCCCGTTCCCAACCCGGGGGCGGCGATCCTGCAGATCACGGCCACGGTGGGCGCGCTCGACCACGAGCTGCGCAGCGCCCGCATCGACGTCACGGTCGAGTGCGAGGGGCAGAAGGTGCTGGGCAAGGCGCAGGCTGTCGTGCCCTGCTGACGCACCCTCACCGCTTTGTAGGGTTCCTACAAGGGCGCGCCGAGAGGCTTGGCTCCCGCCCGTCGCGCGAGCGCGCGCGGGGCCTGCCACGATTCCCCCATGGCAGATGCAAAGGAGAACACGGGCTTCGCAGCCAAGCTGGACGCCTACTTCAAGATCTCCGACAGGGGATCCTCGTTCGGTCAGGAGATCCGCGGCGGTCTCACGACCTTCTTCACGATGGCCTACATCGTGGTCCTCAACCCGCTCATCCTCGGCTTCGTCCCGGACAAGACCGGCACGTACCTCGGCGGCGGCTCTGAGCCCAACCTCGGCATGATCGCTGCGGCGACCGCGCTGGTCGCCGGCGTCCTCACCATCCTCATGGGTGCGTGGGCGCGCTTCCCGCTCGCGATGGCTGCCGGCCTTGGCCTCAACGCCTTCGTCGCCTACGGCCTCGTCGGCGGCGGCCTCTTCACGTGGCCGGAGGCGATGGGCCTCATCGTCCTCGAGGGTGTCCTGGTCCTCATCCTGGTGCTGACCAAGCTCCGCCTGAAGTTCCTGTGGGCCATCCCCATGGCGCTGAAGAAGGCGATCGCGGCCGGCATCGGCCTGTTCCTCGCGTACATCGCCTTCTGGGACTCGAAGCTCATCAACGACCCCGGCCACGACGACACCCCGGGCCAGTTCGGCGACGGCGGCGCCATCGTCACGGTCCCGACGCTGCTCTTCGCGCTCGGCATCATCGTCGGCGGCATCCTCCTGGCCCGCAAGGTCAAGGGCGCCCTGCTCATCACGATCCTGTCGCTCACCGTCGTCGCGATCATCATCGAGGCGATCTGGAAGTTCGGCTCGCTCGCCGACAACGCCGGCGGCTGGGCGCTCGTCGTGCCCACGCTCAACCAGTCGTGGAGCCTCGTGCCTGACCTGAGCCTCCTCGGCCAGGTGAGCGTCTTCGGCGCCTTCACGTCCGGCCCGGCGGTCGTCACCGTCCTGCTGCTCATCTTCTCGCTCCTCGTCGTCGACTTCTTCGACACGATGGGCACGATGACGGCGGTCGGCGAGGAGGCCGAGCTCAACGACGCGGTCGGCGTGCCGGAGAACTCGCAGGAGATCCTCATCGTGGACTCGATCGGCGCCATCGCCGGTGGTGCCGCGTCGGTGTCGTCGAACACGTCCTACATCGAGTCCGCGGCGGGCGTCGGCGACGGCGCGCGCACGGGTCTCGCGTCGGTCGTGACCGGTCTCGCGTTCCTCGTGGCCGTGTTCCTGTCGCCGCTGGCCAACATCGTCCCGTTCGAGGCCGCCACGCCGGTCCTCGTCCTCGTGGGTCTGATGATGCTCACCGGCGCGGTCGAGATCGACTGGAAGGACTACCGCATCGCGGTTCCCGCCTTCCTGACGATCATCATCATGCCGTTCGCCTACTCCATCGCCGCGGGCATCGGCGTGGGCTTCGTCGCCTACGTCGTCATCTCCGCCGCGACGGGCAAGGTCAAGGAGGTCAAGCCGCTCATGTGGGTGGCCGCGGCCCTCTTCGCGATCTACTTCGCCCTGCCGACGCTGCAGAAGCTGTTCGGCCTGGAGTAAGACGCTCGCACGAGCGAAGGGGCGCCGTCCACAGGGGCGGCGCCCCTTTTCGCTGTGTCTGGCCCGATGTGCGGGCGGCTGGCGCGCGGCCCGGTGCGGAGCGCCGATGCGGCCAGGCGCAGCGCAGCCCTACCGCTCGCGTGCGGCGGCGATGGTGTTGCCGGGGCGGAATTCGACCGGGGTGTCGACCACGGGAGGCTCCTCGCCCGCCAGAAGCGCCTTGACGGCGGTGCCGAGCGCATGGCCCTTGGCCTCGATGTCCTGCGTCACGGTGGTGAGCTCGAGCGGCGCGAGCCACGGCAGGTCGAGTCCGTCGAAGCCGGTGACGGACAGGTCGTGCGGGACCTGCAGCTCGAGCTCCCGAGCCGCGAGGACGACGCCGCCGGCGAGCAGGTCGGACTGGCACACGATCGCGGTGGGCCGGCTCTCGTGGGTGATGGCGATGTGGCCTGCGGCGAGGCCCTCCTCGACGATCGACGCGCGCGCCTCGACCACGACGCACGGGTCGACGCCCGCGAGCTCGAACGCCTTGAGGCGCTTGTGCGTGGGCGTCCATGCGGGTCGCGGATTGGCCTTGGGGTCGATGACCCCCGTCTCGCCCGCCATGCCCCACGGGAGCGTCACGGTCGCGATGCGCTCGTGGCCGAGGTCCACGAGGCGACGGACGAGGTCGGCGGTCGCCTCGTCATCGGCGATGTTGACGGCGGCCGCGCCGGGCGGCGGAGTGCCCTCCATGAGGGCCACGGGGATGCCGCGGCGGCGCAGGATCGCGAGCGCGGGATCGTCCTTGGAGCGCACCCTCACCACGACGGCGGCGTCCATCGCGGCCGTCTCGAGCAGCGAGCGCTCCTCCGGGTCGTCCGCGGGGCTGGGGACCAGGAGCACGCCCAGTCCCATGTCGGACAGATCGCCCACCAGGGCATCGAGCAGGCGCAGCGTGATGGGGTCGCGGAAGGACAGCGCGAGCTTCTCGTGGACCACCAGGCCGACGATGCCGGAGCGGCCCGAGCGCAGCGCCCGGCCCTGGGGGGAGGGCCCGGTGTAGCCGAGCTCCTGGGCGGCCTTCTCCACGCGCGCCTTCATGTCAGGGGAGATGGGGCCGGCGCCCGAAAAGGTGAGGGAGACGGTGGACAGCGACACGCCGGCCCGCGCGGCGACATCGGCCATGGTCGGGCGTCGGTTCGTGGCCACCTTCACCTCCCAGCGTGACGGTGGAACCAGCGTAGCGGCTGTATGCTGGTGAGACGTCGAAACGTTTCGAGGCCGCAGCGCGACGATCCCGCGGCCTCGTGTCGGCCGGCGGTCGAGCGCCGCGCCAGAAGTGCGAGGAACAGTGAACGCGGCCGCAGGCCCTCTCACCGAGCCCGCCGGCACGCGCCTGGCTCAGGCGCGCTGGGGCACCATGGGCCTGTTCTTCATCATGGGCGCCTTCCTGGCGACCTTCCTCTCTCGCGTGCCCAGCGTCACCGAGGCGCTCCACGTCACGACCGGCCGCTTCGCCGTCCTCATGCTCATGGGAGCGCTCGGCGCCTTCGTGGCGCTGCTCGTCACCGGCTGGGCGGTTGCGCGCTTCGGCACCCGACGCATCCTGTGGTGGTCGACCTTCACCTACGCCGCCGCCTTCCTGCTCATGGCGTGGTCCGTCGCCGTCGGCAGCCAAGGGGCGTTCGCGATCGGTCAGTTCTTCATCTCCTTCTCCTTCGCGTTCACCAACGTGCCCATCAACGCCGAGGCGGCCAACGTCGAGCGATGGATGAAGCGAGCCGTGATGCCGCACTTCCACGCGGCGTTCTCCGTGGGCATGGCGATCGGCCTCGCGCTCGGCGCCGTCGTATCGCATTTCGGGATGTCGCCGACGCTGCACTACGTGATTGTTGTGGCCGTCCTCAGCGCCGTCCGCCTCGCCCTCATCGGCCCGGCGGTGTACGACGGCTCTCCCGCTCCCGCCGCGGAGGTGCCGCGCGGCATCGGCGGCCCGTTCAAGACCGCGCGCGACGAGTACCGCGAGCGCCGCGTCCTCCTCATCGGCCTCATCGTCTTCGCCGCCTCGACCATCGAGGGCGCCGCGGCCACGTGGACCTCGCTCGCGGTCGTCGAGTCCTTCAGCACCACCGAGGCGATCGGCGACATCTTCTACTGGGTCTTCCTGGTCGCGATGGTCACCACCCGCGGCCTGGGCGCGCAGATCATCGGCAGGCTGGGGCGCGTCGTGTCGCTGCGCGTCTCGGCGGTGCTCGTCGCCGTGGGCGGCGCCATGTTCGCCTTCGGGCCGACGTTCGCCGTCATCGGCGTCGGCATGGTCCTGTGGGGCCTGGGCGCCGGCCTGGGGGTGCCGATCGGGTTCTCCGCCGCATCGGACGACCCGCGCCGTGCCGCCGCCCGCGTGGCCGCGGTGTCCTCGTTCTCGACGATCGCCGGCCTCGTGATGCCCCAGGTCATCGGCCATCTGGGCGAGCTCGTCGAGCTGCGCGTCGCGCTCCTCGTGGTCGCCGCGGCCGCACTGCTGTCGTTCCTCCTGGCCCGCGCCGTCCGCACGGAGGGCCCGCTGCTGCGCAGCCACCGCCTCCTGGCCAAGCGCTTGGAGGACAGGGCCGCCCGCGACGAGGCGGCCGTGGTCATCGCCGACGCCGTGGAGCCAGTGCCCGGCGTCGCCGACGCCGAGGGCGGCGAGGGACGCTAGCAGGCCGAAGGCCAGCCCGGGGGACCGAGGCGCCTGCGCGGCCGGACGACGGCCGCCGCGGCAGGGGATACGCTGGCGGCATGACCACTCTCGCGGAGCTCACGACCTTCCGCGTCGGCGGGCCCGTCGACGAGCTGGTCGAGGTCGAGTCCGAGGCCGACCTCATCGCGGCCGTCCGGGAAGCCGACGAGGCGGGCATCCCGCTGCTCGTGGTCGGCGGCGGATCCAATCTCCTCGCCCACGACGAGGGCTTCCGCGGCCGCGTCGTGCGCGACCTCCGCACGGGCTTCTCGGTCCAGGACGACGGCTTCTGCGGCGGCGTCTCGCTCACCGCTCCTGCGGGCGCAGAGTGGGACTCGGTGGTGGAGACCGCCGTCACCGAGGGCTGGGTGGGCCTCGAGGCGCTGTCGGGCATCCCCGGCTCGGCAGGCGCGGCCCCTGTGCAGAACATCGGCGCCTACGGCGCAGAGCTGTCCGAGACGCTCGCGACGGTGCGCGTGTGGGACCGCGCCGAGTCGCGGGTGCGGACGATGTTCGCCGTCGAGCTCGGCTTCGGCTATCGCCAGTCCGTCCTCAAGTCCTCGCTCGTCGCGGGGGAGCACGGCGCGAGCCCGCGCTGGATCGTCCTCGACGTGACGATGCAGATGCGCTTCGGGACGATCTCCGGCGAGGTGCAGTACGAGCAGCTCGCGCAGGCGCTCGGCATCCGGGTGGGCGAGAAGGCTCCCACGGCCGATGTCCGCGCCGCCGTCCTCAGCCTGCGCGCGTCCAAGGGCATGGTCCTCGACGCGGCAGACCACGACACGTGGAGCGCCGGGTCCTTCTTCACCAACCCCGTCGTGCCCGATGCCCAGGTCCCCGACGGCGCCCCGCGCTTCCCGGCATCGGGCGGGGTCAAGACGAGCGCCGCGTGGCTCATCGAGCACGCGGGCTTCGCCAAGGGCTTCGCGCTGCCGGGCTCCCACGCCGCGCTGAGCGGCAAGCACACGCTCGCCCTGACCAACCGCGGCGGCGCCACGGGTGCCGAAGTGCTCGAGCTCGCGCGCCACGTGCGCGACGGCGTGCGCGAGGCCTTCGGCATCACGCTCGAGCCCGAGCCCATGCTCCTCGACGAGCGAGGCGGGCTCGTCACGCTGTAGTCGCGCGACGAGCCCGCCTCGGCTCGTGGGTGCCGGGATCGGCCTAGCCGTCGGCCGCGATCGCCTGGAGGATGTCCAGGCGCGACGCGCGCCACGCAGGCCAGATGGCCGCGAGGACGCCGGCGATCGCGGCGAGCACGGTGTACACCGCCAGCCACGCCCATGGGATCGACGGGCCGTTGAAGCCGTACTCCTCGAGCGCCACCACGAGGGCCGCGCCGAGCGAGACGCCGAGGACCATGCCCAGGATGGTGCCGAAGATCGCCATGACCATCGACTCCACCGTGATCATGCGCCACACCGAGCTCTTCTTGAGGCCGACCGCGCGCAGCAGGCCGATCTCGCGCGTGCGCTCGGTCACGGACAGGAGCAGGGTGTTCGCCACGCCCAGGATGGCGATGACGAGGGCGCTCGCGAGCAGGGCCGAGATGACGCCCAGCAGCAGGTCGATGAAAGTGTTGGCCAGCTGCTCGAGCTCTCCCGGCTGCTGCAGGATGACGAGAGGGAAGTCCTCCCTGAGGGCCTCCTGGATGGCCTCCTGCGCCTCGTCGACGTCCGTGTCCTCGGCGAGGACCACCGCGGCCTGGGCCACGGGCACCTCGTCGGAGAGCGCCGCCGCGGTGTCGAAGTCGATCCACAGGTTCGCGTCGCCCTCGCCCAGGTAGCGGCCCGTCACCTCAAGAGTCGCGGTGCCGTCGGGTCCCGCGAGCGTGATCTCGTCGCCCACGGACACGCCCGCGGCCTGGACCACCGAGTCGATGAACACGCCGTCGCCGAGCTCGGACACAGGCGGCTCCGAGTTGTAGGAGATGGCGAGCTCGGCCGTGGCGGCGTTGAGGACCGCCACGCTGTACTCCGTCCCGTCGACCGTCACGAGCATGAAGCCCAGCGACGTGACGCCCTCGACGCCGTCGACGTCCTCGATGAGCTCGAGCGCGCCCGGGGGCACCGTGCCCTGGCCGCTGAGGACGAAGAAGTCGGCCTTGGTCTGCTGGAACTGCTCCGTGACGACCGACTTGAGCGACTGTGTGAACGTCGCCACGAGCGCGAGCAGCATGACGCCGATCATGAGCGCGGCGGCCGTGTTGGCGCTGCGGCGCGGCTCGCGGCGGATGTTGTTGGCGGCGAGCTTGCCGTCCACGCCGAACCAGCTGGACAGCAGGCCGCGCAGACCGAACGCCATCGGCACCAGCACCTGGGCCGCGAGCAGGGTCACGCCGAGCACGATGAGCACGGCGCCCACGCCCACCCAGATGGCGGGCTTCACGACCGAGGCGAAGAGCCCGACGACGACGGCAGCGACGCCCAGCAGGGTCAGCGCGACGCCGACGACGTTGCGCCACTTGAGGGGCTTCTTGCCGCTCGTGGCCGACTCGCGCAGCGCCTCCATCGGCGCGATGCGGGAGGCGTGGATCGCCGGGACCAGCGCCGAGACGAGCGTCACGACGGTGCCGAGGACGTAGCTCCACAGCACGCCGTCGAGCGGCAGCGCGAGGGAGCCGAAGATGTCGCCGGCGAAGGCGCCCACGACGCCGCTCGCGGCGAGAGCGAGCAGGTAGCCCATCGCGATGCCGATGGTCGACGCGAGCACGCCGATGACGAGCGCCTCGAGCAGGATCATGAGGCGGATCTGCGAGCCGGTCGAGCCGATGGCGCGCAGGAGGCCCAGCTCACGGGTGCGCTGCGTGACGACCACGCGGAACGTGTTCACGATGATGTACGCGCCCACGAACAGGGAGATGAGCGCGAACGTGATGGCGAAGATGTTGATGTAGTTGAGGACCTCGTCGATCTCCTGCGCCGTCTCGGCGGCCTTGGCCTGGCCCGTGATCGCACGCCCGCCCTCGGGCAGGAGCGCGTCGATCTCCTCGGCGAGCCGGTCGAGGTCGACGCCCTCCTCGGCGAGCACGCCGACGGTCTGGAACTTCTCCTCGCCGGACAGGCGGAACGCATCCTCCGTCGTCATGAAGCCGAGCGTGGCTCCCTGCAGCGAGTTGCTCTCGCCGAAGCGGATGGTGCCCACGAGCGTGAACTGCTCCGTGCCCGTGTCGGTGGCGATGGTGACGGGGTCGCCCAGCGCGTAGCCCAGGGCGGGAGCGGAGTCGAGGTCGAGGACGATCTCCCCGTTGCGCTCAGGCCCGCGCCCGTCCACGAGGGTCGAGAGGTCGAACTCCTCCATGCCGGACCAGTTGAACAGCTGGCTGGGCGCGCCGCCCATGCCTGCGGCCGGGCCGTCTGCGGGGAGCACCGCGCCCATGACCTGCACGCCGCCCGCGACGGCCGCGACGCCGTCGACCGCCGCGATGGCCTCGACGTCCTCGGCGCTGAACAGGCCCTCGCCGGCGGCGAAGGGGTCGGTGGTCGGCTCAGCGAACTCGGGATCGCGCTCGACCACGACGTCCTGAGCGCCGTAGATCTCGGAGAAGAGCTGGTTGAAGCCGCTCGAGAGGCCGTTGGTGAACGTGAAGCTCGCCGTCACGAGCGACACGCCCAGCGCGACGGCCGCCGCCGTGAGCACGAGGCGCTTGGGGTTGTGCTTGACAGACTTGAGTGCGAGGCGGAACACGGCGTCAGTGCCCCATCCGCTTCATGCGGTCGAGAACCTTCTCGGCCGTCGGGTCGAGCATCTCGTCGACGATCTTGCCGTCCTCGAGGAACAGGATGCGGCTCGCGTACGACGCGGCGGTCGGGTCGTGCGTGACCATGACGATGGTCTGGCCGAACTCCTGCACCGCGCGGCGCATGAAGCCCAGGAGCTCCTGGCCGGAGCGCGAGTCGAGGTTGCCGGAGGGCTCGTCCGCGAAGATGATCTCGGGGCGCGACACGAGGGCGCGCGCCACGGCGACGCGCTGCTGCTGGCCGCCCGAGAGCTCGGCGGGCAGGTGCGTCAGGCGCTCGCGCAGGCCCAGGATCGAGATGATCTCGTCGAACCACTCCTGGTCCACCTTGCGGCCCGCGATGTCCAGCGGGAGCGTGATGTTCTCGCGCGCGGTGAGCGACGGGATGAGGTTGAAGGACTGGAACACGAAGCCGATGAGGTCCCGGCGCACCTGCGTGACCTGTGCCTCGGACATGCTCGTGATCACCTGGTCGGCGATGGTCGAGACGCCCTGGGTGAGGCGGTCCAGTCCGGCGAGCGTGTGCAGCAGCGTCGACTTGCCCGAGCCCGAGGGGCCCATGATGGCGGTGAACTGGCCGCGGACGATGTCCACGTCGATGCCGTCGAGCGCGCGCACCGCAGTGTCGCCTGCGCCGTAGATCTTGTAGCCGCCGCGCATGGTGGCCGCGAGGGTCGGCGCGAGCGTGGCCGTGTCGGTCATGGTCATGCCTTTCGTCAGAAGGGAACGTGACCAGTCTGGCGAGACGGCCGCACGCGCGGCATCGGCCGCACGGACGGTTTCCCGCCCTCCTCCTCAGGGATGACCCTGGTCAGCCTCCGGGCACCACGATGCCCGACTCGTACGCCTCGACGACGGCCTGGACGCGGTCGCGCACGCCGAGCTTGGTGAGGATGTGGCTCACATGGGTCTTGACCGTCGTGCTGGAGACGTAGAGCTGCTGGGCGATCTCCTGGTTCGACAGGCCGCGCGCCATGAGCTGCAGCACCTCGAGCTCGCGCTCGGACAGGTCGCCCACGGCCACCGGGTCCGGCCGATGCTCGAGCCGGGATGCGGACGACGGCTCGCCGCCCTCGGGCGGAGCGAGGGCGGGGCCCGCCGCCGCGAAGCGCTCGATCACGCGCCGCGTCACGGCGGGCGCGAGGAGCGCCTCGCCTCCCGCGACCACGCGCACGGCCTCCACGAGCGTGTCGCCGTCCGCGCTCTTGAGCAGGAAGCCGGAGGCGCCGGCGCGCAGGGCGCCGTAGAGGTACTCGTCGTCGTCGAACGTGGTGAGGATGACGATGCGCGCGTGGGGCGCGGCGGCGATGATCTCGCGCGTGGCGGCGATGCCGTCCATGCCGGGCATGCGCACGTCCATGAGCACCACGTCGGGCGAGTGCTCGGTGATCATCGCGAGCGCCTCCGTGCCGTCTGACGCCTCGCACACCACGGAGATGTCGCTCTCCGACTCGAGGATCATCCTGAGCCCGACGCGCACCATGGCCTGGTCGTCGACGATGCCGACGCGGATCATGCCGTCGCTCCTGTCGCGCTCGAGCGCCGGGATCCGGCGCGGATCTGGTCATCGGACACCGGCAGGTGGGCCTGCACGCGGAATCCGCCTCCCTTGCGGGGGCCGATGTCGATGGTGCCTCCGATCGCGGCGACGCGCTCGCGCATCCCGTCGAGCCCGTGCCCGCCGGAGCTCTGCGCGGCCTCGGAGATGGCGCCGCGGCCGTCGTCCTCCGCGAGGACGACCACGACGTCGGGCGTGCGGGTGACGCGCACGTGCGCCCGCGCTCCGGGCCCGGCGTACTTCATGGAGTTGGTCAGCGCCTCCTGCACGATGCGGTACGCGGTCAGCTCGATGCTCGCGGGGACGTGCGTGGAGCCGAGCACCTCGAGCTCGACGGGCAGGCCCGCGTCCTCCACCTGCTGGGCGAGGCGCGGCAGGGCGGCCAGCGACGGCATCGGCTCCCACTCCACTGCGGGGCGGTCGGTGCGCGGGGCGTGCCCGGTGAGCGCGGCCGCCTCCTCTTCGGCCTCCTGCTCGGAGGCGCGCAGCACGCCGATGACGCGCTGCATCTCGGTCAGGCCCTTGCGGCCGGACTCGGCGATGGTGGCGAGGGCCTCGGCGACGGCCGGGTCTTCGGCGCGGCGGCGCGCTCCCTCCGCATGGAGGGTCATCACGGTGATCTCGTGGGCGACGACGTCGTGCAGCTCGCGGGCGATGCGGGCGCGCTCGGCTCGCACGGCGTCGGCGGCGGCGATGCGCTGGGCCTGCTCGCGGCGCTGCTGGTCGAGCTCGAGCTCGGTCAGGCGCGCGGCGCGACGGCTGTCGGCGATGCCGATGACGAAGGGGATCGCGAGCACGATGGCCACCTGAGCGAAGGTGAGGATCGCCACCTCCTGAGCGACGATCGAGCCCAGGATCGTCCAGCAGATGAGGAGGGCGGCCACGAGCCCGACGTGCAGCCACGCAGAGCGGCGCGGCAGATACAGCGCGGCCGAGTACACGGCGATGACCACGCCGAAGATCACGGCCGAGTCGACGTAGCCGATGCCGACGAAGAACAGCCACGCCGCCGTGCACACCCACAGGACGACGCGCGGGGCGGCATGGCGCCAGGCGAGAGGGAGGGTCGCCGCGGCGATGAGCACCACGGCGAGGGCGTCGAACGGCCGTGCCGGCCCCTCGAAGAGGTCGGCTGCGGTGAGGCTGCCCATGACCGCGACGGCGAACACGGCGAGCGCGATGAGCGCATCGGACAGCCTCGGCCGCAGGGTTTTCACGGTGCCAGCCTAGGAGGCCGCGGACGCGGTCGCATCGGCCGCACGGACGAGGTTTGACATCGTGGTCTCCACGGCGAGAATGAGCCGGATCTGCCAGGGGAGTCGCCCCGCGCGGGATGGGGAGAACTACCCATGCGCATGGGTACCCGTCTCCGGTAGGGTCACCAGGGGTACGCCCGCGCTGCATGGGGGTCGAGGGGGAGTCGTGTCAGGAATGAAGGCGTTGAGGCGCCGTCCTGTCGCCGTCGCGACCACCACCGTCACCTCCACCGCCCTCGTCGGGCTCGGCGTCATCGCCTTCCTCGACCCGGGCGTGCCGACCGCGGACGTGGAGCTGCACGACGGCGCGGTGTGGCTCACCAACCAGTCGACGCTCATGGTGGGCCACCTCAACCACCCGTCCCAGCTGCTCGACTCCGCGCTTCGCACCGTCACGAGCCAGTTCGACGTCCTCCAGGACGAGGACCGCGTCCTGGTCCACGACGCGGCGAACAACGTGGTCTCCCGCGTCGACCCCGCGCTCGTCGCCCTGGAGCGCGACATCGTCCTGCCGCGCGACGCCCAGATCGCGATGGGCGGCGACGTGGTCGCGGTGTTCGACCCGCGCCCACGACCGACATCTGGGCGCTCGGCGCGACGGTCTACACGCTCCTCGC
>QGUM02000082.1:0-8388 GCA_003242455.2 Actinomycetes bacterium
GACGACCCTGCAGGAGGCCCTCATCGCCGCCGGCAAGCAGGCCGTGCTCGCAGATGTGCCCGATGCGGAGGCCGGCAAGACCGCCGAGGTCGCCGCCTTCTGCTGGCAGGTCCTGGGCAAGAGCGAGTTCTCCCGCACGGACGTCGTGATCGGCCTGGGCGGCGGCGCGGTGACCGACCTCGCGGGCTTCGTGGCCGCTGCGTGGCTGCGCGGCGTGCGCGTGATCCAGGTGCCGACCACGCTCCAGGCGATGGTCGACGCCGCCGTGGGCGGCAAGACCGGCATCAACACGGCGGAGGGCAAGAACCTCGTGGGCGCGTTCCACGAGCCCATCGCCGTCGTGTGCGACCTGGACCATCTGCTGACCCAGCCGCGCAACGATCTGGTCGCTGGCCTCGCCGAGGTGGTGAAGGCGGGCTTCATCCGTGACACGAGCATCCTCGACATCACGGAGGCGCACATCGAGGCGCTGGCCGCGACGGGCAGCACCGCGCCGGCTGGCGAGGAGCTGCTGCCCGTGCTCGAGGATCTCGCTGTGCGCGCGATCTCGGTCAAGGCAGAGGTGGTCGCGGCGGACCTCAAGGAATCGAGCCTGCGCGAGATCCTCAACTACGGCCACACGCTCGGCCACGCTATCGAGCACGTCGAGCGCTACCGGTGGCGCCACGGCGCCGCGGTGTCGGTGGGCATGATGTTCGCCGCGGAGCTCAGCCGCCTCGCGGGCATGCTCTCCGACGAGGAGACCGAGCGGCACCGCCGCATCCTTGGCGGCCTGGGCCTGCCGCTGCGCTACGCGCCCGGACGCTGGGAGCAGCTGGAGTCGGCCATGCGGCGCGACAAGAAGACGCGGGGCGCGATGCTGCGCTTCGTGGTGCTGCGCTCGATCGGCAGCCCGACGCGCCTCGAGGGCCCGGATCCGGCCCTCCTCGCCGCCGCGTACGCCGCCGTCAGCGAGGATCCAGCTCGACCCTGATGCCCTCCTCGGGGCACAGGGCTGCGACCTCGGCTTCCAGCGCCGCATCGCGCGTGATGAGGACGAGCGGCCGCTGCTCGGCTCGCGCGAGATCGCACGCTACCGGCGTGCTGAAGTCGCCTCTCTCGGTGCGCAGCACCGCGCGCATGCCCTGCAGGACCAGCTCATGCACGGCCGGGCCCACAGAGGACATCATGAGCGCGACCGTCGTGTCATGAGGCGGGCTGTGCCGCCACGGCAGGCGCAGCTCCTCCGATGACGCGTTCTCCACGAAGGGGCGCACGACGTCGGCGTCGGTGCCGAAGTGAGCGCCCCGGGCGATGAGCAGGGGAGGGGGAGCCCACGCGTCCAGCGGGGCGCGGACCGCCTCGACCGATGCGGTCGCGACCACGGCGGCCAGGGCCAGCGAGGCGACGATGCGGTCGCTGCGAGCCTGGATCATCGCTCGCGTGACGAGCGCCACGGCGAGCGGGACGAGCACTGCCGTTGCGATGTACAGCATCTTGGCGGGGAAATAGGGCAGCTGCGCGGGAACGCCGCCGAGCGCCACGACGGCCGTCGCGAACGCGGCGGCGAGGGCCGCCACCGTGGCGAGCGCCGTCACGGCCGCGGCGCGTTCCACACGCCAGGTCAGCAGCGCGAGCACCACGAAGGCGAGCACGAGCACGCCCGCAAGCGGATAGGAGTAGGGGTTGGTGTACGACTCCCAGTGGCCGGGATTCTCGTGCGTCGTGGTGGTGGCGATCTCGGTCATGTAGGCGGTCTTCCAGCGAGCCAGCGCGGCGATCACCGGCATGCCGTAGACGGCCAAGGACCAGCCGAAGAGGAAGATTCCCGGCAGCGTCCAGGCCAGCCGCGTGTCCCGCGACGCGTGCAGGCTGCGGCTGCGCCAGGCGAGCGCGGCGGCCAGCAGGGTCGGCACGGATGCGAGCGGGGGCCACGCGGCGACGATGACCGCCGCGGATGCGAGCTCGACGCTCACGGCGAGGAGCACGAGGCGGTCCCGTGCGCCGAGGGCGGCGGCGACGGAGGCAAGCAGCAGCGCGAGGAGCATGGGCACGTTGGTCTGGCCCAGGTCCATGGGCACGCCGGCGAGGGGGAACGACATCATGAGCGTCGATGCGAGCGCGGCCCCGAGCCGCACGCTCCAGCGTGCCGCGGGCGAGCCGCCCGCGCGCCGGGCCATGGCGATCACGATCGTGCCTCCGAGGAAGGCGCTGAGCGACAGCGTGACGATCCAGCCCGAGGCGTGGCCCACGAGGAACGCCATCGCGGAGTCGGGCGAGGTCGCGATCGAGGCTCGTGGGTCCGTCATCGCGACGCTGAGAGCATGCGGCGGCGGCTGAGCGATGAAGAGCCTTCCGAGCGACGGGATGCCCCGGTACTCGACGATCTGGCGCATGACCCACAGGTCCATGGTCGAGTCGCGGTACATCGCCCACGCGAGGCCGCCGCCGCCCGGTCGGGCCCCCATGGCGAGCCCGGCGAGCCACAGGGCCGGTCCCGCGGCGGCGGCGAGCACGGCCCCGGCATCGGGCCTGGCGGCGCGCTCCGGGGCGACGCGACGCGCGAACGGCACCACCGCCGCTCCCGCGGCGAGGATGACGATGCTCGAGCCGACGCGGGCATCGACGCCGACGAGGGGCGTGAGCGACTGGGCGACGAGGATCGCCGCCATCCACCCGACGGCGACGACGCCTGAAGCGAGGGCAAGGCCCCATCGGCGCGTCCCGGCGACGAGCCACATGACGATGACGAGCGCGCTGAGCACGACGGGCGGCAGCCCTGCCCACTGGAGGACCGTGAGCAGGACGGCGGCCCCCGCGCATGCGGCGAGGACGCGCTCCTCGCGGCTCAGCGTCGCGGCGCGCGGCGAGCCTGGCGGCGCCTTGCGGCCGCGCCGGGACGCGGCCTCCGCATCGGCTCCCTCGCGCACGAGCCACAGTCTAGGCGGGGCCGCTACCCTGGGCACATGACGCAGACGGTCTTGGTCCTCAACGGTCCCAACCTGGGCCGCCTGGGCACGCGCGAGCCGGAGAAGTACGGCTCCACCACCCAT
This sequence comes from Actinomycetes bacterium, assembly GCA_003242455.2. Lineage (GTDB taxonomy): Bacteria > Actinomycetota > Actinomycetes > Actinomycetales > Demequinaceae > Demequina. Next base: position 3,033 of record QGUM02000082.1, read on the forward strand.
GAGGAGCTCGCGGCGCTCGTGATGCAGTGGGGCAGCGAGCTCGGCATCGAGGCCACCGTGCGCCAGTCCGACTCGGAGACCGACCTGGTCCACTGGATCCACGAGGCCGTGGACGAGCGTTGGGACGTCGTCATCAACCCGGCGGCGTTCACGCACTACTCGTATGCGCTGCGCGACGCGTGCGCGCTCGTGACGACGTCCGGGCTGCGCCTCGTCGAGGTGCACCTCACCAACCCGCACGCGCGGGAGGAGTTCCGCCACACGTCCGTCATCTCGGGCGTCGCGACCGGCACGATCGCGGGCTTCGGGGTCGACTCCTACCGGCTCGCGCTCGAGGCCCTGGGTTCCGGCGTCCGTTAGACTCTCCCACGGTCTCTTCCCGCCCGAAAGGAATCCCACCGTGGCGACCAGCAACGACATCAAGAACGGTTCCGTCCTGAACCTCGACGGCAACCTGTGGACCGTCATCGAGTTCCAGCACGTCAAGCCCGGCAAGGGCGGCGCGTTCGTCCGCACCAAGCTCAAGAACGTGGTCACGGGCAAGGTCGTCGACAAGACGTTCAACGCCGGCGCGAAGGTCGACTTCGAGACGGTCGACCGTCGCGACATGCAGTACCTGTACAACGACGGCACCGACTACATCTTCATGGACCCCGACACCTTCGACCAGGTGTCCGTCCCGGCCGCCATCATGGGCGACGCGAAGGACTGGCTCCTCGAGAACGAGAAGGCGCTCATCGGCTCCAACAACGGCGTGCCGATCTTCGTCGAGGTGCCGCCGTCGGTCGTGCTCGAGGTGACCTACACCGAGCCGGGCCTGCAGGGCGACCGCTCCACGGGCGGCACCAAGCCGGCCACGCTGGAGACCGGCAAGGAGATCCAGGTCCCGCTGTTCCTCGAGGCCGGCACCAAGGTCAAGGTCAACACCCAGACCGGCGAGTACCTCGGCCGCGTCAACGACTAGTGGGCGCCCGCTCGAAGGCTCGCAAGCGCGCTCTGGACGTCCTCTTCGAGGCCGATCAGCGCGGAGTGAACGTCGCGTCCGTCCTGGAGGAGCGCCTCAAGGACCCGGGCCGCGAGACGCCTCTGCCCGAGTACGCGCAGCAGATCCTGCGCGGGGTCATCGAGCAGTGGGTCGACGTCAATGCGCGCATCGCCGACGCCGCCCAGGAGTGGACGCTCGACCGCATGCCCGCGGTGGACCGGGCCGTGCTGCGCATCGGCGCCTGGGAGATCGTCCACAACCCCGATGTCGCCCCCGCGGTCGCGATCGACGAGGCCGTGGAGCTCGCGACGAGCCTGTCGACGGACGAGTCGCCCAAGTTCGTCAACGGCGTGCTGGGGCGCGTCGCCCGTGAGGCCGGCGCCACCGAGTAGAGTGGGCGGCACGACCATCCTTTAAGGACCGTCCTGTGAGGCGGGAAAGGACGTGTGCTGTGACTGGCACGATTCTTGGTGCGCCCGACATCACCCGGGCGCTGACGCGCATCGCTCACGAGATCCTCGAGCGCAACGACGGCGCGGACGACGTCCTCCTCCTCGGCATCCCGACGCGCGGGCTTCCGCTCGCACGCCGCCTTGCCGAGCTGATCGGGGCGGCCGAGCCGGACTTCGACCAGGAGCGTCGCTGCGGCGCTCTCGACATCACGATGTACCGCGACGACCTGCGGCTGCAGCCGACGCGCACCATCGGGCAGACGACGCTCCCGCCGGCGGGCATCGACGATGCCGTGGTCGTCCTCGTGGACGACGTGCTCCACACCGGCCGCACGATCCGCGCCGCCCTCGACGCGATCTCCGATGTGGGCCGCCCGCGGGCGGTGCAGCTCGCGGTGCTCGTGGACCGCGGCCACCGTGAGCTCCCCATCCGCGCCGACTTCGTGGGCAAGAACATCCCGACCGCCCGCAGCGAGCGTGTGGACGTGCGGCTCATGGAGACCGACGGCGAGGATGCCGTGGTCCTGACGAGCCGGGTGCAGCAGCCATGAGGCACCTCCTCAGCGCAGGCGACCTCACCCGCGACGATGCGATCCGCATCCTCGACACCGCCGTGCAGATGGCGGCGACGCAGGAGCGCGAGCAGCGCAAGCTCCCCACGCTGCGCGGCCGCACCGTCGTCAACCTCTTCTTCGAGGACTCGACGCGCACCCGCATCTCCTTCGAGGCCGCCGCCAAGCGCCTCAGCGCGGACGTCATCAACTTCTCCGCGAAGGGCTCGAGCGTGTCCAAGGGCGAGTCCCTCAAGGACACGGCGCTCACGCTCCAGGCCATGGGCGCCGATGCCGTGGTCGTGCGCCACTGGGCGTCCGGCGCGGCGCAGCGCCTCGCGACGTCCGGCTGGATGCACGGCAGCGTCGTCAACGCGGGCGACGGCACGCATCAGCACCCCACGCAGGCGCTGCTCGACTCGTACACGATCCGGCGCCACCTCGTCGCCGAGCCCGAGGGCAAGGGCCTGGAGGGGTTGCGCGTCGCGATCGTGGGGGACATCCTCCACTCCCGTGTGGCCCGATCGAACGTGGACCTGCTGACGACGCTCGGCGCCGAGGTGGTGCTCGTGGCGCCGCCCACGCTCGTTCCCGTGGGAGCCAGCGCGTGGCCCGTGACCACCGTGCACACGCTCGACGAGGCGATCGAGACCCATGAGCTCGACGCGGTCATGATGCTGCGCGTCCAGCGCGAGCGCATGACCGGGGGAGGGGCCGCGTTCTTCCCGAGCCCCGAGGAGTACTCGCGCCTGTTCGGCCTGGACGGGGCGCGCCTGCGCCGCCTGCCCGAGCACGCCATCGTCATGCACCCCGGTCCCATGAACCGCGGGCTGGAGATCAGCGCGGAGGCCGCGGACTCTGCGCGGTCCGTCATCGTCGAGCAGGTCGCCAACGGCGTCGCGGTCCGCATGGCCGTCCTGTACCTGCTGCTGGCCGGAGAGGAGAGCGCCTCGTGAGCCCAGTCATCGCCTTCGAGGGCGTCGCCCCGTACGGAGGCAAGCCCACGACGATCGTCGTGCAGGACGGCGTCATCGCCGACATCGGCGCCGACGCCTCGGTGCCCGCGGGAGCGGCGCGCGTCGACGCGTCGGGCCTCGTGGCGCTTCCGGGCCTGGTGGACCTGCACACGCACCTGCGCGAGCCCGGCCGCGAGGACGCCGAGACGATCGAGACCGGGTCTCGCTCGGCGGCGCGCGGGGGCTTCACCGCCGTGCACGCGATGGCCAACACGACGCCGGTGGCAGACACCGCAGGCGTGGTCGAGCAGGTGTGGTCTCGCGGCCGCGAGATCGGCCTCGTGGACGTGTTCCCCGTCGGAGCGGTCACGGTGGGCCTGGGCGGCACGCAGCTGAGCGAGATGGGCGCGATGGCGATGTCCCGCGCCCGCGTGCGCGTCTTCAGCGACGACGGCAGGTGCGTCCACGACCCGGTGCTCATGCGCCGTGCGCTCGAGTACGCCAAGACCTTCGACGGCGTCATCGCTCAGCACGCGCAGGACCCGCGCCTGACGGAGGGCGCCCAGATGCACGAGGGGGTCGTGAGCGCCGAGCTCGGCCTCACCGGCTGGCCCGCGGTCGCGGAGGAGTCGATCATCGCGCGTGACGTCCTGCTGGCCGGCCATGTGGGCGCGCGCGTGCACATCTGCCATGTGTCCACGGCCGGCTCCGTGGACATCATCCGCTGGGCCAAGTCCAAGGGCATCCAGGTGACCGCCGAGGTCATGCCGCACCACCTGCTCCTCACGGACGAGTCCGCCCGCGGCTACGACCCGCGGTTCAAGGTCAACCCGCCGCTGCGCACCCAGGAGGACGTCGAGGCCCTCCGCGCCGGCCTCGCGGACGGCACGATCGACATCGTCGCCACGGACCACGCTCCGCACCCCGACGAGGACAAGGACTGCGAGTGGGCGGCTGCCGCCTTCGGCATGATCGGCCTCGAGACGGCGCTCGGCGTCGTGCAGCTGACCATGGTCGATACTGGCCGGATGACGTGGGAAGATGTCAGTGAGCGCATGGCGGTGCTGCCCGCGCGCATCGGGCGCGTCGACGACGCACACGGCAGGCCCCTCGCGCAGGGCGAGCCGGCCACCATCACGCTCGTCGACCCGAACTCGCCGTGGACGGTCGACCCGTCAGCCACCGCGAGCCGGTCGAACAACTCGCCGTTCGGCGGTGTGACCCTGCCCGGACGCGCGGTGGCGACCCTCCTGCGCGGAGTCGTCACCCACGCCGAGCCCTCGCTCGGCCTTGAGCCTCGGGAGGCCTGGACGTGAGCATCGATCCCGCCGTGCTCGTGCTGGAGAACGGCGACGTCTATCGCGGTCGGGCATGGGGCGCACGGGGGCAGACCCTGGGCGAGATCGTCTTCAACACCGGCATGACCGGCTACCAGGAGACGCTCACGGACCCGTCGTACCACCGTCAGATCGTCGTCATGACGGCGCCGCACATCGGCAACACCGGCATGAACGCCGCGGACGAGGAGTCGCGCCGCATCTGGGTCGCGGGCTTCGTGGTCCGCGAGCCCGCCCGGCGCCCGTCCAGCTGGCGCTCGGAGCGCTCGCTCGATCAGGACCTGGAGGAGCAGGGCATCGTGGGCATCGCGGGGATCGACACCCGCCAGCTCACCCGCGTGCTGCGCGACGCCGGCGTCATGCGGGCGGGCATCTTCTCGGGCGACGCGCTCGCACCCGAGGAGGAGCTGCTCGAGCGCGTGCGCGCAGCCGAGCCGATGGCCGGCGCCCACCTGGCCGATGCGGTGTCCACCGACGCCGAGTACGTCGTCGAGCCCCCGGAGGGCACTCCCGTCGTGGCGGACGTCGTGGCCGTCGACCTGGGCATCAAGGGCATGACGCCGCAGATGATGGCCCAGCGCGGCATCCGCGTGACCGTCGTGCCGTCCACGATCACGGGCGCCGAGATCCTGGCGAAGAAGCCCGACGGCGTGTTCTTCAGCAACGGGCCCGGCGACCCCGCCGCCGCCGAGCGCTCTGTCGCGGTGCTGCGCGAGGTGCTCGACGCCAAGGTGCCGTTCTTCGGCATCTGCTTCGGCAACCAGCTCCTGGGCCGCGCGCTCGGCTTCGGCACGTACAAGCTGCGCTTCGGCCACCGCGGCATCAACCAGCCCGTCATGGACCGCACCACCGGAAAGGTCGAGGTGACAGCGCACAACCACGGCTTCGCAGTCGACGCCCCGCTCGACGGCCCCACCGAGAGCCCCCACGGCTACGGCAGGGTGCTCGTGAGCCACGTGTGCCTCAACGACGACGTGGTCGAGGGCCTCGAGTGCCTCGACATCCCCGCGTTCTCCGTCCAGTACCACCCGGAGGCCGCGGCCGGCCCGCACGACGCCGCCTACCTCTTCGACCG
>QGUM02000083.1:0-8341 GCA_003242455.2 Actinomycetes bacterium
GAGGTCATCAACAAGCTCGCGCGCGTCCAGCGCCAGATGCTGCAGGACCTGGGCCGCGAGCCCACCCCGGAGGAGCTTGCCAAGGAGCTCGACATGACCCCGGAGAAGGTCATCGAGGTCCAGAAGTACGGCCGCGAGCCCATCTCGCTGCACACCCCGCTGGGCGAGGACGGCGACAGCGAGTTCGGCGACCTCATCGAGGACTCCGAGGCCGTGGTGCCCGCCGACGCCGTGGGCTTCACGCTGCTCCAGGAGGAGCTGTCCAAGGTCATGGAGACCCTCAGCGAGCGCGAGGCCGGCGTCGTCGGCATGCGCTTCGGCCTCACGGACGGCCAGCCCAAGACCCTCGACGAGATCGGCCGGGTCTTCGGCGTCACGCGCGAGCGCATCCGCCAGATCGAGTCCAAGACGATGTCCAAGCTGCGCCACCCGTCGCGCTCGCAGGTGCTGCGCGACTACCTCGACTGACGCGGCGGCGGATGACGAGCCCGCTCAGCTGATGCGCACGATGCCCCGGGAGACCGGGACATCGGCGTCTCCGGCTCCTTGCGCGCCGGCGGGGCCGGCTGCTCACCGCGGGATCTCAGCGCGGCGCGAGCGGATCCTTCCTGCCGATCATCGAGAAGTCCCGCACGGCGAAAGGCGCCGCGAACGCGACCGCGGCGGCAAGCCCTGCCGCCCAGCCCACGGGGTTGCTGTGCGGCTCGTCCGTCAGGCGCGCCTGCGCGATGCCCCACAGCCCCCATGCGAGCGCGAGCCCGGCCCCGATGGCCACCGCAGCGCTGCCGCGCAGCCAGCGGGGAAGCAGCACGGCGAGCACCGCGACCGCCACGAGGACCACCACGGCGAGCGCGGTCCCGTCGCCCGGCCGGTGGCCGTCGAGCGATGCCGCGATCGTGGCCGTGGTGCCGGTGACGAGGGCGACGCACGACCAGCCCAGGAACAGCCCCACGGGCAGGTCGGTGAGCAGCCGCTCGGCCCATCCACGGGGCGGGCGAGCGGCGAGCCGGCGCCCCGCCATGGCCAGCAGCGCGACCATGCCGACGATGACGATGTCCGCCGTCCACAGCGCCTCGGCCTGCACCAGGGCGATCCAGGCGGCGCTCAGCAGGCTCGCTCCCGCGACGAGCCACGTGCTCGAGCGCAGCCGCTCAGAGCCGCGCCGCGACGGCAGGAGGGCGACGACCGCAAGCGCGACGAGCCCCGTGTAGATGACGCTCCAGATGGAGAACGCCGTCGACGCGGGAGACAGGAGCGTCGCGTCATCCGCCAGGGCGCCGCCCGCCACCTCCTCGACGGGGGTCGCGCCCCACGCGCCAGCGCCCCACGTGCCCACGACGACCGCGATCACCACGCTCGCCAAGAGCGCCACGGCGCGCAGGAGATCAGAGGTCGTGCTCGACGGTGCGGGGGAGGTCATCGCTCCACCGTCGCACGGATCGCGCGATGGCGCATCCGGGGCGCGTGAGTGGGGACGCGGCGCATCGGGGGCGCGTGCGTCGGCGCCAGGGCTCGTCCGCCCCGCGCGGAGCCTGGGCGTCGCGGCGATGGGCGGGTGCGTGCGCTCAGGGCACCTCGGTGGGCTCCTGCGCGAGGGGGACGTCCTCATCGGCCCGAGCGTGCCGCTCCCGGGCCGTCTGCGCGATGACGATGCCGGCCAGCATGAGCGCGGCGCCGGCGATCTCGACGGCCGCCATGGCCTCGCCGAGCCATGCCCAGGCCACGACGAACGCGAAGAGCACCTCCGACGACGCGAGGATGCCCACCGCCGTCGCGCTCAGGTGGCGCAGCGCCGCGAAGGACAGCACGAACGGCGCGAAGGCGCCGAGCGTGATGACCCACAGCAGCGGCACCCACGCGGGCAGGACGACGCCGTCGAGGGCTCCGGTGAGCGAGGACGGCCGGGCCAACGCGGCGAGGTCCATGCGCCACCAGCCGCTGAACAGCGCCCAGAACGCGGAGGAGAACAGCGAGGCCCAGAACGCGACGGCCATGGCGGGCCGCTTCGCGACGCCGCGCTCGCCTGCGAGGAAGTAGAACGCGTAGGCGAACGCCGCTGCCGCAGCCGCCACCACGCCGATCGCGTCGAGGTCGCTGTCCCAGATGCGGGAGACGATCGCGAGCCCGACCAGCACGGCGGCGATCGCGACCCACAGGCGCGGGTGGACCCTCTCCTTGAACAGCAGCCATGCGGCCAGGGCGACGATGACGACGGCGGTGTACTGGATGAGCAGGGCGATGCCCACGGGCAGGATCGCGATCGCGACCGAGTACAGCCACTGGATCATGGCCAGGCCCGCGACGCCCAGGAGCGCGAGTCCGAGCATGTCGCGGCGGGAGATGCGGAACTGCTCGCGGGCGGTGAACAGCAGCACCACGCCTGCGAGGATCACCGTCGACAGACCGCGCATGAAGGTCAGCTGGGGCGCGGTCACGCCTGCGGCCATCACGACCTTGGCGACGGAGCCGTTGATGCCGAACAGGAGCGCTCCGCCGAGCGCGTAGACCGCGCCGAGCGCCGGTCGCTTGGACGCGTCTGACACCCGCTCAGGATAGGCCGCGCTAGCATCGGCTCAGAACGAAAGGAGGGGTCATGGAGACCCTGAAGCTTGTCATCCTCATCACGCACTTCGTGGGCCTCGCGGCCATCATCGGCCCGGCGCTCGACCAGCTTCGCAAGGACGCGAAGAAGATCACCTCCGCCATGGTCTGGGGCGCTCGCGCTCAGATCGTGACCGGCGTCATCCTGGTGGGCCTGCGCTACGCGCTCGACGAGCCCGTCGACAACGTCAAGATCACGATCAAGCTCGTGCTCGCGCTCGCCATCGCCGCGATCGCGGAGATGAGCCGCAAGAAGGCGTCGGTCACCTGGCAGTACTGGGCGGTCGCCGCTCTGACGGTCGCGAACATCGCGGTCGCCGTCCTCTGGCGCTGAGGTGCCCAAGCCGCGGGAGGCGGTTCCTGAGGACGCCGCTGAGATCGTCCACCTCGGAGCGCTCATGTACAAGGCGGTGGGCGCCAAGCCCACGCCCAGCTGGGCGCTCGAGTCGACCAAGCTCGTCAAAGAGCGCCTCGGCAAGGACCTCATCGGCTTCGTGATCGACGCGCCCGAAGGCGGACTGGCAGCGTGCGGCCTGGTGAACATCGTGCCGCGCCTGCCCCGCCCGGGCCGTCGGTCGCGCCTCGCCGCCTACGTCCAGTGGGTGTCGACGGCACCCCAGCACCACCGCAAGGGCTACGCCCGCTCGGTGATGGACGCGATCCTCGCCGAGACCGACCGGCGCGGCATCGAGGTCGTGGAGCTGCACGCCACTCCCGCGGGGCGCCACCTCTACGAGACCCTCGGCTTCTTCGAGAAGACCGACAACGTCGCGCTCATGGCGCTGCGCGGCGAGGCCGCCAAGGAGCGGCCGCTGAGTCCGCCGCCGGAGCGCCAGCGGGAGCAGGCGCCCAAGCGCAGGCTCCGCAGGCGCTGACGGCGCGCCCGTCCCGGCGGTGACGGTGGGCCCGCCTAGACTTCCCGCGTGACCACCTCCGACTACTCCGCACGCCATCTGTCGGTCCTCGAAGGCCTGGACGCCGTCCGCAAGCGTCCCGGCATGTACATCGGCACCACGGACTCGCGCGGCCTCATGCACTGCCTGTGGGAGATCATCGACAACTCGGTGGACGAGGCGCTGGCCGGGCACGGAGACCGGATCGAGATCGTGCTGCACCCGGACGACTCGGTCGAGGTGCGCGACCACGGTCGCGGCATCCCCGTGGACGTCGAGCCCAAGACCGGGCTCACGGGCGTCGAGGTCGTCATGACCAAGCTTCACGCCGGAGGCAAGTTCGGCTCGGGGTCCTATGCCGCATCGGGCGGTCTGCACGGCGTGGGCGCCTCCGTGGTGAACGCGCTGAGCGAGCGTCTGGACGTGTGGGTGGACCGCGGCGGCAAGACGCATCACATGTCGTTCCGGCGCGGCGAGCCGGGTCGCTTCGACGACCCGGCATCGGGCCCCACGCCGGACGCCCCGTTCACCCCGTTCGTCGAGCGCTCGGAGCTTGAGATCGTGGGCACGGTGGGCAAGGGCGTCACGGGCACCCGCGTGCGCTACTGGGCCGACCGCCAGATCTTCGCCAAGACGGCGCGCTTCTCGTACGAGGAGCTCCTCACCCGCGCCCGCCAGACCGCATTCCTGGTGCCGGGCCTCGGCATCGTGGTGCGCGACGAGCGCAACCCCCTCGAGCCCCACGAGGAGAGCTTCCGCTTCACGGGAGGCACGCGCGACTTCGTCGAGTTCATCGCGGCCGATGCCGCGGTGACGGACACCTGGGAGCTCACCGGCGAGGGCACCTACTCGGAGACCGTGCCGGTCCTCAAGGACAACGGCCAGCTCTTCTCCGAAGAGGTCGAGCGCACGTGCAAGGTGGACATCGCGCTGCGCTGGGGCACGGGCTACGAGACGGACGTGCGCAGCTTCGTCAACATCATCGCGACGCCCAAGGGCGGCACCCACCTGGCAGGCTTCGAGCAGGGCCTGGTGAAGATCCTGCGCAAGACCATCGAGGCCAACGCGCGCCGCCTCAAGCTCACCGGCAAGGACGGGGCGGAGCGCATCGAGAAGGACGACATCCTCGCGGGCCTGACCGCGATCGTCACCGTGCGCATCCCCGAGCCGCAGTTCGAGGGCCAGACCAAGGAGGTGCTCGGCACCGCTCCCGTGCGCCAGATCGTCTCGCGCGTGGTGGAGAAGCAGCTGGGGGAGATCCTCACCTCGACCAAGCGGGAGACCAAGGCGCAGGCGAGCATCGTGCTGGAGAAGATCGTCTCCGAGATGCGCGCCCGCGTGGCGGCCCGCAAGCAGAAGGAGATCTCGCGCCGCAAGAACGCGCTCGAGACGTCCTCGCTGCCGGCCAAGCTCGCGGACTGCCGCACCAACGACGTGGACAAGTCGGAGCTGTTCATCGTCGAGGGAGACTCGGCGCTCGGCACCGCCAAGCTCGCGCGCCGCAGCGACTTCCAGGCGCTGCTTCCCATCCGCGGCAAGATCCTCAACGTCGAGAAGGCCTCCCTCAACGACGTGCTCCACAACGCTGAGTGCGCGAGCATCATCCAGGTCATCGGCGCGGGCTCCGGCCGCACCTTCGACCTGGAGCAGGCGCGCTACGGCAAGGTCATCCTGATGACCGATGCGGACGTCGACGGCGCCCACATCCGCACCCTGCTCCTGACGCTGTTCTTCCGCTACATGAGGCCGCTCGTGGACGCCGGACGCGTCTACGCCGCCGTGCCGCCGTTGCACCGCATCGAGGTGCTGGGCAGCGCCCGCAAGGACCGCGAGTACATCTACACGTACTCCGAGCGCGAGCTGCAGGAGACCCTGGCGATGCTGCGTCGCAATGGCCGCCGCTACAACGAGGACATCCAGCGCTACAAGGGCCTGGGCGAGATGGACGCCGACCAGCTCGCGGAGACGACCATGGACCCGGAGCACCGGACCCTGCGGCGCATCACCGCGCAGGACGGCGAGGCCGCGAACCGCGTCTTCGATCTGCTCATGGGCAACGACGTGGGCCCGCGCAAGGAGTTCATCGTCGCGGGGGCCGCCAGCCTGGACGCGAGCCGCATCGATGCGTGACGTCCGGTCCCGCCTGCTTCACGCCACAATGGGGGAGTGAGCGAGGAGCAGCGCCCCAGCACCCAGGAGTTCGAGGAGTCGCTCGAGCCGGTCAAGCTCATCGCGCAGTCCGGCGCGGTGATCCGCACTGGCCAGCTCATGCTCGAGTCTGGCACCGCGAGCTACCGCGTCAAGCAGGCCATGCGCGCCGTCGCTCGCTCGCTCGGCATCGACCAGCCTCGGCACCACGTCTCGCTCACTGAGCTCGCGGCGACGAGCCGACGCGGGCGCATCTTCCGCACCGAGGTGTCCGAGGCGAAGGGGTTCCACGTCAACGTCGACCGCATCGCGCAGCTCGACCGCTTCCGCCGCGACCTGCCGCCGAGCACCACGGCCGAGGAGATCCACCGCGGGCTCGACGCGATCGAGGCGCGCGGCTCCCTCTACCCGTCATGGGCGTTCGCCGTGTTCTCGGGGGTCGCATGCGCCGCGTTCGCCGTGCTCAACCGGGCGCTCCCGCTCGAGGTCCTCGTGGTGTTCGCGGCGGCGTTCCTGGGCCAGGCGGTGCGCCGCGCGTTCGTCACGCGGCACGTCAACCTCTTCGGCACCGCGATGGTCTCCGCGGCCGTCGCCTCCGTCGTCTACCTCGCGGGCGTGTGGCTCATCAACGTCTCCGGCGAGGGCCTGAGCACCCATGCCGCCGGCTACATCTCCTCGGTGCTGTTCCTGCTGCCAGGATTCGCGCTCATCACAGGGGCGCTCGACATGGCGAACATGGACCTGCGCGCGGGCATCGAGCGCATCGCCTACGGGACCATGATCACGATGGCCGCCGGCGTGAGCGTGTGGGCCGTGTCGCTCGTGGGGGAGCTCGACACCCTGCCGCGCGCCGACGACGCCACGTCCCTCGCGCTGAGGGCCGTGCTGTGGTTCCTGGCCTCGGGCATCGGCGTGATGGGCTTCGCGCTCCTGTTCAACAGCCCGTGGCGCCTCGCGGCGTGGGCGGCGGGCATCGGGGCCCTTGCGAACGCGGCCCGGCTCGTGGCCGGGGACCTCGGCATGGCGGTCCAGGCGGCGACGGCGCTGGCGTGCCTGGGCGTGGGCTGCCTCGCGGCGCTCGTGGCGCGCGGGGGCCGCTACCCGCACATCACCCTGTCAGTCCCGGGAGTGCTCGTCATGATCCCGGGCGTGGCCGCACACCAGGCGCTCATGGACATCAACGCGGGCGACTACAGCGCGGCGATCGGAGGCATCCTCATGGTCGTGCTCGTGGTGCTCGCCATCATGGTGGGCCTCGTGGGCGCCAAGCTCCTCACCGACAAGGAGTGGGCGATGGGGCGCACCGAGCGCTGACGCGCGCCTAGCGTCCCGCCGCAACCGAGCGAGTCGGGTGCGATGCCCGATCAGCCGATGCCCGCGACCGGGGTCGACAGGGCGGTTCCGGAGCCGTCGCGACGGTTGTCGACCGCGGGCAGCTCCACGGGCTGACCGGAGCCCGCCGATGCGCGTGCGGGCGTGGGGCCGGCCCACGCGGCGATGAGGACGTCCTCGCCTTTGAGGAAGCGCTGCGCGCGCACGCCTCCTGTGGCTCGGCCCTTCGCCGGGTACTCCGAGAACGCCGTGACCTTCGCGCTGCCCGGCTGGGTGCCCGCGAGAGCGCCGGACGAGCCCGCGATCGTGGCGACCACGGCATCGGCGCCTGCGGGGATCGCGCCGAAGAACGTCACCGTCGCGCCGTCGCCGAGCTTCATGCCCGCCATGCCTGCCGCCGAGCGTCCCTGCGGGCGCACGAGCGATGCCGAGTAGTGCAGCAGCTGCGCGTCCGAGGCGATGAAGACGAGCTCAGCGTCGTCGGGCGCCACGGCGGCGCCCACCACGGAGTCGCCGTCCTTGAGGGAGATGACGTCCCAGGCGTCGCGCGACGGCGCAGGCTCCGGGGCGAGGCGCTTCACGACGCCCTGGGCCGTGGCCATCGCGAGCGGGGCCTGGGCGTCCAGCGGCACGAGCGCCACGGGCTCCTCGCCGCGCTCGAGCGCGATGAGGTCGCGCAGCGGCACGCCTCCGGCCAGCGAGGGCGGATCGTCCGTGGGCGGGAGCGCGGGCACCTCGAGCAGGGACAGGCGCAGGATGCGGCCGCGCGACGTGACGACGCCCACATCGGCGCGCGCGGAGGACGCGACCGTCGAGCGCAGCACGTCGTGCGGGGAGCGGCGGCCGTCGCGCTGGACGGGCGTGTCGTCTGCGGTGCGCGCCACGAGGCCCGTCACGGACAGCAGCGCCGTGCAGGGAGTGTCGGGGATCTCGAGGGACGAGGCGACGCCGCGCGCCGCTGCCGGGCTCGCCTGGGCCGCGGCCGCCCCGCGCGCGGACAGTCCTTCGAAGCTGATCGCCGAGGCGACGCCGGCGTCGGCCAGCAGGATGGTGCGCCGCGGCGTGCCGTGAGCGACGGCCACCTCGTCCATCTCGCGGCCCACGACGGCGCGCAGCACCTCGTCGGAGCGCAGGATCTCCTCGAGCTCCGCGATCTCCGCAAGGAGCTGGGCCTTCTCCGTCTCGAGCTCGATCTTGGAGAAGCGCGTGAGGCGGCGCAGCCGCAGCTCGAGGATGTACTCGGCCTGGCGCTCGCTCAGGTCGAACGCCGTCATGAGGCGCTCCTCGGCGACCTGGGCGTCGTCCGACGAGCGGATGATCTGGATGACGTCGTCGATGTCGAGGATCGCGATGAGCAGGCCGTCCAC
>QGUM02000084.1:0-8234 GCA_003242455.2 Actinomycetes bacterium
AAACTGTACCGGCACGCGAGAACCTTGATTGTAATTTCGGGTCACATAATATTTTCCGCCGGGCACGACGGTCCAGCGCAGAGCCGCCTTGAGGGGCAAGACAGGACACGGCGCGTCGGCCACGCCGTCGGAGGAGTGCTCGAGGCCGCTGCCGCGGGCGAGGCCGGTCGCCATGTGCCCGGGCAGGGCGCGGTCGTGTCCACACCGCCATACAAGCGCGAGGCATACCCCGAACGTCTATGGGGTGAGCCCCTGATTCGGACCCTGATGCGGGCAGGACGCGATGCGCGCGGCTACGCCTGGCGCGTCGACTCGCGCACGATGAGGTGCGTCGGGATGGGCGTGTCCTCGGTCGAGCCGCCGCCCTCCTCGAGCTCGACGAGGGCCTTCTGCATCATGAGCTGGCCGAGCGCCGCGAAGTCCTGGCGCACCGTCGTCAGCGGCGGGTGGAAGTACGCCGCCTCGGGGATGTCGTCGAAGCCCACCACGGACACGTCCTGGGGGACCGTGAGGCCCCGCGCGCGCAGCGCGGAGAACAGGCCGATCGACATCTGGTCGTTGCCCACGAAGATCGCGCTGCCCGGCGGTATCTCGAGCGTCAGGCCGATCTCGTAGCCGCTGCGCGCCGACCAGTCGCCATGGACCGGGTCGACGAGCGTGAGCTGGTGCGCCGCGAGCTCGTCCTTCCAGCCGCGCACGCGCTCGATGGCATCGGGCGAGCGGGCAGGCCCCGCAAGGTGGAGGATGCGGGTGTGCCCCAGCTCGGCGAGATGGCGCACCGCCGCGCGAGCGCCGCGGTACTGGTCGAGCGAGACGATGCGCGGGCTGGGCCGAGGCTGAGAGGCCGACGCCACGAGGGGCACGGCGAGCTCGTAGCCGCGGATCATCTCCAGGACGCCGATGTCCACGACGACCACGACGATCGCGTCGACGCGCTGGCGCAGCAGGTTCTCGATCGCGGCGCGCACGGCATCGGGGTCGCCGTCCGGCACGGACACGGCGTCGACGGAGTAGCGCGCGGCGCGCGCGGCGATGGCGAAGTGCATCGCGATGGACGCCGGCCCGTGGTCCGCGATGGACGGCGTGACGAGGCCGATGGTGCGGGTGCGACGGGTGACGAGCGCGCGGGCCGCCGGCGAAGGGCTGTAGCGCAGCTGGGCGATGGCCTGCTCAACCCGCTCGCGCGTGGCGGGGCGGACGTTCGGCATGCCGTTGAGCACGCGCGAGACGGTCTGGTGCGACACCCCCGCGAGTCGCGCGACATCGAAGATGTTGGCGGCGCGCACCGGCTTGTCTTCAGCCACGAGCGGGTCCTCAGTCTTCCAGCAGGTCGGGTTGGGCCACGAGGGCCAGGACAGAGTCGACGGTCAGGTCGGTGGAGCGCATCGTGTCCACGATGCGGCCGTCTCGCAGGACGGCGACCCTGTCGCCAACGCGCAGCACCTCCTCCAGCTCAGCCGAGATGAACACGACGGACAGGCCGTTGTCGGCCAGCTCGCCCACGAGGTTCTGGATCTCCACCTTCGCGCCCACGTCGATGCCGCGCGTGGGCTCGTCGAGCACGATCAGCCGCGGGGCGAGGGCGAGCAGGCGGGCCAGCAGCACCTTCTGCTGATTGCCGCCCGAGAGGGTCTTGACCGGACGGTCGATGTCGGGCGGGCGCACGTCGAGCGCCTCCACCCAGCTCTGGGCGAGCTCGCGCTGACGGGCGCGACGCATCCGGCGGAAGATGCCGCGCTGGGCCTGTACGCCGAGCGTGATGTTCTCCAGCACGCTCAGCTCGCCCATGAGGCCCTCGGTGCGGCGGTTCTCCGAGGAGTACACGACGCCCAGGGACAGCGCCTTGTGCGGCCCGCTCAGGTGCACGTCCTGCTGGTCGATGCGAATGATGCCCGCCTCGAGCCGGTCGATGCCCGTCAGCGCACGCGCGAGCTCGGTGCGGCCCGATCCCAGCAGGCCCGCGACGCCCAGCACCTCGCCCTCGGCGACGTCCACGTCGGCGTCGACGATGCCCGGCCCCACGGTGATGCCGCGCGCGGAGAACGCGGCCGCCTCGACCGCATCGGCGGAGGGGACGCGCTCACGCGCCTTCACCTCGCCCGCCTCGCGGCCGAGCATCTTCTGCACGAGGTCGATGCGCAGCAGCTCGTTGGTCATGTACTCGCCCACCAGGCGGCCGTCGCGCAGCACCGTGACGCGGTCGCAGATCTCGTACACCTGGTCCAGGAAGTGGCTCACGAACAGGATCGCCACGCCGCGCTGCTTGAGCTCGCGGATGACCCGGAACAGCTCGCCGACCTCGTCGAGGTCGAGCGAGGACGTGGGCTCGTCGAGCACGAGCACCTTGACGTCAGTCGAGATGGCGCGCGCGATCGCCACGAGCTGCTGGATGGCGAGCGAGTGGGTCTCGAGCAGGGACGCGGGGTCGATGTCCAGACCCAGCTCCCCGAGCACGTCCTTGGCCCGCGCGTTCATCGCCTTGCGGTCGATGAGCCCCCAGCGGCGCGGCTCCCTGCCGAGGAAGATGTTCTCCGCCACCGACACGTTGGGCAGCAGGTCGATCTCCTGGTAGACCGTCGCGATGCCGGCGGCCTGCGCCTCGTGAGGGTTGCGGAAGCGCACCGGCGCGTCCTGCAGCGTCAGCACGCCCTCGTCCATCTGCAGGGCGCCGGTGACGGCGCGGATGAGCGTGGACTTGCCGGCGCCGTTCTCGCCCATGAGGGAGTGCACCTCGCCGGGGAACATCCGGAAGTCGACGCGATCGAGCGCGGGATCCGCTCCGAAGCGCACCGTCGCGCCGCGGAGCTCCAGAATGGGACGCGCCTCGTCTGCCACGCGGTCATTATCGCGTGGCAGACGAGGCGCGGCCACCCCCTTTCGGGAGGCGGGACGGGCGTCACGGTGGGTCAGGTTCGGCGCTCCGTGCGGCCCACGATGTATCGCTGGACCACAATGAACAGCAGGAGCAGCAGACCCACGATGATGCGCGTCCAGGACTGCTCGGCGCCCTTGAACGAGATGATCGTGTTGATCGTGCCGTAGACGAACACGCCGACCATGGAGCCGAGGACGTAGCCGCGGCCTCCGGTCAGGAGCGTGCCGCCGATGACGACCGCCGCGATGGCGTCGAGCTCGGTGCCGATGCCGTTGCGGGGGTAGCCCGCGCCGGAGTAGGCGGTGAGCACGAGGCCGGCGAGGGCCGCGCACAGGCCGGAGATGACGTACACCGCGACCTTGGTGCGGGCGATGTTCAGACCCATGAGGCGCGCAGACTGCTCGTTGCCGCCGATCGCGTAGACGGTGCGGCCGAAGCGGGTGAACTGCATCACGAGCGCGCCGACGATCACCACGAGCAGCGCGATGATGCCGGTGGGCGTGATGTACCACTCCCCGAGCCGGATGCGCGTGGACTGCAGCCACAGGATCGCCGGGTCCTCGACCTTGATCGAGGACAGGCTCACCACGTACGCGAGTCCGCGGCCCAGGAACAGGCCCGCGAGCGACGCGATGAACGGCTGCACGTCGAAGTACTGGACGAGGATGCCCGTCAGCAGGCCGATCGCCATGCCGCCCAGGATGATCACCGGGACGGCGATGTACGCCGGCGTGCCGCCCGCCACGAGCTTCGCGAGCAGGATGCCCGTGAAGGCCATGACCGAGCCGACCGCGAGGTCGATGCCGGCCGTGACGATGACGAACGTCATGCCCACGGCCAGGATCAGCAGGTACGCGTTGTCCAGCAGCAGGGCCGAGATGTTGCGGGCGGTGATGAAGTCACCGCGCAGGAAGGCCTCGGCGCCCAGGAACAGCAGGAGCAGGATCACCATGGCGGCAAACGTCGGCATCGTCGACGAGTGCCGGCTCATGAACGTCTGGTACCCCTGCGCGATGCGCCTCCAGGTGGTGCTCTCCTCGGGGACCACGTCGACCGTCGTCACGATGCCACCTCCGCCTTGGTCTCCTCGCCGGCAGGCGTGTCCGACCGCCAGCTGTCACGAACACGTCGCGCCCAGCGGTGCACCGAGGGCGACTGGATGAGGACCACCACGATGACCGCGATCGCGAGGAACACGGGGCTCTGCGCGGGCGGGATGCCCAGGAAGATGATCGTGATCTCGAGGGTCTGCACCACGAACACGCCGACCACCGTTCCCGCGATGGAGAACTTGCCTCCCATGAGCGAGGTGCCGCCGAGCACGACCGCGAGGATCGCGTAGAGCTCGATGAACATGCCCGCCGCGTTCGCGTCCGCCGCCATGGTGTTGCCGGCGACGATGATGCCCGCCACGCCCGCGAGCACACCGCTGAGGATGTAGGCGCCGAAGACGATGCCGCGCGAGCGCACGCCCGCGAGGCGGCTCGCCTCGGGATTGATGCCCACGGCCTCCGTGAGGACGCCGAGCGCGGTGCGGCGCTCCAGCACCGCGACGATCGCCACGGCGGCCATCGCGATGAGGAAGGCCACCGGCAGGAGCAGCACGTAGCCCGTGGCGATCCACTTGTACGGAGCGCTCGTCACGGTCGTGATGAAGCCGCCCGTGATGAGCAGCGCCACGCCGCGGCCGGCGAGCATGAGCACGAGCGTCGCGATGATCGGCTGGATTCCCAGCACGGACACGAGGAATCCGTTCCACACGCCGAGCACGAGCGACACGAGGATCGCGGTGACGACGGCGGTCGCCACGGTGCCGAGGGAGCCTGGCGCGGGCGAGTTGTCGATGATCGTCAGCGCCACGGCGCCCGAGACCGCCATGATCGCGCCCACCGAGAGGTCGATGCCGCGCGTGGCGATCACGATCGTCATGCCGAGCGCGACGAGCATGAGCGGGGCGCTCTCACGCAGGATGGTGATGAGCGCGCCGTACATCTGGCCGTCGCGGACGGAGATGTTGAGGAAGCGCGGCTGGGCGACGCCGTTGATGACGATGAGGCCCACGAGCGCGACGATCGGCCAGAACAGCCGATGGCGCACCACCGCTCCGATCACAGTGTTCATGCCGCATTCCCTTCGCCGCTGGTCGCGATGAACTCGACCAGGCCGTCAAGATCCGTCGTGTGCGGGTCGACTTCCCCGATCCGACGACGGTCGCGCATGACGACGACGCGCTGCGCCAGGCGGAGCACCTCTTCGAGTTCCGACGAGATGAAGATAACGGACAAGCCCTGGGCCGAGAGCTCAGCGACCTTGCGCTGGATGTCGGCCTTGGCGCCCACGTCGATGCCGCGCGTGGGCTCGTCGAGGATGATGAGCTCGGGCGCCGTGGCGAGCCAGCGCGCCAGGAGCACCTTCTGCTGGTTGCCGCCCGAGAGGTTGCCCGCGATCATCGACGGGTCGGCCGGGCGGACGCCGAGCGCCTCCATGTACTCCGCCACCACGGCGTCGCGCTCCGCCTTGCGGATGCGCCGCAGCCATCCCTGACGGGCCTGGATGCCGAGCGTGATGTTCTCTTCGACCGTGAGGTCGGCGATGATGCCCTCCGCACGGCGGTCCTCCGAGGAGAACGCGATGCGACGCTCGATCGCGTGGCGGGGGTTGGTGAACTTGACCGGCTCCCCGTTGACCTCGACGTGGCCCTCGTCGGCGCGGTCGGCGCCGTACAGGAGGCGGACCAGCTCGGTGCGGCCGGAGCCCAGCAGGCCGGCGAGGCCCACGATCTCGCCGTCGTACACGTCGATGTCGGCCGGCTCGAGGATGCCGCGGCGGCCGATGCCCGTCGCCTTGATGACGGGGGTCGACGAGCGATCGATCTTCCGGTCGGCGGACTTGGAGATCGCGGTGAGCTCGTCGAGCTCGCGGCCGATCATCTTGGTGACGAGCTCCTCGCGCGGCAGCTCCGCGATGGGGAACTCGCCCACGAGCTTGCCGTTGCGCAGCACGGTGATGCGGTCCGAGATCTCGTAGACCTGGTCCAGGAAGTGGCTCACGAAGAGCACCGCGACGCCCCTGGACTTGACGTCGCGCACGACCTTGAAGAGGAGCTCCACCTCGTCGCGGTCCAGCGAGGAGGTCGGCTCGTCGAGGATGAGCACCTTCGAGTCGAGGACCATGGCGCGCGCGATGGCGACGAGCTGCTGGATGGCGATCGAATGCGTCGCGAGCTCCGAGCGGGTGTCGAGCTCGATGCCGAGCGCGGCGAGGTGGCGCGCCGCCTCGGCGTGCGTCGCCTTCCAGTCGATGCCGAGGGCCGAGCGCGGCTCGTGGCCCAGCATGACGTTCTCGCCGACGGAGAGGTTCCCGCAGAGGTTGACCTCTTGGTAGACCGTCGAGATGCCGGCGGCCTGGGCGTCCGCCGTGGCGCTGAAGACGACGGGCTCGCCGCCGACGGTGATGGTGCCGCTGTTGATCGCGTACACGCCGGTCAGCGCCTTGATGAGCGTCGACTTGCCGGCGCCGTTCTCGCCCATGAGGGCGTGGACCTCACCGGGGCGAAGGAAGAAATCTACGTTGTCGAGGGCGAGCACTCCGGGGAAGCGGATGGTGATTCCGCGCATCTCGACGATGGGGGGGACTGCATTGTCCGCGGGCATTGCAGGGCCACTTTCTGTGTGATCGGGCGGTGAGCCCCGTCGGGGGACCGGCGAACCGGCCCCCCGACGAGGTTCTGAGACCTAGCTGTCGATGTCGATCAGCTGATCAGTACAGGCGCGAGTCGATGACCGCAGCAGCCTGCTCCTGGTCGAAGGCCTGGTCCTCGACGTAGTAGGCCTTCTCAACCGACTCGCCCGCGAGAACCTTCTTCACGAGGTCCGCAGCGAGGTCACCGAGGAGCGGGTTGCACTCGACGATGTAGTTGATCTTGCCGTCGACGAGGGCCTGCATGCCGTCCTTGACCGCGTCGATCGTGATGATCTTGATGTCGACGCCCGGCTTGCCACCGGCGGCCTCGATCGCCTCGATGGCGCCCAGACCCATGTCGTCGTTGTGGGCGAAGACCAGGTCGATGCCGTCCAGACCGTACTTCTGGATGAAGCCCTCCATGACGGTCTTGCCGCCGTCACGGGTGAAGTCACCGGTCTGCGAGTCGATCTTCTCGATCTGGGTGCCCTCGATCGCCTTGTCGAAGCCAGCGGCGCGGTCGTTGGCCGGAGCCGAACCCGTCGTGCCCTCGAGGACGACCATCTTGGTCGGGGTGTCGCCGTACTGCGCGGCGGCCCACTCACCGGCCTTCAGGCCCTCGGTGTAGAAGTCGAGACCGACCCACGAGGCGTACAGGTCGTCGGAAGCCGAGACCGTGCGGTCCTCGAGGATGACCGGGATGCCGGCGTCCTTGGCCTCCTGGAGCACGTCGTCCCAACCGTCGGAGACGATCGGCGCGATGACGATCGCGTCGACGCCCTGGTTGATGAAGCCGCGCACCGCCTGGATCTGGGCGGCCGGGTCGTTGTCGGCAGCGTGGAAGACCAGCTCGAAGCCGTTCTCCTTGGAGAACGCCGCCTTCATCGACTCGGTGTTGGCCGAACGCCAGCCCGACTCGGCACCGGTCTGGGAGAAGCCGACGACGATCAGGTCGTCGCCGCCGCCACCGCCGCTGTCGCCACCGCCAGTCGTGCTGGGCGTGTTGCCGCCCGAGGAGCACGCGGTGAGCGCCAGGGCCGCAGCACCGGCAACCGCGAACGCGGAGAGGATCCGCTTGTTCATGTCCAAAACCTCCTTGTCTTGGTCCGGCAGCTCTGCCGGAACTCGGCACCAGCACACCCCTTCGCATACCAGGCCGTGACTGAATATTAGCGTTCACATTTGGTCGTCCCGCAAGCCTCTCCAGGTCACGTTTGCGTAACGCGCATGCGTGTGAACGCTGTTCAACACGCGTATGTGAAGGGCCCAAGGGCCCATCTGCGTGAAGGTTCACTTTTTCCATCACATTCCGGCCGTCACATCCTGCGCCCGATGCGGACGCCTGTCGGCATCGCCGGGCCGCTTACCGATGCCTCGCCCGCGCCATCGGGCGCCCCTCGCCGCACCGTGACAGGAGTCCCCCTCCGGACGTGGCACAGTGGCAAGCATGACGACCCCCGCTCGACCCGCTCTCTTCACTCCCCTCACCGTCCGCTCCGTGACCGCGCGCAACCGCCTGTGGGTGTCGCCCATGTGCCAGTACTCGTGCGAGGCGCAGGACGGCATGCCCACGGAGTGGCACCTCGTTCACCTGGGCGCGATGGCGCGCGGCGGCGCCGGCCTCGTCATGGCCGAGGCGACCGCGGTGCTGCCAGAGGGCCGGATCACCCCGTGGGAC
>QGUM02000187.1:0-1887 GCA_003242455.2 Actinomycetes bacterium
TCGCCTCGGTGCGATCGATGACGAGCGAGCCGCCGGAGGGCAGCCACACCTTGCGGTCCATGCCCTTGGCGAGCTGCTCGTCGATGCGGTGCTCGGCGAAGACGTCGCCGGGGCCCGTG
The DNA here is from genome assembly GCA_003242455.2 of Actinomycetes bacterium. Lineage (GTDB taxonomy): Bacteria > Actinomycetota > Actinomycetes > Actinomycetales > Demequinaceae > Demequina. The sequence continues at coordinate 120 of QGUM02000187.1, forward strand.
TGCTTGCGCAGGCGGCCCGCCAGGTCGGGAGCGACCTGGCCCAGGTAGGCGCTGAGGGAGTTCCACGTGTCCTCGCCCTGGATGGTGAGCGACTCGAAGTCCTCGTTGAAGATGTCGCGCACCACGCGGATGGCCATGTCGGGCTCGCCGCGCAGGAGCTTGGGCGCCTTGCCGTCGGCTGCCTCCTCCTGGATGATCTGCCACTGGCGCTTGAGGCGCTCGACGTCCGCGCGCAGCTCCTCCTCCGAGGCTCCCTCCGCGGCGGTGCGCACGATGACGCCCGCATCCGGCGGGATGACCTCGCGCAGGAGCTTCTTGAGGCGGCTGCGCTCCGTGTCGGGGAGCTTGCGGCTGATGCCCGTCACGCCGCCGCCCGGCACGTAGACCAGGAAGCGCCCGGCGAGCGAGATCTGCGAGGTGACGCGGGCGCCCTTGTGTCCGATGGGGTCCTTGGTGACCTGCACCATGACGGTGTCGCCCGGCTTGAGCGCGAGCTCGATGCGGCGCGGCTTGCCCTCCAGGCCAGCGGCGTCCCAGTTGACCTCGCCCGCGTACAGGACCGCGTTGCGGCCGCGGCCCACGTCGATGAACGCGGCCTCCATGCCCGGCAGCACGTTCTGGACGCGGCCCAGGTACACGTTGCCGGCCATGGACTGCTGCGCCTGGTGGCTCACGTAGTGCTCCACGAGGATGTCGTCCTCGAGCACGGCGATCTGGACGCGACCGTCCTTCTCACGCACCACCATGTCGCGCTTGACGGACTCGCGGCGCGCCAGGAACTCGGCCTCGGTCAGGACGGGGCGGCGACGCGAGCCGTCGCGGTTCTCCCGCCGGCGCTGGCGCTTGGCCTGCAGGCGGGTCGAGCCCTGCAGCGGGTCCTCGACGGCGGCGACGCTCGAGCGCGAGCCGCGGCTGCGGCGACGGCGGCGCGAGCCGCTCGTGCCCTCGCCCGCCTCGTCGTCGCCCTCGGCGTCGTCGGAGTCGTCGTCGGCTCCCTCGCCCTCACCGGGCTCGGTGCCCTCGGCGCCCTCGGCAGCGCGCTTCTTGCCGCGACCGCGGCCGCCACGGCGGCGGCGACGCTTGGGCGCGCCCTCGCCCGAGCCCTCGCCGTCTCCGGAGCCCTCGCCGGATTCGGAGCCCTCGCCGGGTCCCTCCGCGTCCGCCTCGCCCGAGCTCGCGGGCGCCTCGGCGGCCTCCGCCTGCTCGGCAACGGCATCGGTCGCGGCCTTGCGCGATCGCGAGCGCTTGGGCGCGGTCGCCTCGGCGTCCGCCTCCGCGGCAGGGGTCGGGGTGGCCTCGGCATCGGCCTCTGCGGCAGGCTTGCGCGCACGCGAGCGCTTGGGCGCGGGGGCCTCGGCGTCGTCGATCTGCGGCGGGCCGGCAGGGGCCGATGCGCGGCGCGATGCTCGGGGTGCGGGTTCGGGTGCCTGGAAGACGACCGCAGTCGTCACAGTGATGTTGTCCTCGCTCACGGCGGGTACCTCAAAGCCTGGTGACCGTCCACACTCGGTCCCGGCAGTTCGTCGGTCGTCCCGCGCTCTGCGGTGACGGAAGTCTGATGGTCGCGGCCATTGCTCGGTGTCCGGCGCCAGGAGTCTGTCGACTCAGGCTGCCAGGGCCTCACGATCGCCACGGGCGTGCGCCCGGTGTGGCCGGGCGTGAACCTGTGCCCATTGTGACACAGTTGCCCGCTTTCGCCCCGGAATGCGGTCCCCAGGCGACACATTCCCCGCCCTCGCTGCCGGAATGCGGTCCCCCACGCCCCATC
>QGUM02000085.1:0-8207 GCA_003242455.2 Actinomycetes bacterium
TGATGCCGTTCCACTCCTGGTCGGTGCCGGGCAGGAAGCCGGGGACGTCCACGAAGGTCAGCACCGGGATGTTGAAGGCGTCGCACATCTGCACGAAGCGGGCGGCCTTCTCCGAGGCGTTGATGTCGAGCGTCCCGGCCATCTGCAGGGGCTGGTTCGCGACGATGCCCACGGGGTGACCCTCGACGTGGCCGAAGCCCACGATGACGTTGGGCGCGAACAGCGGCTGGATCTCGAAGAAGTCGCCCTCGTCGAGCACGGACTGGATGACCGTCTTCATGTCGTAGGGCTGGTTGTCCGAGTCCGGCACGAGCGTGTCGAGCGCGCGGTCGTCCTCGTTCACCTCGAGGTCGGCGGGAGCGTCCCAGTGCGGCGGGTCGCTCAGGTTGTTCTGCGGCAGGTAGGTCAGCAGGTGGCGCACGTAGTCGAGAGCATCGTCCTCATCCGCTGCGAGGTAGTGGGCGACGCCGGACTTCACGTTGTGCGTCTGGCCGCCGCCCAGCTCCTCGAAGGTCACGTTCTCGCCGGTGACGGCCTTGATGACGTCGGGACCGGTGATGAACATCTGCGACGTGCCGTCGGCCATGACGATGAAGTCCGTCAGGGCGGGGGAGTACACCGCACCGCCGGCGCTCGGGCCCAGGATGATCGAGATCTGCGGGATGACGCCCGACGCGGCCACGTTGCGGCGGAAGATCTCCGCGAACTGGGTGAGGGCCGCGACCCCCTCCTGGATGCGCGCGCCGCCGCCGTCGGAGATGCCGATGATCGGCACGCCCGTGCGCAGCGCGAAGTCCTGCACCTTGGCGATCTTCTGGCCGTGCACCTCGCCCAGCGAGCCGCCGAAGACCGTGAAGTCCTGCGAGTAGACCGCCACCTGGCGCCCGTCGATGGTGCCGTAGCCGGTCACGACGCCGTCGCCGTAGGGGCGGTTCCGGTCGAGCCCGAAGTTGTGCGAGCGGTGCCGCGCCAGGCGGTCGAACTCCACGAAGGAGCCCGGGTCCAGCAGCTGCTCGATGCGCTCGCGCGCGGTCTTCTTGCCGCGCGCATGCTGCTTCTCCCGGGCCACCGCCTCCGGTGCGACCATGGCGGCATCGTTCTTCTTGCGCAGAGCCTCGAGCGCCGCCGCGGTGGTCTTGGCACGCCCCGACTGCGCTGCATTCTTGCCTTGGGCCACGTCTCTCCCCTTGAGTCGACTGCCCGATAGCCTAGCCGCGTGTCCACCGCATCGTCCGCAGCGATCGCCGCCTCTCGTCGCCCGCTCGATGCGGCGGCGTTTGCCGACATGGTGGGACCGGGCCGCACGCTGAGCCGGCTCGACATCGTGGCGTCCTCGCCGTCGACCAACTCGGCGCTGCTCGAGGCGGTGCAGGCCGAGCCCGAGGCATGGCCGCACCTGTCCGCGCTCGTCGCGGATCACCAGACCGCCGGCAGAGGGCGCGCCGGGCGGGCGTGGGCCACCCCCGCCCGCGCCGCGCTCACCGGCTCCTATCTCATCCGGCCCGAAGCCGTGGCGCCTGTCCCGCGCGCGGCCTACGGCTGGCTGCCGCTCGTGGTGGGACTCGCGACGGTGCGCGCGCTGCGCCGGGCGGGCATCGGCGCATGTCTCAAGTGGCCCAACGACGTGGTGGTGGAGCACGGCGCGCGCGACATCCCCGAGTGGGGCAGGTGGCGCAAGTGCGTCGGCATCCTGTGCGAGGCGGTGCCGGGGCAGGAGGCCGTGGTGGCGGGCATCGGCGTCAACGTGTCCCAGTCCTCGAGCGAACTGCCCGTGCCGCATGCCGCGTCGATGGCGACCTTGGGCGCGGCCTCGCTCGACAGGGTGGCGCTGTTGCGCCAGCTCGCCGCGGAGCTGCGGGACGCGGTCGCCCAATGGGCGCCGGAGGCCGCGGAGGGCGACATAGCCCAGACGGCCGATGCCGTGTCTCAGGTGTGCGCGACGCTCGGCTGGGACGTGACGATCGACGTGCCGGGCGGGGTGCCCGTCACGGGCAGGGCGGTGCGGCTGTCTGCGGACGGAGGGCTCGTGGTCGCGACGGCGGCGGGGGAGCAGACGGTGCTGGCGGGAGACGTGCGCGTGAGGAGGGCCGCGTGATGGCGAACAGGGCCGGGAGCTCGGGACAGCGTCGGGCGGGTCAGGCGCCCGAGCCGGAGCCGTGGCGTCGGGCCATCGTCGCCGCGGCGATCGCCATCAGCGTGTTCACGCTCCTGAGCGTGCCCACGTGGTTCCTCATCCCGTTCGGCACGTCGGGGGACTCCGGCTGGACCGACCTGGGCTACTTCGCGCTGCTGTTCATCATGCTCATGGCCACGCCCGTCATCGCGCTCGCGCTCGCCTTCACCGCCGGCATCGCGGTGGACCGGCGCACCCGGCACCTCGGCATCGGGCGGGCGGCCGCATGGTTCGCCCAGCTCGCGGCGGCGCCCGCGCTCGTCGGCACGGCCGTCGCGATGCTCTCCGGCCCGGTCGCCCCGTGGCTGCCGTTCGTGAACCTGCTCCTGCCGGCCGCCGCGGCCGGTGCCGTCGCTCGCCTGGGCGTGGCCCCGGTGCTGCGCTCGCGCGGAGGCGTGATCGCCCTCGTGCTCGTGACCATGATCCTCGCGACCGCGCCGTTGCTCATCGTCGCGGTGCTGCGCATGGGCTAGGGGTCACTCCTCGACGGGCTCGGCGAGGCGCGGGCCCTCGTTGCGGATGTTGCCCACGTCCTTGGCGACCGGGTGCCATGCGAGGTCCGGGCCGGCATCGGCGGCCGCGGCGAAGAGGTCGTCAGGGGTGGACTCCCGCTCCAGCCACACGTCCCATGCGTCGCGCGTGAGCATGACCGGCTGGCGGTCGTGGATGTCGCGCAGCTCGCCGCGCGCGGCCGTGGTGACGATGCTGCAGCTCACGAGCCAGTCGGCGTCGGGGTCCGTGCGGTCCTTCCACAGCTCGAAGATCCCCGCGAAGGCGAGCACGCCCCCGTCCGCGGGGTGGATGAAGAAGGGCTGCTTGCCGCCGGCGTCGGTGCGCCACTCGTAGTAGCCGCTCGCCGGCACGATGCACCGGCGCTGGGCGAAGGCCGAGCGGAAGGACGGCTTCTCCGCGATGGTCTCGATGCGGGCGTTGAACATCTTCACGCCGATGCTCGGGTCCTTGGCCCAGCCCGGCACCAGGCCCCATCGGGCCGCGGCGAGCTCGCGTCCTGCGTGGGACGGCGCGGGGTCGGGCGTCGCCGCGTGCACGCTGGCATGCGCGAGGTCGGACGTGCCCACGTCCATGCCTGAGGGCGCGAGCTCGCCCCTGGCCGCGTCGGCGAACGAGGGCTCGCCCGTGCCCAGGCGGGCGGGCCGGACGATCTGGACCGTCTGGGTGGGACCGATGTTCCAGCGGGGCGCGAGGCGCGCGTCGTCGGCGATGGCTGCGATCTCGAAGGCGTCGAGGAGCTCCTGCTCGGCGACGAAGTTGGCGTAGCGACCGCACATGTGCCCATTGTGGGCCCGGAAGTGAGACACGTCACCGTGTCGGACGTGTCACACGGCGACCCCCGTGACGGTGTCGGAGCCGTCACATCGGTCTGCGCCGCACGCGGCGAATGTCCCGTTTTGCCCCCGTTTCAATGCGGACAAATGGTGTGCTGTGACATCCGTCACGGACGCCCCGTGAAGGCCTTGGCGGGGACAAAGGCCCAGATAGGTCCCGGGTCCAGATGTCACCATGAGGGTGCATCAACAACCGCCTCACGCGGCGGACGGCAAGGGCCACCAGCCCGTCATGACAAGGGGTCACAAGCCCCGAAGGAGTGGACATGACCACCTTCGCAGTGGAGACCAGGCGCACCGCAGCGACGCCTTCCACCTCGTGCCCTCGCCGTCCGGATTCCCCCTCACACTCCACTCACGCAAGCGCGGCGGCCCAGGTTCGCAGCACCTGGGCCACCGCGTGCGCGTACTCGATCGTGTACGGCTTCGCGTTCGCGTTCCTCATGGGCCCCGCCGGCAACATGCTCAAGGGCCTGGGAAGCGTCGCGCAGCTGCAGTCGGCACGGTTCTCCATGGTCCTGGTCGCCGCCCTCGTGGTGGCGGTGGGCAGCCTGTTCCTGACGTTCGGGCTGGGACACCTGGTCGACGCCTCGGCTCGTCGCCGCGGCCACTCAGCCGCTCGGGCGGACGCCGCGTTCCGCATCGGCGCCGTGATCTTCGCGGTTCTCGCGGCGGCAGGCTTCGCCGCTGCCGCATCTGTTGTCCTCGGCGGCTACGACCCGGCCATCGGCTGGGCTGCCGCCCTGGGCGTGCTGGTTCCGGGGGGACTGGCGGGCATCACCGCCAGAATGACCGGTCCTCAGCTCGCACGGCGTACGCGTGACCTCGTCGCTGGTTCGCTTGCTGCCACTGGCGTGGTGCTGATCGCCGTGTATTTCGCGATGGGTGTTGCATCCGGCACCGCAGACATCGCAACCATCGCAGGAGCGACGGTTCTCCCATAACACCCTCCCCCCACTGGAGGGGCCGGGCCCCGGGCAGAGATGCCCGGGGCCCGGCTGTTTCCGGGGCGCTCCGCGCACGCACCGCACCCCCGCGCCCACCCCGCGCGCTGTTGTACCGGAATGGTCGCGATGTCGACCCCGCGCGCATCCTGGTGTACCGAAACGGACATCGGCTCGCCGCTCTCGTCGAGGCCCTCGCCACGCCTCCCGCAAACCCGCACGGACACCCGCCTCGGGCTCTCGCCGTCGGCCCGTCTCGCGCCACGCATCGGGCGTGAAACGCGCCGTCCCTGGCACCCGGCCTCGTGGCTGTCCACAACTCGCCGAGCGAGAATTGGTGACTTCCTCTACTCTCCCCTGCCATGAGTGCAGAGGCCGCGGCTCGCATCGAGTCGCACGTGCGGGAGCAGATCCGCCGTCGCGGCGTCGATCCGCTGCGTGATGCCGATGCTGTCGCGGCCTTGGTCCAGGAGGCGCTCGCGCACTGGGAGGAGCAGGCTCTCGTGGGCGCCGTCGCGCCCGTCGAGGACAAGACGGCGACCGCGCGCACCGTGCTCGACAACGTCGCGGGATTCGGTCCGCTGCAGCGCTACCTCGATGATCCCGACATCGAGGAGATCTGGATCAACGCTCCGACCCAGGTGTTCGTCGCGAGACGGGGCGAGCCGGAGCTCACGCCCACGATCCTCACCGACCAGCAGGTCCGCGACCTCGTGGAGCAGATGCTCAAGCTGTCCGGGCGGCGTCTGGACCTGTCGAGCCCGTTCGTCGACGCGTCCCTGCCGGGAGGGGAGCGCCTTCACGCCGTCATCCCCGACGTCACGCGCGAGCACTGGTCGGTCAACATCCGCAAGTACGTCACGCGCGCGAGCCACCTCGGCGACCTCGTCGCTCTCGGATCCCTTCCTCCGCAAGCCGCCGCGTTTCTCGACGCCGCCGTGGTGGCAGGGCTCAACATCCTCGTCGCGGGCCAGACCCAGGCCGGCAAGACCACGTTCCTCAACGCGCTCGCGGGATCCATTCCCGCGAAGGAGCGCATCATCACCTGCGAGGAGGTCTTCGAGCTCAAGATCTCCGTGCGGGACGTGGTGGCGATGCAGTGCCGCCAGCCGTCCCTCGAGGGCACGGGCGAGATCCCCCTGCGCCGCCTCGTGAAGGAGGCGTTGCGCATGCGTCCTAGCCGCATCATCATCGGGGAGGTGCGCGAGGCGGAGGCGCTCGACATGCTCGTCGCGCTCAACTCCGGCATCCCCGGGATGTGCACCATCCACGCGAACTCCGCGCGCGACGCGATCGTCAAGATGTGCACGCTGCCGCTGCTCGCCGGCGAGAACGTCTCCGACCGCTTCGTGGTCCCCACGGTCGCATCGGCGATCGACATCGTGGTCCAGCTGGAGCTGGACGCGCGCGGCCGACGCCGGGTGAGGGAGATCGTGGGTGTCACCGGGCGCGTCGAGCAGGGCGTGGTCGGGACCGCCGACCTGTTCCACAGGGCGGGCGACGACCTCGTCAGGGGACAGGGCTTCCCTCCGCACGAGGACCGATTCGGGCGCGCGGGCTACGACCTGCGCGCGCTGCTGAGCGGCGCGAGCGCATGAGCGTCGTCCTCGGCTTGGCGCTCGGGGCCGGGCTCGTGCTCGTGTGGTCGTCCTTCTGGCCCGCCCAGCCCGGGCGAGAGGGCAGGCCCGACGGATGGGCCGCTCGCACCCAGGACCGTCTCATCCAGGCCGGCGTTCGCGGCGTGACGCCCGCCGGACTGGTGGGCACGGCCGTCGGGCTGGGAGTCGTCGTCGCCGTCATCGGCGCAGGGCTCAGCAGGTCCGTGGCCATCGGGCTGGCCTTCGGCGTCATCGCCTCACGAGCGCCGTTCGCCCTGGTCGCCCAGCGTGCCGCACGCCGCCAGGCGGCCATGCGCGACGTCTGGCCGGAGGTCGTCGACAACCTCGCGTCGGGTATCCGCGCCGGGCTGTCGCTGCCGGAGGCCGTGGCGCAGATCGGCGAGCGGGGACCCGAGCAGGTGCGGCCCGCCTTCGCGGCGTTCGCGGCCGACTTCCGGGTCAGCGGGCGCTTCTCCGACTGCCTCGACCAGCTCAAGGAGCGGCTTGCGGATCCCGTCGCCGACCGCATCGTCGAGGCGCTGCGCATCACGCGGGAGGTCGGCGGCACCGATGTGGGCCGCCTCCTGCGCACCCTGTCCAACTTCCTGCGCGAGGACGCGCGCACGCGCGGCGAGCTCGAGGCGCGCCAGAGCTGGACGGTCAACGCGGCCCGCCTCGCGGTCGCGGCCCCGTGGATCGTGCTCGCGATGCTCGCGACCCGCGGGGCGAACGCGGCCGCCTTCAACACCGCGACCGGCGTGACCGTGCTCGTCGCGGGAGGAGCGGCCACGGTGGTCGCGTACCGCCTGATGATCCGGCTCGGGCGGTTGCCGGAGGATGCGAGGGTCCTGCGATGACGGCCGCCGCCATCGCCGCAGGGCTGGGCCTGGGCCTCGGAGTCGTCCTCGTCTACGCGTGGGCGGAGGCTCGTCGGCCCCACCTGGCCGACCGCATCGCACCGCATGTGCGCGGACGCGAGAGCCGCGAATGGCACGCGCCCGCGCCCGCCGTCACTCCATTCCCCACGGTAGAGCGGCTGCTCGCGCCGGTGCTGCGCGACGGCGCGCGGCTCGTCGAGCGGTGGGGGTCTCCCACCGCGGAGCTCGAGGCGCGGCTGGTGCGGGCGGGGCGCCCGATGACCCCAGAGCACTTTCGCGTGGAACAGGTCGTGTGGGGCCTTGCAGGGCTTGCCGCCGGCGTCGCGTTCGCGGTGTTCCTCGCGGCGTCGCGCGACGCGGCTCCGCTCGCGCTCCTCGTCCTCGTCGCGGCATCGGCCGTGGCCGGCGCCGCCCTGCGGGACTGGAGCCTCACGCGAGACGTTCGCCACAGGGAGGCGAGGCTCCTGGCCGAGCTGCCGACGATCGCCGAGCTCCTCGCGCTCGCGGTGGGCGCCGGCGAGAGCGTGCTGGGCGCGCTCGAGCGGCTGTCGCGCACGACTCATGGCGCGCTCGCGGACGAGCTCCGGGAGGTCCTCGCGGCCGCTCGCGCGGGCGAACCGCTTCCTGTGGCGCTGAGACACATGGGTGCGCGAAGCGGGCTCGGCGCGCTGCGGCGCTTCGCCGACGGCGTGGCGACGGCCATCGAGCGCGGCACGCCGCTCGCCGACGTCCTGCGCGCCCAGGCTCAAGACGTGCGGTCCGACGGTCGTCGCTCCTTGATGGAGGAGGGCGGCAAGCGGGAGATCGCGATGCTCGTCCCGGTCGTGTTCCTGATCCTCCCGGTGACCGTGGTCTTCGCGGTGTACCCGGGGCTCGTGGCGATCCGGTTCGGGACGTGACAAGGGCTGCGCACGGGGCGTGGCCCGCAACCAGAGGAGGGGAAAGATGACGAACTGGAAGAGTCGAGGCCGCGCCGCGGCGCGGTTGGAGGACCGGGGCGACGTTCCGGGCTGGGTGCTCATCACGCTCATGACGGCCGGGCTGGTCGCCGTCATCTGGGCGGTCGCGGGCCCCACGCTCACGGACCTGTTCACGTCCGCCATTGCGAGCGTCACGGGGGGCTAGGCGCCCGGACGATGCGGGCGCGGTGCTCGTCGAGTTCGTCCTCGTCTCGATCCTGGTCGTGGTGATCGCGCTGGGCGTGATCCAGCTCGCGCTCGCGTTGCATGTGCGCAACATGGCGATCTCCGCGGCGAGCGAGGGAGCAC
>QGUM02000188.1:0-1880 GCA_003242455.2 Actinomycetes bacterium
TCCATCTTGCCGCGGGCCTGCGGGTCGTAGGGCTTGGCGTGGAGAAGACCCACGCCGAGGCGGCCACAAAACGTCGCCAGGGTCTCGCCTACGTAGGTCGGTCCATTGTCCGCGTACACGCAGTCTGGCAGGCCGTGCCTGCGGAAGGCCTTCGCCGTCAAGGCGAGCATCTCGCTCTCCCGCTCCGTGCTGCAGGCCTGCAGCGCCACCACGTACCGGCTGTGGTCGTCGAGCAGCGCGTGGATGCGCAGCGGCACCGCCCGCCCATCGACCCGCAGCGCCGGGCCGTGGCACACGTCCGTGTGCCACAACACGTTGGGCGCGTGCGCTTCCCAGCGCCGACGGGGCTCGCGATCCGACAGCTTCAACGTCTGCCGATCCAGCCCCTCGGCGGCGTAGAAGCGCCGGAGCGTCGGCGCGCTGATCGCGCCCGCACGGAGCTTCCCCTCCGTCACCAGCGTGCGCAGGATCAACGCGGCGCTCACCTGGGGGTGGTCCTTGCGGATCGCCCGCAGCAGCTCTCGCTGCGCGTCATCGAGGCCCAGCGCAAAGCCGCGCTCGTTGCCGCGGGGACGCAGGCCGCCGAGCCCTTCTTTGCGGAACGCGTAGTACCAGCGCTCAATCGTCGAGGCTCCGTAGGTGCGGCTGGTCGTGTACCCCGGCGGGCGCACGGGCTCCGTGGCGATCGCGCGGATGGCCTCGGCCAACTGCCCGTGTGAGCCGAAGTCTCGGCACAAAAGGGGGCCGATCACCTGCGCGCGGAAGAGCGCGACGGCTTCGGGACGATCCTTGGGCTTCAGTAAGTCGCTCATCAATTGCTCCTTTCGGCGCCACCTGCGGCGCCTGAGGAGCGCGTGCCTTTGTCCCGACGGGGGGCCCACGGTCGTGAGTGGTGGATCTCGGATCCAGGATGAATCACCTCGGATGCGCATCATCCTCCCAGCTCGGCGCTCCCCTTCAGCGGAGCGCCCCCTCAGCGACCAGCAGGGCGAGAGGACCGCTCGGAGAGACCGCCCTCGCCGCCAGCTGCGACACCACCTGCCTGGCGCGCCCGAGCGGCTGCGTGGCGTCGAGGCGAAGCCCTCGCCACAGCCCTGCCGCCCGGGCCGCCCATCGCCTCAGCGAGCGCCACCCATGAAACCTCTCCGACCCCGCGCTGAGCCACGGACTCACTCGCTGGCGCACCGCCGCGCTCGCCGCTCCCTGCACCCAGAGAGCCAACGCCATCCCGACGGCCACCGCTCCGTAGAGCATGCGCCTCAGCATCCCGCGGGGCATCGACATCACGATCGCCCCGCAGCCCCGGCACCGGTAGCGCCGCACCAAGAGCACCACTTGCTCAGGCTTACCTGACGCGCTCAGCGGGCCCAGGACCTGCCGCTCGCGAACCCCGTGCCCCACGAGCCCCAGCCTCCGTCCGGCCCCCGCCGCCCCGCAGCAGGGACATCTTCCGGGACGCACGGCGCCCACGGACGGCGGCTCTTCTGCCCATTTCTTGACGTCCACCTCGAAGTAGACGATGCGTAACTCGCTCCGTTTCCGCGTGATGGCTTTCGGAGCACGACGGGGGACTCATTGGTCGTGGGCCCCCGTCACCCTTTTGTCGGGCCGACCCCGTGTCGATGCGCCGCCTCCGCCCGCAGCCCTTATCCGAAGTCGCTGATCTCGGCCCAGATCCTGCCGACGCCCATCGATCCTCCGTCCTCCGCGAACCCATCACGCCGCGTGAGCGGATCTGCCCTTGGGGCCACCTTCAGGCGTGCGCGGGAACAGGTACGCCGCGATTTTTTAAGGTCCCCGTCGCGTGGGATGGGGCTGCCGCGAATAAGCCTGAATTTCGCTCCAGGGGGCCAACACCATCGGGACGTTTCGATCCGAAC
>QGUM02000086.1:0-8136 GCA_003242455.2 Actinomycetes bacterium
CTTCTCGAGGGCGGTGTTGGCGCCGGCGACGTACGCGGCGTGGTGCTTGGAGTGGTGGAGCTCCATGATCTGGCCCGCGATGTGCGGGTCGAGCGCGCCGTAGTCGTAGGCGAGGTCGGGGAGCTTGTACTCGGCCATGCGTCCTCCTGAGGTTGGTGAATGGATTCCCGTTGAAGCCTACCGACCGAATGGACGCGTCGGCGGGCCTTGTCTGTGACAACTAACGAGAAGGCCGGGGGATTCCACGAGGGAATCCACCCGGCCGACTCATCGAGCTGCTAGTGGTGTCCGTGCTCCTGGGCGGCGCGCAGCTCCTCCGGCGTGACCGGGTCGATGCGCTCCTCGTAGTACCAGCGGGACAGGCGCTGCTTGAAGCGGTCCCACTTGTAGCCCTTGCGACGGACGCCGCGGTCGTTGTACTCCGGCTCGATCTCGATCGGCTTGATCGACTCGTAGCTGACGCGCACCCAGCGCTCCTGCTCGGTGAGCGGAGTGTGGACCTCGATGTACTCGCCGTTCTCGTGACGGACGATGCGGCCCGACTCGTGACCGTGGAGCACCAGCTCGCGGTCCTTGCGCTGCAGGCCCAGGCACAGGCGACGCGTCACGATGAACGCGACCACCGGGCCCACGAAGATCAGCACGCGGAACAGGAGCGTGAGGTCGTTGATCGACAGGTGGAACAGGTTCGCCACGATGTCGTTCGAGCCCTCGAGCACCAGGATGACGTAGAAGGTGATGAGGGCCACGCCGATGCCCGTGCGGACCGGGACGTTGCGCGGACGGTCGAGCACGTGGCGCTCGCCACGGTCGCCGGTCGCCCACGCCTCGATCCAGGGGTACAGCGCGAGGAACGTGAAGAACAGGCCCGGCAGGATGACGGCCGGGATGAGGATGTTCCACGACAGCGTGTAGCCGCCGATCTCCCACTCGGCCGGGATGCCGAACAGCCAGCCCGGCTGCGCACGCAGCGCGCCGTCGATGAACAGCATGTACCAGTCAGGCTGCGTGCCGGCGGACACGGGGGAGGGGTCGTACGGGCCGTAGTTCCACACCGGGTTGATCTGGAACAGCGCGCCCAGCAGGGCGATGACGCCGAACACGACGAAGAAGAAGCCGCCGGCCTTGGCCGTGTACACGGGGAACAGGGGCAGGCCCACGACGTTCTTGTCGGTGCGACCGCCGCCCGGGTACTGGGTGTGCTTGTGGAGGAACACCAGGAACAGGTGGACCGCCACGAGCCCCAGGATCAGTGCGGGGATCAGCAGGATGTGCGCGGTGAACATGCGCGGGATGAGGTGCACGCCCGGGAACTCGCCGCCGAACATGCCGTACGAGATGTACGAGCCGAAGAACGGGATCGACTTGATGACACCGTCGATGATGCGCAGACCGTTGCCGGAGAGCACGTCGTCGGGAAGCGAGTAGCCGGTGAAGCCGGCCGCGAGCGACAGCAGCATGAGCGTGAAGCCCACGAGCCAGTTGATCTCACGTGGCTTGCGGAACGCGCCGGTGAAGAAGATGCGCGCCATGTGCGTGACGATCGAGGCGGTGAAGATCAGCGCCGCCCAGTGGTGGATCTGGCGCATGAGCAGGCCGCCCGGCACGTCGAACGACATGTACAGCGTCGACTCGAAGGCCTTGGTCATCGCCACGCCGTGCATCGACGCGAACGCACCCTCGTAGTGCGTCTCCTCCATGGACGGCACGAAGAAGGCCGTGAGGATGACGCCCGAGAGCAGCAGGACGATGAACGAGTACAGCGCGACCTCGCCGAGCATGAACGACCAGTGGTCGGGGAACAGCTTGCGCGAGAAGAACTTGACGAAGCCGCCGATGCTCGTGCGGTCGTCGACCCAGTTGGCAGTGCCGCCGGCGACCTTGGCCAGGCGCGGGTTCGCGGGCGGAGGGGTAACGGTAGTCGTCACTTCAGGCGCTCCCAGAAGCTCGGGCCGATCGGCTCGTTGAAGTCGTCCTGGGCCACGATGTAGCCCTCGTCATCCACGGTGATGGGCAGCTGCGGCAGCGGGCGCTTGGCCGGGCCGAAGACGACCTTCGCGCCGTCCGCCACGTCGAACGTCGACTGGTGGCAGGGGCACAGCAGGTGGTGCGTCTGCTGCTCGTACAGCGCCACGGGGCAGCCCACGTGGGTGCAGATCTTGGAGTAGGCGACGATGCCGTCGAAGCTCCAGTCCTCGCGCCCCGGCTGGACCTTGAGGTCCGCAGGGTTGAGGCGGACCAGCAGGACCACGGCCTTGGACTTCTCCACCATGAGCTCGTGGTGGGGGAGGTCGTTGAGGCCCTCGGGGATGACGTGGAAGACCGAGCCGATGGTGACGTCGGACGCCTTGATGGGCGTGCCGTCGGGGTCGCGCGCCAGGCGCGTGCCCTTCTTCCACATCGTGTGCTTGAACTTGGACACGTTCCAGTCGCCGCCCAGGTTGCCCACGTAGGGCACGAGCAGGGCGAGCGGGGCGAGGAGCATGGCGCCGATGACGGAGCCCTTGAGCAGGCCACGACGGCCGATGCCCACGCCCGAGTCCTTCGCGCCCGCCTTGAGCATCTCCACGGCGGCGGCGCGGGTCTCGTCGGACGAGCGCAGCTCGTGACGCTCCTCGACCATCTCGTGGTCGCGCATGAGGGTCTTGGCCCAGTGGATGGCACCGAGGCCGATGCCCATCATCGCGAGGAAGATGCCCAGGCCGAGGAACAGGTTCGCGTAGCGGATGGACTCGACGGTCTCACCCGGACGGAACACGAAGTACGCGACGACGGCGAGGATCGTGCCCAGCACTGAGAGGGTGAACAGGGCGACGACCTGGCGCTCCGCGCGCTTGGCGGCCTTGGGGTCGACGTCCGCACGGCGCGGACGGTGGTCGGGCAGGCCCGGGTTCTCGAACGACTCGCCGTTCGCGCCGGTCTCCTGGCCCTTGTGGCTGTCGATCGTCATGACGAGCGGGCTCCAATCCAAACCGTGATGCCGACGATGAGACCAAGGCCGAGCAGCCAGCCCCACAGGCCCTCGGCCACCGGGCCGATGGCGCCGAGGCCGGAGCCGCCGGGATAGCCCTCGCGCTGCGCGACGAGGAACGCGATGATGTCGCGCTTGCCCTCGGGGGTGATGTTGGCCTCGTTGAACACGGGCATCGACTGCGGGCCGGTGAGCATGGCCTCGTAGATGTGCTCAGGAGTGGTCTGCATGAGCGACGGGGCGTACTTGCCGCCCGTCAGCGCGCCGCCGCCGCCGATCGAGCCGTGGCACATGGCGCAGTTGGTGCGGAACAGCGCCATGCCGTTCGCGGCGTCGCCGAGCTCGGGGTCCACCATCTCGGCAGTGGGGATGGACGGGCCGGGGCCGAGCGTGGCGACCCACGCCGCGAGCTGGCTGATCTGCTCCTCGGTGAACTGGACGGGCTTGGCCGGCGCCTGCGGGCCCGAGGACTGCATCGGCATGCGGCCCGTGCCCACCTGGAAGTGGACGGCGGCCGCGCCGACGCCCACGAGCGATGGCGCGACGCCCGTCTGGCCCTGGGCGTCGAGGCCGTGGCACGTGGCGCAGTTGGCCGCGAAGAGCTTCTGGCCCTCCTCGACGTCGCTCGCGCTCACGGTGTCCGTGGTCGCCTGGGCGGTCTGGGTCTGCGCGACGGCGGCCACACCGGTGATGGCGGCCAGAAGGACCACGAGGAGCAGCATCGGCGCTGCGCGGTGGTGTCGCTTGAGGGCGACGCTACGCATCGTCTCTCCCTTACTTGAGCACGTAGATGACGAGGAACAGGGCGATCCACACGACATCGACGAAGTGCCAGTAGTACGACACGACGATGGTGGTGGTCGCTTCGTGCGTCCCGAACTTCTTGGCCGCGAACGACCGGACCAGGACGAAGAGCATGGCGATGAGTCCGCCCAAGACGTGCAGGCCGTGGAAGCCCGTGGTCAGGTAGAAGACGGAGCCATACGGCGAGGAGGAGATGGAGATGCCCTCCGAGACGAGCTGTGCGTACTCGTAGATCTGGCCGGCGACGAAGATCGAGCCCAGGATGTAGGTGAGGACGAACCACTCGTGCATGCCCCAGCTGCGAATGTTGATCAGCGAGCCGGTGCGACGACGCTGGTAGCGCTCGGCAGCCCACACGCCCGCCTGGGCGGTGAACGACGACGAGACCAGGAACAGCGTGTTGGTCAGTGCGAAGGGGATGTTGAGCAGCTGCGTCGAGTTCGCCCACAGCTCCGGGGACTCATTCCGGTGCGTGAAGTACATGGCGAACAGGCCCGCGAAGAACATGAGCTCGGAGCTCAGCCAGACCATGGTGCCAACGGCAACCAGGTTCGGACGCGTCGCGTGGATCGGAGACGGCTGCGCGGCGGCGGCATGGGACATGCGCCCATTATGGCCCATAGGGACCTTGGGCCGTTGCAGAGGTCCTGCCCGGCGCGGCGTACTTCCGTGAAGCAGAAGAGGAGGCGTCGGCGCGTGCAGCCCGTGCCAGAATGAGGGCATGAGCGACATGGTCAAGCACGGCTCCGAGGCGCCTGCGGTGCGCAAGGCCCGCATCCTCGTGTACAGCGACGATGCGACGGTGCGCGAGAAGGTGCGCTTCGCCGTCGGATCGACCACGCACGGCCGTCCCATCGAATGGGTGGAGACCGCGACGCACGATGCGGTGATCGCTCACGCATCGGGCAGCGCCTTCGACCTCATCATCCTGGACGGCGAGGCCGCGAAGTCGGGCGGCATGGGCATCTGCCGTCAGCTCAAGCACGAGCTGTACACGTGCCCGCCGGTCCTCCTCCTGGTGGGACGCGCGGGCGACGCCTGGCTCGCCACGTGGTCGGAGGCCGACGCCGCCGTGGCGCACCCGCTGGACCCGTTCGTCGTGAAGGAGGCCGTGGACGCCTTCTTCGCGCCCGCGACCGTCTGACCTGGTCGGGCTTTCGGCGCCCGGCCGCCACGCACTAGCCCTCGAGGGGGAAGAGATGGCCACGCTTCAGGATCTGCTGTCCCGGCTCGTGGAGCACGAGGACCTCACGGCGGAGGAGACCGACGCCGTCATGGACTCGGTGCTGACGGAGTCTGCGTCGCCCATCGCGGTCGCCGCGTTCCTCGCGGCGCTGCGCGTCAAGCGCGAGACGGCCGACGAGGTGGCCGGCCTGGTCTCGGCCATGCTCCGGCATGCCGAGCCGCTCGAGGTGACGGGCCGCACCGTCGACATCGTCGGCACGGGCGGCGACGGCCTCCACACCGTCAACATCTCCACGATGGCCGCGCTCGTGACTGCGGGCGCCGGCCTCAAGGTCGTGAAGCACGGCAACCGCGGCGCGACGTCCAAGTCAGGCTCCGCGGACGTGCTCGCCGAGCTGGGCGTGCGCCTCGACCTGCCCCCGGCCCGCGTCGCCGAGATCGCCGACGAGGTGGGCATCACCTTCGCGTTCGCGCAGTCCTTCCACCCCGCGATGCGCCACGCCATGCCGATCCGCCGCGAGATCGGTGTGCCCACGACCTTCAACATCCTCGGCCCGCTCGCCAACCCCGCCCAGCCGCAGGCGTCGGCGATCGGCTGCTCGTCGATCCGCGTGTCTCCGGTGATGGCGGGAGTGCTCGCCCAGCAGGGACGCGAGGGCCTGGTCTTCCACGGCGACGACGGCATGGACGAGCTCGCGCCGACCGGCCCCGCGACCGTGTGGGAGGTGCGCGGCGGGGGAGTGACCGAGCTGCGCCTGGACCCCAACCACGACCTGAGCCTGCCCCGCATCGAGGTGGAGGCGCTCGTGGGCGGCGAGCCTGCCGAGAACGCCGTCGTGGTGCGCGAGGTCCTCGCCGGCGCCGCGGGCCCCGTGCGCGACACCGTGCTGCTCAACGCGGCGGCCGGCATCGTCGCCGATGCGACCCTTCCAGGCACCTCGAGCGGCACGCTCGTGGAGCGGATGGCCGCGGGCATGGAGCACGCGGCGAAGGCGATCGACTCGGGCAAGGCTGCCGAGGTGCTCGAGCGCCTCGTGGCGGCGACGCAGGCCTAGCCCGGCGCTCGCCGCGGTGACGCAGGCCTAGCCCGGCGCTCGACACGCCGGGACCCTGGCGGTCAACGGGTCGCGCGCGCCGAGGACGGACTCCTCAGGCGACCACGGCGTCGCGCAGGATGTGCGTCACCTGGGCGTGGTCGCCGCGCTGTGCGTCGACCCAGCGACGATGCCGCCCCGCGCCGAGCATCGGGTGCGCCCAGTCGCCCTCCACGACGAGCAGGCGCGTGTGCGGGTCCTCGAGCCAGTCGAGCACGAGCTCGCGCTCCTCGACGAGGGGGTCGGCAGGGGCCTCGTCCCAGCCCTCGCGCAGGGCGCGAGCCGCCTCCCACACGCCCCGCTCGACGCGCGCGCTGCCGGTGAGCGCGCCGTCGACGACCGACACGACGTCCCACGCTCCCTGAGACCGGCGCGCGGCGATGATGCGGCAGCCTCGGAGCGAACGGAGCCGTTGGGCGCGCATGGAGCCGGCGACGAGCGCCGACAGCCCGTCGCGCAGCCGCGCGGCGCGCTCGTACTCGAGCCGCTCCGACAGCTCGGCGATGTCCTCCTCGACGATGCTCACGACCTCGCTCGGGTCGCGGAGCATCGCCTGCGCGGCGCGGGACGCCACCTCGTCGTATCCCGAGGCCTCGCCGAGCACGCACGGTGCCGAGCACGTCCCCAGGTCCTTGAGGATGCACGCGCGCGCGCCCGAGCGCGGCGTCGCGGGAAGACGCGTGGTGCACGTGCGCAGGCCCAGGGCGATCTGCAGCACCTCGACCGCGAGCGTCGCCTCCAGCCCGCCTCGCATGGGGCCGATGGCGGTCTCGGCGATGGCATCGGCCGAGCGGGTGAGGGAGGCGCGGGGGTAGCGCTCGTCCGTCAGACGCAGCCACGGCGTGCGCTCCGGACGCGCCGATCGGCGGTTGTACCGGGGCCGATGCCGGTCGATGAGGCGCACCTCGAGCACGGCGGCCTCGAGCGCGGTGGGGACGACGAACGTGTCGACGGCGACCGCGAGCGAGACCATGTCGCGCATCGAGCGGCGCTGCTCCGCCTTGGTGAAGTACGACTTCACGCGCGCGCGGAGGTTGCGCGAGGTGCCCACGTAGAGCCACTCGCCGCGCGGGCCGCGGAACACGTACACGCCGGGGGCGGCGGGCACGGCATCGGCGAGGGTGGCCTTCTTGCGCACGTTCTCCGGCACGGAGGCCCGCAGCGCGTCGAGGTCCTCCCTGTGGGTGATGCCGAAGCGCGCCAGGCGCTCGAGCATGCCGTGGAGCACGTGCGCGGTGGCGCGGGCGTCGTCGAGCGCGCGGTGCGTGGGCGTGACGGGGGAGCTGAAGACGCGCGCGAGCGTGGCGAGCTTCTTGTTGGGCGCCTCCTCCTTGGTGGTCGCGCGCCGCGCGAGGAGGACCGTGTCGACCACCTGGTTGCCGGGCCACCGGTAGCCGTGCTCGCGGAAGGCGGCCTTGAGGAAGCCGATGTCGAACGGCGCGTTGTGCGCGACGAGCACGGCGTCGCCCATGAACTCGATGAGGGAGGGAAGAACCGCCTCGATGCGCGGCGCCGTGGTGACCATCGCATCGGTGATGCCTGTGAGCGCGACGATCATGGGCGGGATGGGCATGCCCGGGTCCACGAGGGTCTGGAACTCGCCGATGACCTCGCCGCCGCGCGTCTTGACCGCGCCGATCTCGGTGATGCCGGCGCCGGAGCGCGCCGACGCGCCCGTGGTCTCGAGGTCGATCACCACGAACGTGGTCTGGTGCAGCGGCTCGCCGATGCTGAGGAGGTCGCCCTGCATGTCAGCACCGTACGCCGGGGCACTGACAGCGGCCGAGCGGCGAGTGTCAGACCTCGCCGATAGCGTCGAGACATGCTCATCGACTGCGATACCTGCGAGGTCCGCGGCAAGGCCTGCGGCGACTGCGTGGTCTCGTTCCTCACCATCCCGGTGCGTCCTGGACGCACGCGTCAGGTGGAGCTGGACGACGACCAGGCGGCGGCCGTCGACGCCCTCGTCGCGGGCGGGCTCGTGCCGCCGCTGCGGCTCGTCTCCGGTCAGTAGGCCGGTCCGTCTGCCGCAGCGGCTCGCACGCGCCGCTGCGCTGTGACTCGGGTGCTGCGCTGTGACTC
>QGUM02000189.1:0-1861 GCA_003242455.2 Actinomycetes bacterium
GTGCGCGGCGCGGGCAGGAAGGTCGCGGGCAGGAAGGTCGCGGGCAGGAAGGGCGTTCGCCGCGCCGCCACGCCGGCCCTAGGTTTCCCGAGCCGCGCCTGTTACCCTTGGCAGGTGCGCATCGCCCCAGGGTGAGCGCATGCGTCGCAGATTGCTTCTCCTTCTCGCCAGCGCCCGGCACCCAGCCGGACCACGATCCCGCACCATCTGAGCTCACACAGAGCGTCAGGCGTCAGGCGGGCATCGGCGCCAGGCTCGTAGAAATCCTCTCTTCGGCGAACGAACGCGGACACCTCCGCGCTTCGCCACCAGTGCCGGTGCTCGACCTCTGATCGAGCGCGCCCACACGGGCGAGTCCGGCACGCAGCAACGAAAGGCCACACCACGTGACCGCCCCTGCCATGACCAGGGCTGCCTACGAGCATGCCCGCACCGTGACCTTCGCCGAGCTCGGCGTCCCCACGGCCATCACCAACGTCCTCGAGCGCGACGGCAAGCGTCACGCGTTCCCCATCCAGGCAGACACCCTGCCCGACACCCTCGCAGGACGCGACGTCCTGGGCCGCGGCAAGACCGGCTCTGGCAAGACGCTCGCGTTCTCCATCCCGCTTGTCGCCCGCATCGGCGACCCGGCCTACTCATACGGGAAGCCCGGCGGCGCTCGCGGCGGCACACGACCCGGCCACCCGCGCGGCCTCATCCTCGCGCCGACGCGCGAGCTCGCCACCCAGATCGACGCGGTGGTCGCGCCGCTCGCCGCGGCTTACGGCCTGCGCACCGTCACCGTCTTCGGCGGCGTCTCCCAGCGCTGGCAGGAGAAGGGCATCCGCAGCGGCGCCGACATCGTCGTCGCCTGCCCCGGGCGTCTCGAGGACCTCATGCGCCAGGGCGTCATCGCTCTCGATGCCGTGCGCGTCACGGTGCTCGACGAGGCCGATCACATGGCCGACCTGGGCTTCCTGCCCGGCGTGACCCGCATCCTCGAGGCCACGCCTGCCGACGGCCAGCGCATGCTGTTCTCGGCCACGCTCGACAACGACGTGGACCGCATCGTCAAGCGCTTCCTGAGCGCACCGATGGTCCACGAGGTCGATCCGGCCCAGAGTCCCGTGGCCGACATGACACATCACGTCTTCCACGTCGCCAACGCCGATGCCAAGCGTGAGCTCATCACGTCGCTCGCCTCCGGCTCGGGTCGCCGAGTGCTCTTCACGCGAACCAAGCACCAGGCCGAGCGTCTGGCCAAGCAGCTCACCGGCGCGGGGATCCCTGCAGTGGACCTGCACGGCAACCTCTCGCAGCGTGCCCGCGACCGCAACCTTGCGCGCTTCGCGGGCGGGCACGCACGCGTGCTCGTCGCGACCGATGTGGCCGCGCGCGGGGTGCATGTGGACGGCATCGAGCTCGTGGTCCACGTGGACCCGCCCGCCGAGCACAAGGCGTACCTGCACCGCTCCGGTCGCACCGCGCGTGCCGGCGAGGCTGGCGACGTTGTGACGATCGTCATGCCGGAGCAGCGCCGCTCGACGCAGCGCCTGCTGCGCGACGCGAAGATCGACGTGGAGCCCCAGCGTGTCAGCGCCGACTCGCCCCAGGTCGCCGACCTGGTGGGGGAGAAGGCTCCGTGGGTGAGCCCCGCTGAGTTCGCCGCCTCCGTGGAGCGCAGTGAGCGCACTGAGCGCACTGCGCGCACGGGTCGCGGCGGTCGCCGCGGTCGCGGGGAGCGGGTTGAGCAGGGTGAGCGGGGTTTGCGGGGCCGCAACGAGCGTGGTGCTCACGGTGAGCGCGGCGCCCGCAGCGAGCGAGGTGTTCGCAGCGAGCGAGGTGAGCGGGGCGACCGCGCTGGCTTCGGCGACCGACC
>QGUM02000190.1:0-1860 GCA_003242455.2 Actinomycetes bacterium
AGTTCAGCATAAACGGGGCGGGCGGGGCGCTCGACATGCTGCGGCCCCTGCCGAACGTCTCCGACGTGGTCGCGGTGGACGACATGGAGCGCGTCGGCCGCATGATGCGTCGGCTCGTGGAGACCGTGCGCGAGCGCCTCGACCTGTTCAACGAGGCGCGCGCGTCCAGCCTCACGCAGTACCGCCAGAAGTCGGGCCAGCGCGGCCTGCCGCGGATCCTGCTCCTCGTGGACGGCTATGGGACGTTCCAGTCGGACTACATGCTCGAGCCGGGACGGATGCAGATCTTCTCCGACTTCCAGGAGATCCTGCAGTCCGGCCACTCGGTGGGCGTCCACGCAGTACTCACGGCGGACCGGGTCGGCGCGCTGCACACGACCATCCAGGCGCTCATCTCGCGCACGATCGTCCTGCGCCTGAGCGACGAGAACCAGTACGGCATGGTCGGCCTGCGCAAGACGATGCTCGGCCCGGACTCGCCTCCCGGCCGCGGCGTCGACGTCGCCACCCGCCGCGAGCTGCAGTTCGCGGTGTACGGCGGCCAGTCGCGCATCGACGTGCAGGCCCGCGCGATCGAGCAGCTCGCCGCGAAGATCCCCGACCGCGAGGAGTGGAAGGCCGCGCCCATCCCGCGCATGCCCTCGCTCGTCCTCGCATCTGAGATGCCCGCCGACGTGGGCGGTCTGCCCGTGCTCGCGGTGGAGTCGGAGTCGCTCGCGCCGATCGGCTTCGAGACGGAGCGGTCGATCATCATCGCCGGCCAGGCGGGGACGGGTCGCACCAACGCGCTCGCGTGGCTCGCGACGTCCATCCACCGCACGCACCCCCAGCGCCGCATCGTGCACATCACCCAGCGCCGCACGAGCATCGGCGACCTGCCGGTGTGGGCCGCCTCGTTCGTCGGCGACGCGGCGGGCGAGGAGGTCCTCGAGGCCTGGGGCAAGGAGCTCGAGAAGGTCGCCGACCCGGAGACCCAGGTGGTGCTGTGCATCGAGAACGCGCAGGACTTCGGCGCGAGCTTCGGTGACAGCGGGCTGGTCCAGGCGGTGAAGAACGCCCGCCGCAACGGCCACCTCGTCATCGGCGAGGCGGAGACGCAGAGCTGGTCGGGCGGGCAGCTCGTGAACGAGCTCAAGGGAGCCCGTCGCGGCCTCCTGCTCGCGCCGGACGGGCCCGATGCGCAGATGCTCTTCCAGACGGCCGCGCCGCGCCTGAGCCGGGCGGACATGCCCCCTGGTCGGGCCGTGTGGG
The DNA here is from genome assembly GCA_003242455.2 of Actinomycetes bacterium. Classification (GTDB taxonomy): domain Bacteria; phylum Actinomycetota; class Actinomycetes; order Actinomycetales; family Demequinaceae; genus Demequina. Next base: position 1,252 of record QGUM02000190.1, read on the forward strand.
TGGAGAACGGCAAGGTCGCGCTCGTGCAGGTGCCGCTGGTCGATGGCGAGTATTCCCCAGATCGCTGACGAGCACTGAGCGCGCGAGCGCCATCACGCTAGGTTGAGCACCACGCCACCGAGGGGGTGGCACAGGGAAGGAAGAGCACCATGTCTAACCTGCACGTTACCTACCAGGACCTGCGTAACGCAGCGACGCAGCTCACCTCGGGCCAGGGCGACATCGAGAACCGTCTGATGGAGCTCAAGGCGTACATCGACAACCTGGTCTCCGAGGGCTACGTCACGTCCGCTTCGTCGGGCGCGTTCCAGGAGCAGTTCACGAACTTCACCACCGGCGCGAAGCAGACCATCTCCGCGCTCGAGGGCCTGTCCTCGTTCCTCAACTCCGCCGCCCAGGCGCTGGAGTCGACGGACAACGAGCTCGCCGCTCAGATCCGCGGCTGACGGCTCGGTGTGGTGGCCGCGACGCCGTTCGCGGCCACCACACCGGCTTCCGGATCACACATTTCTGAGGGGACGAGGGGCACGGCGTGGGCAGCGAGCTGAAGATCGCACCTTCGCCGACGCGATCGACCTCGACGACTGGACCGTCATGGGCGTAGAGCTC
>QGUM02000191.1:0-1852 GCA_003242455.2 Actinomycetes bacterium
CGAGCTCATCGACGCCGCCGCCGAGTGCGGGGTGGACGCCGTGAAGTTCCAGTCGTGGTCGTCCACGTCCTTGGTGGGCGAGTCCGAGTACGCGCGCAACACCTCCTACGCCGACAAGAAGCGCCACTTCGGCACGCTCCGCGAGATGGTCGAGGCCTACCAGTTCACACCAGAGATGCACGAGAAGGCCCTCGAGCGCTGTCGGGAGAGGGGCGTGGCGTTCCTCTCGACGCCGTTCTCGCCCGAGGAGGTCGACCTGCTCGAGCGCCTCGGCGTCGGGGCCCACAAGGTCGCGTCGATGGACGTGAACCACCCGCTGCTGCTGAGGAAGATCGGCTCCACCGGCAAGCCGGTCCTGCTCTCGACGGGCATGGCCACGCTCGGCGAGGTGGAGGCCGCCGTCGCCACCCTGCGCGAGGCGGGCGCTGGCGAGGTCTGCCTGCTCCACTGCGTCTCGATCTACCCTCCGGACCCGCGCGACGTGCACCTGCGCAACATCCCCATGCTGCGCACGGCCTTCGACGCCCCCGTGGGCTTCTCCGACCACACGCTCGGCGTGGCCGTGCCGCTCGCGGCCGTGGCGCTGGGGGCGTGCGTGATCGAGAAGCACTTCACCATCGACAAGGACATGGAGGGCTGGGACCACTGGATCTCGGCCGACCCGGAGGAGATGAGGCGCCTCGTCGAGGAGGCGCGGCTCGTGCACCAGACCCTCGGCGGCAGCGTCCGCACGGTGAGCGAGGCGGAGATGGAGAAGCGCAAGCGCTTCCGCCGGCGCATCGTGGTCCGCCGCGCCCTGCCCGAGGGGCACGTGCTCACCCTCGACGACATCGACTTCAAGCGCCCCGGCACCGGCATCCACCCGAACGAGTACGAGCGGGTGGTCGGCAAGCGGCTGACGCGGGCCGTCGAGCGCGACCACGAGCTCGAGTGGAGCGACCTGGCCTGAGGCGAGGGGGCGCGGCGCGACCGCGGGGCCCTGGAGCGTCCCGGTCGCGGGCGCCGCGGCGCCCGGAGGGGCGGCGCGCCGGCGAGGACCTCGGTGCGGTGTGACGGCTGCGGGCCGTGGCGGCCGCGCGAGCCCGCAGACTTGGGTACCTACGCCTGGCCGAGGAGAGAAAAGGTGCTCGTAGACGGACTCGACAGACTGCTCGTCAGCCCCGACGATACCCTCCGCCGCGTCATCGAGACGATCGACCGCGCCGAGCTCCAGCTGGCCCTGGTGGTCGACGAGGAGAGGCGCCTGCTCGGCGTCGTCACCGACGGCGACGTCAGGCGCGCCCTGCTCCGCGGGGTGACGCTCGAGGACCCGGCCCGCGCGGTGATGAACCCCAAGCCGCTGACGGTGCCGGAGGGCACGCCCGCCGCCGCCGTCGAGGCGCTCATGAAGCGCACGTCGCTGCGGCGCATCCCCGTCGTCGACGCGCGGTCGCGCGTCCTGGGCCTGGCGGTGCCGCAGGCCGAGGCGCCGCTCACCGAGAACGACGTCCCGGTGGTGATCATGGCCGGCGGCCTCGGCACGAGGCTCGCCGAGCTGACCCGCGACCGGCCGAAGCCGCTCCTGCCCGTGGGCCCGAAGCCGATCCTCGAGACGATGGTCGAGAGGCTCGTGCTGCAGGGCTTCAACCGCATCTACATCACCGTCAACTACAAGGCCGACATGATCGAGGAGTACTTCGGCGACGGCTCGCGCTACCACGCGCGCATCAGCTACGTGCGCGAGCACCAGCGGCTGGGCACCGCCGGCGCGCTGCAGTACGTCGAGCCAGTGCCGGGCCGGCCGCTGCTGGTGATGAACGGCGACATCCTCACGACCATCGACTTCCGCAAGCTCGTCGACTTCCACGTCGAG
>QGUM02000087.1:0-7899 GCA_003242455.2 Actinomycetes bacterium
TCGAGCACGACGAGGACACCATCCGCACCGCGGACTGGGTCGTCGACATCGGCCCCGGCGCGGGCGAGCACGGGGGAGAGGTCGTCCACTCCGGCACCTACGAGGAGCTGCTCGTCAACGAGCGCTCCATCACGGGCGCCTACGTCTCCGGCCGCAAGGCGATCGAGATCCCGGCGAGGCGGCGCCCGGTGGACCCGAGCCGCCAGGTCACCGTGATCGGCGCGCGCGAGCACAACCTGCAGAACATCGACGTCTCCTTCCCGCTCGGGGTGCTGACGGCGGTGACGGGAGTGTCGGGCTCGGGCAAGTCCACGCTCGTGAACTCGATCCTGTACACGGCGCTCGCCAACGAGCTCAACGGCGCCCGGCAGGTGCCGGGCCGTCACACGCGCATCGAGGGCACGCACCACCTCGACAAGGTGGTGCACGTGGACCAGGGGCCCATCGGCCGCACCCCGCGCTCCAACCCCGCCACGTACACGGGCGTGTGGGACAAGATCCGCAAGCTCTTCGCCGAGACGCAGGAGGCGAAGGTGCGCGGCTATGGCCCGGGCCGCTTCTCCTTCAACGTCAAGGGCGGCCGATGCGAGTCGTGCGCGGGCGACGGCACGCTGCGCATCGAGATGAACTTCCTTCCCGACGTCTACGTCCCGTGCGAGGTGTGCAAGGGCGCGCGGTACAACCGTGAGACGCTCGAGGTGCGCTTCAAGGGCAAGAACGTGGCCGAGGTGCTCGACATGCCCATCGAGGAGGCGGCGCACTTCTTCGAGGCCATCCCCGCGATCTCCCGGCACCTGACGACGCTCGTGGACGTCGGCCTGGGGTACGTGCGCCTGGGTCAGCCCGCTCCGACCCTCTCGGGAGGCGAGGCGCAGCGCGTCAAGCTCGCCTCCGAGCTCCAGCGACGCTCCACAGGCCGCACCATCTACGTCCTCGACGAGCCCACCACGGGACTGCACTTCGAGGACGTCCGCAAGCTCCTCGCCGTGCTCCAGGGCCTCGTGGACAAGGGCAACACGGTCCTCGTCATCGAGCACAACCTCGACGTCATCAAGTCCGCGGACTGGATCGTGGACATGGGGCCTGAGGGCGGCTCGGGCGGCGGCCTCGTCATCGCGCAGGGCACGCCCGAGGACGTCGCCCAGATCCCGGCGAGCCACACGGGCCGCTTCCTGGCGGAGATCCTCCAGGGCTCCCAGCCCGCGAGGGCCTCGGCGTAGGCTGACGCCGTGACGAACCCGGCGGAGTACAGGCCCGCGCCGGGAACCATCCCGACGCAGGCCGGTGTCTATCGCTTCCGCGACCCCCACGGCCGCGTGCTTTACGTGGGCAAGGCGAAGAACCTGCGCGCGCGCCTGGCGAACTACTTCCAGCCCTTGGGCTCGCTCCACCCGCGCACGCGCGCCATGGTGACCACGGCGTCGTCCGTCGAGTGGACCGTGGTGCGCTCCGAGGTGGAGGCGCTCATCCTCGAGCACACGTGGATCAAGGAGTACGACCCCCGTTTCAACGTGGTCTTCCGCGACGACAAGTCGTATCCGTTCCTCGCCGTGAGCCTCAACGAGGAGTTCCCGCGCATGCAGGTCATGCGAGGGCAGCGGCGCAAGGGCGTGCGCTACTTCGGGCCGTACGCCAAGGCGTGGGCGATCCGTGAGACCGTCGACACGCTCCTGACGGTCCTGCCCATGCGGACCTGCTCCAACGGCGTCTTCGCCAAGGCGCAGAGCCAGGGGCGCCCCTGCCTCCTGGGCTACATCGACAAGTGCGCGGCTCCGTGCGTGGGCCGCATCTCGCCCGAGGACCACCGCGCGCTCGCCGAGCGCGTGTGCCAGGTCCTCGCCGGCGACGCGAAGCCAGTCATCCGCGACCTCACGCAGACCATGGAGGAGGCGTCCGAACGCCTCGACTTCGAGGCCGCGGCCCGTGCCCGCGACCGCCTGCGAGCGCTCCAGAGCGTTCTCGAGCGCAACGCGATCGTCCTGAGCCCGGGGACGGACGCGGACGTCTTCAGCCTCGTCGACGAGGAGATGGACGCCGCGGCTCACGTGTTCTACGTCCGCGACGGCCGCATCACGGGAGAGCGCGGCTGGATCGTCGACAAGACCGAGCCGCTCGGGCTCGACGAGATGGTCGCGCACCTCATCCAGGAGGCCTACGGCTCGGCCCAGCCCGACGACGTCCCCTCCGAGGTCCTCGTCCCGCACATGCCGGCCGATGCGGCGGCCGTCGCCGCGTGGCTGAGCGGCGTGCGCGGCTCCAAGGTCGACGTGCGTGTGCCCAGCCGGGGCAAGAAGGCCGAGCTCGCGGCGACGGGCATGCAGAACGCGCGGCACGTCCTCGAGCAGGCGCGCCTCAAGCGCGCGACGGACCTCACGTCGCGCTCCGCGGCGCTGCAGGAGCTGCAGGACGCCCTGGAGTTGCGCCAGGCGCCCCTGCGCATCGAGTGCTACGACATCTCCCACACTCAGGGCACCAACCAGGTGGGCTCGATGGTCGTGTTCGAAGACGCGCTGCCGCGCAAGAAGGAGTACCGCCAGTTCTCCATCGGCGACGCGACCGACGACTTCGCCGCGATGCGCGAGGTGCTCACCCGCCGCTTCACGCGCTACCTCGAGGAGTCGCGCCTGCCGCCGGAGGAGCGTGAGCGGGCCAAGTTCGCCTATCCGCCGCAGCTCGTCGTGGTCGACGGCGGGCAGCCGCAGGTCGAGGCCGCGCAGGAGGCGATCTCCGCCTTGGGCATCGAGGACGTCGAGGTCGTGGGCCTCGCCAAGCGGCTTGAGGAGGTGTGGCGTCCCGGCGATCCGTATCCCACCATCCTTCCGCGCGGCTCCGAGGCGCTGTACCTGCTGCAGCGCGTCCGCGACGAGGCCCACCGCTTCGCCATCACCGCGCACCGGAAGAAGCGCGGCAAGGCCATGAAGGCGTCGGCGATCGACGAGATCCCGGGAGTGGGCCCCACGCGGGCCAAGGCCCTCATACGGCACTTCGGCTCCCTGCAGCGCCTGCGGGAGGCCGATGTGGAGCAGATCGCCCTGGTCCCCGGCGTGGGCAACGCTCTCGCACGCCAGATCCACGCCGCCCTGCACGGCCAAGATGGCACGATGGAGCCATGACTGAGGAGCCGGCACCCGAGACCTACCCTTCCGGCATCCCGCGCCTGGCCCCGCCCGCGCTCGACGGCCATCCCTACGTCCTGATCGTCACGGGCATGTCCGGCGCGGGCCGCACTCGCGTGGCCGCGTCCCTGGGGGATCTGGGCTGGTACGTGGTCGACAACCTGCCGCCGCAGCTGCTCGGCGGCCTGGTCGCGATGATCGGCCGCAACCCGGACGACAAGCTCGCCGCCGTGGTCGACGTGCGCGGGCGCGAGTTCTTCCAGGACGTCGAGGTCGTCATGGACGAGCTCCAGGAGCGCGGGGTGCGCGTATCGCTCCTGTTCCTCGACGCGAGCGACGCCGCGCTCGTGCGCCGCTTCGAGGAGGCTCGCCGCCCGCACCCGCTCCAAGGCGACGGCACGCTGCTCGAGGGGATCACCCGCGAGAGGGGAGTGCTCGCTGCGCTGCGCGACCGCGCGGACCACATCATCGACACGAGCGACCTCAACGTCTACGAGCTGCGCGACCGCATCGTGTCCTTCGTGGGGCATGACGACGAGGATCTCCACATCAACGTCGTGTCGTTCGGCTTCAAGAACGGCGTGCCGGCCGATGTCGACTACGTGGCCGACGTGCGCTTCCTCAACAACCCCCACTGGGTCACGGAGCTGCGTCCGCGCACGGGCCTCGATCCCGCGGTGCGGGAGTTCGTCATGGCGTCCGACGGCGCGCGCGAGTTCGTGGAGTCCTATGCCCGCGTGCTCGACCTCGCCCTGTCGCGGTACGCGGCGCATGACAAGCACTCCGTGACCATCGGCATCGGCTGCACGGGCGGCAAGCACCGCTCCGTGACGATCGCGGAGGAGCTCAGCCGCCTGCTCGAAGGCCCGGGTCGCGCCGTCCGGCTCGTGCACCGAGACAAGGACAAGGCATGAGCCCGCGCATCGTCGCGCTGGGCGGAGGCCATGGGCTCTACGCGAGCCTCACCGCCTTGCGCGCCCTCACGGACGACCTCACCGCCATCGTCACCGTCGCGGACGACGGCGGCTCCTCCGGCAGGCTGCGCCAGGAGATGGGCATCGTGCCGCCGGGAGACCTGCGGATGGCGCTGTCCGCGCTGTGCGAGGACACCGAGTGGGGGCGCACGTGGCGCGACGTCCTGCAGATGCGCTTCGACACGAACGGCCCGCTCGACGGTCACGCGGTGGGCAATCTGCTCATCGCGGCGATGTGGAACCACACGGGCGACATCGTCTCCGGCCTCGAATGGGTGAGCCGCCTGCTGCGCTCCAGGGGCCGGGTCCTGCCTCTCGCCGACGAGCCGCTCGAGATCTCGGCGACCGTCGAGTCCGCCGAGGGCACGCGTCGCGTCCGCGGCCAGGTCGCCGTGGCCACGGCTCAGGGCATCGTCACCGACGTGGAGGTCGAGCCGTCCAGCCCGCGCGTGCCCGATGCGACGCTCGCCGCGATCCGCGACGCCGACATGGTGGTCCTGGGTCCCGGCTCCTGGTACACCTCGGTGCTCACGCACTTCCTCGTCGAGCCGGTGGCCGATGCGCTTGTCGCCGCGGGGCGCAAGACCGTCCTCACGCTCAACCTGGCGCACGAGGACGAGGAGACGGCCGGGACCGACCGCGCCGACGACGTCCGCGCCCTGCGTCGGATCGCACCGCAGTTCACTCCCGCCGTCGTGCTCGTGGACTCGAGCCACGCGGAGGACGAGGACCTTCGCGCGCTGCTCGACGACTGGGGAGCTCAGACCATCGTCGCGACGATGCTCCAGGAGGGCACGACCGACCGTCACGACCCCGACGCCCTCGCCGCTCAGCTGCGTCGGGCGCACGCTTCCGTGGCCGGCAGGGGCGGCGATTCGGCGCTGCGGGGCCACGACGGCGCCCCGCGGCGCGCAGAAGGCCCTCGCTCGGTGGCAGGATAGGCCCATGGCGCTCACGGCTCAGGTCAAGGAAGAGCTGGCACGAGTCCCGATCGACAAGATCTCCGCCCGCAAGGCGGAGATCGCCACCACGCTGAGGTTCGCTGGTGGGCTGCACATCGTCTCGGGCCGCATCGTCATCGAGGCAGAGCTGGACACCGCGGCGGCCGCCCGCCGTCTGCGCGGCTTCATCCACGAGGTCTACGGGCTGGGCTCGGAGATCATCGTCGTGTCCGGCGGCGCCCTCAAGAAGGGCAACCGCTACGTCGTGCGCGTGGTCAAGGAGGGCGAGTCGCTCGCCCGGCAGACCGGCCTGCTCGACCACCGCGGCCGCCCCGTGCGCGGGCTGCCGCCGCAGGTGGTCGGCGGCTCGATCGAGGACACCGTCGCCGCGTGGCGCGGAGCGTTCCTCGCGCACGGCTCGCTCACCGAGCCTGGACGCTCGGCCGCGCTCGAGGTCACCTCGCCGGGGCCCGAGGCCGCACTCGCGCTCGTGGGCGCGGCCCGACGCCTGGGCGTGACGGCCAAGTCGCGGGAGGTCAGGGGAGTGGACCGCGTCGTCATCCGCGACGGCGACGCCATCGCGGAGCTGCTGACGCGCCTGGGCGCGCACGACTCCGTGCTCGAGTGGGAGGACAAGCGCACCCGTCGCGAGGTGCGAGGCACAGCGAACCGGCTGGCGAACTTCGACGACGCGAACCTGCGCCGCAGCGCCCAGGCGGCCGTGGCCGCATCGGCCCGTGTCCAGCGCGCGTTCGAGATCCTGGGAGACGACGTTCCGGACCATCTGCGCGAGGCGGGCACGCTGCGCCTCATGCACAAGGAGGCCTCGCTCGAGGAGCTGGGCAAGCTCGCCGACCCGCCGCTGACCAAGGACGCCGTGGCCGGGCGCATCCGGCGCCTGCTCGCGACCGCGGACAAGCGTGCCGAGGAGCTCGGCATCCCCGACACCGAGGCCGTCCTGAGCCCGGAGATGCTGGAAATCGACTGATCGAACCGGTCCTACAGGTGGGACGAAGGTCCCTGGGACGTTCGTAATGCGCACGGGCTACTTCCCGGGTAGTACGCTGTTTTCAGTGACCCGCTCACGCGGTGTCCGCGCACCGATGCGCTCTCATCCACCCAACCGCGCCGCTTTGGCGCGAGCCGAGGAGACAAGGTGACCATCAAGGTCGGAATCAACGGCTTCGGCCGTATTGGACGTAACTTCTACCGCGCCATCCTGGCTTCCGGCGCGGACATCGAGGTCGTCGGCATCAACGACCTCACGGACAACAAGACTCTCGCGCACCTGCTCAAGTACGACTCGATCCTGGGCCGTCTCGACCAGGAGGTGAGCTACACGGACGACTCCATCACGGTCGGCGGCAAGACCTTCGCCGCGTCGGCTGAGCGCGACCCCGCGAACCTCAACTGGGGCGAGCTCGGCGCGGACATCGTCATCGAGTCGACCGGCTTCTTCACCGATGCGACCAAGGCCAAGGCCCACATCGACGCCGGTGCCAAGAAGGTCATCATCTCGGCCCCGGCCTCGAACGAGGACGCGACGTTCGTCATCGGCGTGAACCACACCGAGTACGACCCGGCCAAGCACCACATCATCTCGAACGCCTCGTGCACCACGAACTGCCTCGCCCCGCTGGCGAAGGCTCTCGACGAGGGCATCGGCATCGAGAAGGGTCTGATGACCACGATCCACGCCTACACGCAGGACCAGAACCTGCAGGACGCCCCGCACAAGGACCTCCGCCGTGCGCGCGCCGCGGCCCTCAACATCGTTCCCACCTCGACCGGCGCCGCCAAGGCCGTGTCGCTCGTGCTGCCCCAGCTCAAGGGCAAGCTCGACGGCTACGCCCTGCGCGTGCCGACGCCGACCGGCTCGGTGACGGACCTCACCTTCACCGCCTCGCGTGAGACCTCCGTCGAGGAGATCAACGAGATCGTGAAGAAGGCCGCCGACGGCAAGATCCTCGTCTACAACGAGGACCCGATCGTCTCGAAGGACATCGAGACCGACGCCGCCTCGTCGATCTTCGACGCGCCGCTGACCAAGGTCATCGGCAACCAGGTCAAGGTTGTCGCCTGGTACGACAACGAGTGGGGCTACTCGAACCGCCTCGTGGACCTCACCGTCTACGTCGGCGAGCGCCTCTAGCACACGCTGTGGGTACGTCCGCGCACGCGCCGCGTGTGCGGACGTACCCATGTCAGGACAGGAAACACCATGCTGAAGACCATTGACTCGCTCGGCGACCTCACCGGCAAGAAGGTGCTGCTGCGCGCGGACCTGAACGTCCCGCTCGACGGCACGACGATCACCGACGACGGCCGCGTCCGCGCCTCCGTCCCGACCATCGAGAAGCTCCTTTCGGCCGGCGCCGCCGTCATCGTCACGGCCCACCTGGGTCGTCCTGACGGCGAGCCCAACCCGAAGTACTCGCTCGCCCCCGCCGCAGCGCGCCTCGCCGAGCTGCTCGGCAAGCCGGTCACCCTCGCCGAGGACCTCGTCGGCCCGTCCGCCCAGGCGACGGTCGCCGCCCTCGAGCCCGGCCGGGTCGCGATGCTCGAGAACGTGCGCTTCGACAAGCGCGAGACGAGCAAGGTCGACGAGGAGCGCCAGTCGCTCGCCAAGGAGCTCGCGGCGTTCGCCGACGTGTTCGTCTCCGACGGCTTCGGCGTGGTGCACCGCAAGCAGGCGTCCGTCTACGACGTCGCCCAGCTGCTCCCTGCGGCCGCCGGCCTGCTCGTGCAGCAGGAGGTCGAGTCGCTGTCGCGCGCGGTCGTCGACCCGGAGCGGCCCTATGTCGTCGTGCTCGGCGGCTCGAAGGTCTCCGACAAGCTCGGCGTCATCGCGAACCTGCTCACCAAGGC
>QGUM02000088.1:0-7897 GCA_003242455.2 Actinomycetes bacterium
GGCGCGCACAACGGGGAGGGCGCGGGACGGGGCGCAGGCGTGCCCCCGGCGGGGCTCGAACCCGCACTGGGCCGATTTTAAGTCGGCTGCCTCTGCCGATTGGGCTACGGGGGCGATCCATGGTCCCATGAGCCGGGCCCGGGCGGCGTCGGGTGGGGCGACGCGCGAGGGCCGAAGGCGACACCGCGGCGTCAGGCGGACCGACGCGGGCAGGCGCCCGAACGAGCCAACCCGCGGGCGCGGGACTACGCGAGCGACAGGGCGATGCCGTCGAGGATGTCGTGCTCGCTCGTCACGACCGTCTCGAGCTCGCCGCCGGCGGCGCGCACCTCGTCGCGCACGCGCTCGAGCACCGTGCGCCACACGAGCGCGCCGGCTCCGATGACGTCGACGCGGCCCGGATGCATGAACGGCAGCGCGGCGCGCTCGGCTCGAGTCGCCGTGAGCAGGGCAGTGCACGAGTCGATCGCGGCGTCGACGCCCAGCACGGCGCCGTTGATCGCGGCCGGGTCGTAGCGGTCCAGGCCCAGCGCGTTCGCGGTGACCGTGGTGATGGAGCCGGCCAGTCCCACGACGGTGCGCGCCTCGCCCAGCGGCACGTCGCGTGCGGCGGCGTCGAGCGCCGTGCGGATGTCCGCGATCGCGGCATCGACCGACTCCTGGGCGGGCGGGTCCTCGCGCAGGTGGCGCTCGGTCATGCGCACGCAGCCCACGTCCATGGAGTGCGCGGCCCGAGGCGCGTCCTGTCCGAGCACGAGCTCGGTCGAGCCGCCGCCCAGGTCAACGACGAGGCACGGCCCGGGATGGCTCGCATCGAGCACGGACAGGGCGCCGCGAAAGCTCAGGCGAGCCTCCTCCTCACCGGAGATCACCTCGGGCGAGATGCCCAGCAGGTCACGCACGCCCTCGATGAAGGCGTCGCGGTTGCGCGCGTCCCGCGTCGCCGACGTCGCGACGAAGCGCATGCGCTCCACTCCGGCCGCACGGCATCGGGCCGCGTAGTCGGCGGTGGTGGCGAGGGTGCGCTCCAGCGCCTCGGCGGCGAACTCGCCGGTCCTGTCCACTCCCTGGCCCAGGCGCACCACGGTCATCTCGCGCTCGACGTCCGTCAGCGTCCCCTCGGCGGAGACGTCGGCGATGAGGAGGCGCAGCGAGTTGGTGCCGCAGTCGAAGGCCGCGACGCGAGTCATGCGTCCACACTATCCGCGCCGCCCCACCCGCCGATGCCGGGCTCCGGGCACGTGCAGCGGTCGGGCCGCCAGCGGTCCCGGATGAGCTCGAGGGTCTCGTCGCCGAGCGGGTTGACCCCCGGACCGACAGCGAGCGCGTGGCCCGCGAGGACGTGGAGGCACTTGACGCGGTCGGGCATGCCGCCGGCCGAGATGCCGTGGATCTCCGGCACGTCGTCGATGGCGCAGCGCTCGGCGAGGTAGGACTCGTGGGCGGCGCGGTAGGCGGCGGCGAGCTCCGGATCGGTGCCCAGACGCTCCTGCATCGCCTTCATGGTCCCCGTCGCCTCGAGGGTGGAGACGGCCGCGACGGCGCCGGGGTGCGTGAGGTAGTAGAGGGTCGGGAAGGGCGTTCCGTCGGGCAGGCGCGGAGCCGTGCGCACCACCGTGGGATTGCCGCACACGCATCGGGCCGCGACCGCCAGCACGCCCCGCGCGGGGCGCCCCAGCTGGGACTCGAGGGCGGCCAGGTCTGCCGCGGAGACGCTCGCGTTCACCCGCCGAAGTCTACGGTGGTCAGCTGCCGCACTTCCTCGTCGGAAGGCGCCGGCACGGACGGCCTCACGTCCACGTCGGGCCCCTCGCCCACCGTCACGACCGAGCCCCACAGGCTGTCGTACCAGGGAGCGCCGGCGTTGGGATCGGTCTCCGCCATGCCCGCCGCGGAGTCCGGCGCGGACGCCGTGACGAACTCCGGGTCGATGACGCGGTAGGGCGTCTCGCCGGGGAAGACGTAGGCGAGGCGCTCGCGCGCCTGGGCGACGACGAACGCCGGGTCGTCCCAGCGGGCGAGCTCCGCGGTGAGGTCCTCGACCTCTTCGCGCGCGGCGTCGCGCTCGGCGCGCAGCTGCGCGAGCTCGCGCTGCTGGTCGAGGTACACGCGCAGCGACGGCACGACCAGGGCGGCCGCGAGCGCCAGGATGCACGCCAGGACGATCGCCTTCGCCGACATGGCCGCGGTCCAGGAGCCGCGCGGCGGCGCCGCCTCGATGCGCGGGGCGTCGCTCGCGGTGCTCGACCGCGCTGACGACGACGCGGCGCCCGACGGCCGCGCGGCCGATGCCCTCAGACCCGGGCCGGCGGGCGGGCGCTCAGTCGCGCCGGTGCGCGGTGCACCGCTGCGAACGCCTGCGGGACGGCTCGGGGAGGACACGCCTTCATTGTCACGGCGAGGGCGGCGCGAGCGGGGGTGCCGCGCCCGGTTCGGCGCGGAAAGCACGGCGAGGACGCCGCGCTTCGGCGACCCGCACGCGCCGATCCGCATCGGCCCGGAAAGCACGATGGGCGCCCCCGTGCGGGGACGCCCATCGGATGCTGAGGTGCGCTTACGCGTACGTGCGCGGGAACGCCGCCTTGCCGGCGTAGCGGGCCGCGTCGTCCAGCTCCTCCTCGATGCGCAGGAGCTGGTTGTACTTGTTGATGCGCTCGCCGCGGGCCGGGGCGCCGGTCTTGATCTGGCCGGCGTTGTAGGCCACGGACAGGTCCGCGATGGTCGTGTCCTCGGTCTCGCCGGAGCGGTGGGACACCATCGCCGCGAAGCCGGCGCGCTGGGCCATCTGCACGGCGTCCGAGGTCTCGGACAGCGTGCCGATCTGGTTGAGCTTCACGAGCAGCGCGTTGGCGGCGCCGGTCTCGATGCCCTTCTTGAGGCGGGTGGGGTTGGTGACGAAGAGGTCGTCGCCCACGATCTGGACCTTGTCGCCCACGGCGCTCACGAGCTCGGCCCACGAGTCCCACTCGTCCTCGGACAGCGGGTCCTCGATGGACACGAGCGGGTAGTCCGCGACGAGCTTCTCGTAGTACGCGATGAGGTCGGCGGGCTTGGTGGCCTTGCCCTCGAACTGGTACTTGCCGTCCTTGAAGAACTCGGTGGACGCGACGTCCAGCGCGAGCGCGACGTCGTCGCCCGGCTTGTAGCCGGCCTTCTCGATCGCGACGAGGATCAGGTCGAGCGCCTCGCGGTTGGACTCGAGGTTGGGCGCGAAGCCGCCCTCGTCGCCCAGGCCGGTGGCCAGGCCGCGCTCCTTGAGCACGGCCTTGAGCGCGTGGTAGACCTCCGCGCCGGTGCGCAGGGCCTCACGGAACGAGGCGGCGCCCACGGGGGCGATCATGAACTCCTGGATGTCCACGTTGGAGTCGGCGTGCGAGCCGCCGTTGAGGATGTTCATCATCGGGACCGGCAGCAGGTGCGCGTTCGGGCCGCCCACGTAGCGGAACAGGGCCAGGTCGGCCGAGTCGGCCGCGGCCTTGGCGACCGCGAGCGAGACGCCGAGGATGGCGTTGGCGCCGAGCTTGCCCTTGTTGTCGGTGCCGTCCAGGTCGATCATGATCTGGTCGATGATGCGCTGCTCGGTCGCGTCGAGGCCGACGACGGCGGGAGCGATCTCGTCGATGACCGCGTCCACGGCCTTCTCGACGCCCTTGCCCAGGTAGCGCTTCGTGTCGCCGTCGCGACGCTCGACGGCCTCGAAGGCGCCCGTCGAGGCGCCCGAGGGCACCGCGGCGCGGGCGAACGTGCCGTCCTCCAGCGCGATCTCGACCTCAACGGTCGGGTTGCCGCGCGAGTCGAGGATCTCGCGCGCTCCAACGGCCTCGATGCTGGCCATGTCTCTCCTTCTCGCCGCGCATGCGGCATTTCTTGAGGATCCTGCTGTGAGTCTATCCAGGGGTGCGCCAGGCGAACGGGCCTCAAGGCCCAGCCCAGCGCTGGCGACGATGCCGATGCGTGAGTGAGAGGGGTGCCGGCCGAGTTACGGCGCGACCACCCGGACGCCGCCGTCAGGGGCGGTGAAGCCGTTCAGGCGATAGAACTCGATGTAGCCCAGGGCCGTCGGGTAGCCCTGGTTGCTGGCCGACTCGAGCGCAGAGACGATCGACTGGACGAAGGTGTCGCGATCGAAGTCTCCGGCGCGCGGGCTGCCCTCGATCGACGCCTCGAGCTCGTCCGCGAGGCGCTCGATCTGGGAGCCGTCGGCGTCGGAGTAGACGATGAAGGCCACGGCCACGGCCCCCTGAAGGGACTGGATCACCTCGGGGCTGGGCTCTCCGTCGACCTGCTTGACGTTGAACATCTGCTCCGCGAAGAACCGGGCGTTCTCTGCGGTGAACAGCTGGGCGGCATCGGGCGTCATCTCGAGCGCGATCTTCTTCGCGGGCTCGCGCACCGCGTCGAGCGTCATCACCTGAAGGCGATTGGGCAGGACCGCGCCCTGGGTGTCGTTGAGCCAGGCCCGGTATACGGCGTCGACCTCGGAGTTCGTGACCTCCGCCCCGTTGAAGGCGTAGGCGGTTCCGGGGTTCAGCGACTGGCCGGGGACCGCGCACCCCGCAAGTGCCAGCGCGAGCAGGGCCACCACGGCGACGCGCTTCATGGGCCTCATCCTACTGGTGTGAGCTGCATGGCCGTGATGACCTCCCTCACCCAGTCCAGGACCGGCAGGCCCTCGACGGGCTCGCCGCCGATGCGGGCGGTGGTCGGGGCGGGCACGAGCACCTGACGCGTGGCCGGCTTGACGATCGAGCCCGGGTACAGCCGCCCGATGCGCAGGGCCGCGGAGTCCGGCAGCTCGACCGGCGAGAAGCGCACATGCTTGCCCTGCGCCACGACGTCGGTGAGGCCGGCTTCGCGCACCACGAGCCGCAGCCGCGCGACGGCGAAGAGGTGGGAGACGGGCTCCGGCATGGCGCCGTAGCGGTCGGTCAGCTCGTCCTCGAGCGCCGCCAGCGCGGCCTCGTCGTCGGCGTCGGCGATCTTGCGGTACGCCTCGAGGCGCAGGCGCTCGGTCTCGATGTACTCGGCCGGGATGTGGGCGTCGATGGGCAGGTCGATCGTGATGACGGGGCGCTCCTGAGGCTCGCCGCGGAAGCCGGCGACCGCCTCGCCCACCATGCGGATGTACAGGTCGAAGCCCACTCCCTCGATGTGCCCGGACTGCTCCCCTCCCAGCAGGTTGCCCGCGCCGCGGATCTCGAGGTCCTTCATGGCGACGGCCATGCCCGCTCCCAGGTCGGTGTTTGCCGCGATGGTCTGCAGGCGGTCGTGCGCGGTCTCGGTGAGCGCGCGGTCCGGCGGGTACAGGAAGTACGCGTAGGCGCGCTCCCTGCCGCGTCCCACGCGGCCGCGCAGCTGGTGGAGCTGGCTGAGGCCGAACTGGTCCGCGCGCTCGACGATGAGGGTGTTGGCGTTGGTGATGTCCAGGCCGGTCTCCACGATCGTGGTGCACACGAGGACGTCGTACTGGCGGTCGTAGTAGTCGACGATGACCTGCTCGAGCTCCTTCTCGCTCATCTGGCCGTGGGCGACGGCGACGCGAGCCTCGGGCACGAGCTCCGCGATCTTCATGGCCGCGCGATTGATGGTCTTGACCGAGTTGTGGATGTAGAACACCTGGCCCTCGCGCAGCAGCTCGCGGCGGATCGCGGCGATGACCTGGGAGTCCTCCTGCGGACCCACGTAGGTGAGGATCGGGTGGCGCTCCTCCGGCGGGGTGGACAGCGTCGACATCTCGCGGATGCCGGTGACGGCCATCTCGAGCGTGCGCGGGATGGGAGTGGCGGACATCGCGAGCACGTCCACGGAGGTGCGCAGCGCCTTGAGCGTCTCCTTGTGCTCCACGCCGAAGCGCTGCTCCTCGTCGATGATGACCAGCCCCAGGTCCTTGAAGCGCACCTGGCCGGTGAGCAGGCGGTGGGTGCCGATCACGACGTCGATGCTTCCGTCCGCCAGGCCCTGGATGACCTCGCGCGCCTCCTTGTCCGTCTGGAAGCGCGACAGGGCTGCGACCTTGACGGGGAACTGGGCGAAGCGGTCGGAGAACGTCTCGACGTGCTGCTTGACGAGCAGCGTCGTGGGGCACAGCACCGCGACCTGCGCGCCCGCCTGGACGGCCTTGAACGCGGCGCGCACCGCGATCTCGGTCTTGCCGAAGCCCACGTCGCCGCAGATGAGGCGGTCCATGGGGACCGGCTTCTCCATGTCCGCCTTGACCTCGTCGATCGTCACGAGCTGGTCGGGCGTCTCGACGTAGGAGAAGGCCTCCTCGAGCTCGCGCTGCCAGGGCGTGTCCGGCGGGAACTCGCGTCCCTTGCTCGCCATGCGCGCGCTGTACAGGCGGATGAGCTCCGCCGCGATCTCCTTGACCGCCTTGCGCGCCCGGCCCTTGGTGGCCGCCCAGTCGGCGCCGCCCATCTTGTTGACGGCGGGCGTCTCTCCGCCCACGTACTTGGTGACGAGGTCGAGCTGGTCGGTCGGCACGGACAGCCGGTCGGGCGGGCCGCCGCGGCGCGAGGGCGCGTACTCGATGACGAGGTACTCGCGCTCGACCCCGCGCACGGTGCGCTTGACGAGCTCGACGAAGCGGCCGATGCCGTGGCTCGCGTGGACCACGTAGTCTCCCGCGCGCAGCTGCAGGGGGTCGACGATGCCGCGACGGCGGCTGGGCGTCTTGACCTTGGGTCCGGCCGCCGATCCCGCGCGGCCCGTGAGCTCGAGCTCGGACAGGACGAGAATCCGCGCCTCGGGGACGGAGAAGCCCTGGCCCGTGATGCCGGAGACGATCGCGACGGCGCCGGGGGCGGCATCGGCGGCCGATGCGACGACGCGCGCGGGGATCTCCTCCTCCCCCAGCCGCTCGGCGATGCGCTGGGCGGATCCCGCACCGGCCGCGGTGACGAGCACACGCCAGCCGTCGTGCACGCGCGAGCGCAGCAGCTCGACCGCTGCGGCGGAGCGCCCGCGCATGTCCTCGATCGCCTCGATGCCCGCGTCGCGCGCCTCGTGCCCCGAGAACGGGCCGATGGTGCCCCACGAGATGCCGGCGGCGGCCGCGGCCTCCTCGAGCTCCTCCAGGGTGAGGAAGCCGTCGCTCGCGAGCTCGACCGGGACGTCGGACTCGCCCGAGCCGTCCGCGACGGGCTCGAGCGTGACGGGCGTGACGTTGCCGGCGCTCGCGCTGGCCCAGGCTGCCTGGAGGAACTCCTCGGCCGTGCGGTGCAGGTCCTCGGCGCGGCGCTGGAGCCGCTCGGGCTCGAGCGCGATGACGCGCGTGCCGCGCGGCAGCACGGCGGGCAGCGGGACGAGCGTGTCGACGAGGACCGGCAGGAGCGACTCCATGCCCTCGGTGGCGACGCCCTCGGCGATGCGGCCCAGGATGTCGGCGGCGGCGGGGAGCGCGCCCTGCAGCGCGGAGGCGCGCTGGCGCACCTCGTCGGTCAGGAGCAGCTCGCGGCACGGCGGCGCCCACAGGCGCTCCACCGGCTCGAGCGAGCGCTGGTCCGCGACGGAGAAGGAGCGCATCGACTCGACCTCGTCGCCCCAGAACTCGATGCGGATGGGGTGCGGGTCCACGGGAGAGAACACGTCGACGATGCCGCCGCGCACCGCGAACTCGCCGCGCCGCTCGACCATGTCCACGCGCGTGTAGGCGGCGGCGGCGAGGCGCTCGGCGAGCTCGGTGAGGTCGATGACCTGGCCGAGCACGACGCGCACGGGCTCGAGATCGGCGAGGCCGGGAGGCATCGGCTGGAGGGCGGCGCGCAGCGGGGCGACGAGGACGCGCGGCGCGGGCAGACCCGTCTCCGCGGCCGCCTCCTGCGGATGGACCACCCGGCGCAGGCTCGCCAGTCGCCGGGCGATGGTGTCGGAGCGCGGGCTGAGACGCTCATGCGGG
>QGUM02000089.1:0-7847 GCA_003242455.2 Actinomycetes bacterium
GGGTCAGGGAATGAGCACCGACACTATGTCGGCAAGAGGTTTCCAGTATGTCATGAGAGCGATAGCGCTCACGGCGCCGTTCGCTTACCGCGCAATACCCTGCTCGAGAAGTCGGAGTGTGATCTCCGCCACATCATCGGCATCCTTGCCCTGGGCGGCCATGCGCATGCCCGCCGCGAGGACGCCCTGCACCAGGAGCATCGACTCCTCGATGCGGTCGACCTTGAGCTCCTCCAGGAGCGCCCGCAGCGGGCGCGCGAGCACGTCGTGCATCTGCACCAGGGCCTCGCGGCTGCGCGGCGAGAGGTCCGCCTGGAGCAGCGGCGTGGCGAGGCAGTGGTCCTCGTCCTTGGTCATGCGCATGGTGGCGCGGACGTACGCGCGCAGCTTCTCCGTGGGGTCGCTGTGCGGCTCCATGGCCGCCCACAGCGCGTCGGCCCACTTCTCGAAGGCCTCCAGGGCGACGGCGGCGAGGAGGTCGTCGCGCGACGGGAAGTACTCGTAGAAGCTCGAGCGCGCCAGCCCGGCGCGCTGCCCGACGCTGCGCGGCGTGATCGACGCGACGCCCTGCTCCGCGAGGATCGCCTTGGCGGCGGCCACGATGGAGTTGCGCTGGAGCACACGGTGCTCCGCGACGGTGGGCGCGCTGATCTTGGGCACGCGCCCATTATTGCGTTTATCGCGTCATTGGCGAAAGTGCGTCAATTGGCGGATTCCGACGAGCCGTCTGCCAGGGATTCCTCGAGCAATTCCGTCGCGCTTTCGGCGGACACCGCCGGCATGAACAGATAGCCCTGGCCCGCCGCGCATCCGAGCTGCTGGAGGAACAGCAGCTGCTCGCCCGTCTCCACGCCCTCCGCCACGACCGCGATGCCGAGCGCGTTGCCCAGCTGGACCAGGGAGGAGATGAGCTCCGCGGTGTTCTCCGCATCGGTCAGCGACTGGATGAACGTGCGGTCGATCTTGAAGGCCTCCACGGGGAAGCGGTGGAGCGTCTCGAGCGAGGAGAAGCCCGTGCCGAAGTCGTCGATGTGCAGGCGCAGGCCGGCCGCGTGGAGCTTCTCCATGATCCGCAGCGCCATCTCCGGTCGCCGCATGAGCACCGCCTCCGTGATCTCCAGCGTGAGGGAGTCCGGCGGGAGGCCATGGCGGTCGAGCGCCGCAAGCACGAACGACAGCAGGTCCTGGCTCCAGAACTCCTTGTCGGAGATGTTGACGCTGACGTTCGTCCGATGCGGCTTCCACCGCTCGAGCTGGGCGCACACCTCGTTGATGACCCAGTGGCCCAGCTGCACGATGAGCGAGGTGTCCGCGAGCTCGCCGAGGAACTCGCGCGGCTCGATGAAGCCGCGCTCGGGGTGGTTCCAGCGCAGCAGCGCCTCGAAGCGGTCGGTCCTGCCCGTGACGAGGTTGACGATCGGCTGGTAGTGGACCTCGAAGTGCCCCTCCTGCAGGCCCCGCAGCACCTCGCGCGCGAGGTCGGCCCGGCGCACGGCGTGGTGGTGCATGTCCGCGTCGAAGTAGGCGATGGTGCCGGGCTCGGCGGACTTGGCGCGATACATCGCGGCGTCGGCGTCGCGCAGCACCTCCTCGGCGGAGGAGTAGCCGATCTCGCTCGACGCGATGCCGATGCTCGCGCGCGTGACGATCTCGTGCCCGTCGAACTCGTTGACCACGCTCAGAGCCTCCTGGACGCGCAGCGCGGCGACATGGGCGCTGTCCGCATCGGTGTCCGTCAGGAGGATGACGAACTCGTCGCCGCCGAACCTCGCCGCCGTGTCCATCTCCCGCAGGACGCTCTGGAGCTGCCGGCCCACCTGCCGCAGCACCCGGTCGCCCATCTGGTGGCCCAGAGAGTCGTTGATGAGCTTGAAGCCGTCCAGGTCGAGGAAGAGGACCGCGAACGGGGTGCCGTCGCGCTTCCAGCGCGCGATCGCCTTGTCGAGCTGGGCGACGAAGAGCGTGCGGTTGGGAAGGTCGGTGAGCGCGTCGTAGAGGGCGCTGCGGCGCACCTCGGCTTCGCGTCGCTGCGACTCGAGCGCGGCGCACAGGAGCGCCGCCCAGTGCTGGTAGGTCTCGCGCGCGGTCGAGGGGCCCAGCGGCGCGACCATGGCGAGCAGGCCCCAGTCGCGGTCGCGTGTGCGCACGGGAACCACGACGCAGATCTCCCGCTCGGGGGCCGATGCCGTGGCCACGAGCTCGCGCGGGGGGAACTCGGCGATGTCCACGGGCCCGCGCTGCAGGTCGGCGAGCACGCCGCGCGGATCGTAGGAGCCGACGATCCGGAGCCGCTCCGATGCCGGGTCGTCGTCCTCCCACAGTCCCAGCACGGCCGACTTCACGTGGGTGCCGGCGAACCACGCGAGGGATCGCGGGTCCACGCCGCTCGTGTCGAGCAGGCCGGCGTCGACGCCGTACTGCTCCGCGATCGCGATCTCTGTGGCGATGCGCTGACGCAGGAACGCGCCCGACTGCGCCCGCCACAGGGCGATCGCGAAGGCCGGGCTGATCCCGTGGAACTCGCGGCCCTCCTCGTCGGCGAGGGCGCGGGCGTACTCGGTGAGCGCCACGGCGAAGTGGCGCACTCCGTGCGGACGGTCCACGTGCGTCACGAGCCGGTTGGCGAAGTCGTCGATCTCGCGCGTCGTCGCGGCATCGCCCTTCGCGAGGATGCCGACCGCCTCGTGGGCGAGGGCCGCCGACACCTCCCGCGTCGCCGCATCGGTGGGGGCGTGGCCGGTGTGCTGCTCGGCCAGGAGCGCCTCCTCGAGCCGCGCCAGGGCCGAGGAGGCGGTGGCGCGCTCGGCCGCGCGCTCGCCGAGCGGCACGGTGCGCCGGGCGGCGAAGTCGCAGCCGCACGACTCGCGGACGTGGAGCACGGCCGCATCGGGCGTCACGGTGCCCGGAGCGACGTCCTCCCCCGCCGCGGCCCGGACCGCGAGGCGGCCGGCGAGCGCGCCCACCTCGGTGAAGCCCGGGTCGACGCTCGTCAGCGGCGGCGTCGTGTACGAGCCGGTGGGGATCGCGTCGAAGCCCACCACGGCCATGTCGTCGGGGATGGACAGGCCTGCCGCCTGCAGCTCGGCGATGAGGCCGAGCGCGTTGCGGTCGGTCGCGACCATGAGCGCGGTGGGGCGGGCCGCCGTCTGGAGGATCGCGTGGGCCGCGGCCGCGCCGCCGCCCTCGCCGTTGTCGGGCGCGGAGAACAGCAGGCTCGGTTCGTCGGGCAGCCCGTGAAGCAGGAGGGTCTCCCGGTACGACTCGTAGCGGTCGGCGATGTCCCGCTGAGCGAGGTTGCCCACGAAGCCGATGCGGGTGTGGCCGTGCTCGATCAGGTGTTCCACGGCGCCACGAGTGCCGTCGAAGTTGTCGGGCCGCGCGACGGGCGCCTCGAACCCGTCCATCTGCGTGCTGGAGACGAGGACGACGGGCTTGCCGGAGGCGCGCGCCGCCTGCAGGTGCGGGACGTCGGCGGCGGTCGTCACCGACACGACGGCATCGGACTGGCCCCAGCCGATGCGGCTCGAGTACGCGCCGGGGGCGCCCACCTCGTCGCGCGGGTTGTACTCCTGCAGCGTCTCGACGACGATGACGCGGCCGTCTTGGGCGACCACCTCGCGCGTGACGCCGCCCAGGACGGAGGCGAAGAAGTCGTCGCCCAGGCTCGGGCTGAGCACGAGCACCGTGGCCGGCTGTGACATCGCGATCCTTCCCGAGCGTCTGCGTCACGAGCACTATCGACGCGCCGTCATCCGAACTTGACCCGCAGCCGGTCCTGCGGGCGGCCCGTTTCCAGGGATCACGTCGATGCTAAGGCGGGTTCAGCCCCACGAGTAGAGCCACATGTGAATGCGCCAGTAGTCGTACGGCGTGGGCACGCCGGTCCACAGCGGCAGGAAGAAGGCCGCGACGACGAGCACGATGACGACGTACCAGCCGACCGTCCTGACGCCCTGGCGGTCGAAGCGGCCGCCGAGCTCGGGCGGCTGGGCCAGGCGCGCCGCCGCCCACGCCACGAGCAGCACGACGAACGGCGCGAACGCGACCGAGTAGAACGCGAAGATCGGCCGATGCGCGAACGGCACCCACGGGAGCCAGCCGGCGAGCACGCCCACGGACATCCACAGGCCCATGGGGTCGCGCTTGATCACGAGCCGCCACACCGCCCAGCACAGGGCCGCGACGCCGGCCCACCAGATCGCGACGTTGCCCAGCGCGGTGATGGCGCTCACGCAGCGCTCGGCGCCGCAGTCCGTCACGACGTCCTGGAAGTGGAACGCCGTGGGACGGAACTGGACGAGCCAGCTGTTCGGATGAGACTCATACGGGTGCTCGGACGTGAGCGAGCTGTGGAACGAGAGCATCGCCCGGTGGTATTCGACGAGCGACTGCAGCGCCTCGGGCATCCAGGCGATCCGCTTCTCCGGGTGCGTCGCCGCCCAGGTGCGGTAGTACGAGCCGTCCGTGAGGAACCAGTTGGCCCATGTGGCGAGGTAGACGGCGGGGATGACGACCGCCGAGGCCACGGCTCCGGGCACGGCCGAGCGCAGCGCCGTCTCCCGCAGCCAGTGCCTGCGCCCGGCGGCGCGGCGGTCGATCGCCTCCCATGCCACCGACATCACGAGGAAGGCCGCTGCGAAGTACAGGCCCGACCACTTGGTCCCGGCCGCCAGGCCGAACGCCACGAGCGCCGCCCACCGCCACCACCGCGGGCCGATGCGCGGGGCGCGAGAGGCCTCCCCGACATCGGGCGCGGCGGCGAGGCGGCGTCTCAGCCGCATGCGGTCGAGCCACAGCAGCGCGAGCCCGAGCGTGACGAAGAAGCCGAGGAAGACGTCGAGCAGCGCGGTGCGCGACAGCACGATGGCCTGACCGTCCACCGCGAGGAGCAGTCCCGCGAAGCCGCCCCACAGCGTGGAGCGCAGCATCGAGCGCGCCAGGAGCGCCACGACGATCACGGTCAGCGTGCCGAACACCGCCGCCGCACAGCGCCAGCCGAACGGCGTGACGCCTGCGACCTTCATGCCCAGCGCGATGAGGAGCTTGCCCACCATGGGGTGCACCACGTAGTCGCCCTGCGTGCTCAGACGGGAGTAGTCGCCCTCGGCGAAGGTGCCCTCGTCCTTGCCCCAGTCGCCCTCGTAGCCGAGCGCGAGCAGCGAATAGGCGCCGCGCGCGTAGTAGACCTCGTCGAAGACCAGCACGGGCGGGTACTGCAGCGCGGCGAAGCGCAGGACGGCGGCGACGGTGCCGACGAGGGCGACCATGAGGGCCGCCCGCCACCGCCACACGCGCTCGATCACGGACCGAGCCTAATCTGCGCGACCGCGCTGGCCCCTGCGGTGACACGGCCCGCGGCGACGAGGCTGTGCCACGCTGGAGACATGGCCGGACGCATCGTGCTCGCCGCGACGCCCATCGGGAATGTGCGCGACGGCTCGGCGCGCCTGTGGGAGGCGCTCGCGACCGCCGACGTGGTGGCCGCGGAGGACACTCGCGCGCTGCGGGACCTCGCGCGCCGCGCCGGCATCGAGGTGGCGGGCAAGGTCGTCGCGGTGCATGACCACAACGAGGCCCAGTCGGCCCGCGCCCTCGTCGAGAGCGCGCGCTCCGGCGCGACCGTCGTGGTCGTGTCCGATGCCGGGATGCCCACAGTCTCCGACCCGGGACTGCGCGTGGTGCGCGAGGCCGTCGCGGCCGACGTCGCCGTCGAGGTCCTGCCGGGGCCGAGCGCGGTGCTCGCCGCGCTGGCCCTGTCCGGGCTGCCCACCGACCGCTTCTGCTTCGAGGGATTCCTGTCGCGCAAGGCCGGCGAGCGGCGCTCGGCGCTCGCCGCGCTCACGGGAGAGCCGCGCACGATGGTCTTCTTCGAGGCCCCGCATCGCCTCGCCGAGACGCTCGCCGACATGGCGGAGGCGTTCGGCCCGGAGCGTCAGGCCTCGGTCTCGCGCGAGATCACCAAGACGCACGAGGAGACGCGACGAGGCTCGCTCGCAGAGCTCGCCGCGTGGGCGCGCACCGAGCCGCGCGGGGAGATGGTCGTCGTCGTGGCGGGCCGGCCCGCCGACGCGCCGAGCCTCGACGAGGTGGTGGCCGAGGCGGTCGCGCGGGTCACCGCGGGCGAGAGGGCCAAGGACGTCGCGACGGACCTCGCGGCGACGACCGGGATCGGCTCGCGCGAGATATACGCGGCCCTGCTGGCGGCGCGAGGGACCTGAGATGAGGGCCGGCGCGTCGGGTCTGGCGGTCGCGGTCGCCGCGTTCGCGCTGGGCTTCGGCGCATCGGCCGCGTGGATGTGGCTGTCGCCGCTGGGGCCCTCCGAGCCGAGCCCGTCGCCGACGTCGGCCGCAGCCTCGGCCCTCCAGGCGCCTGCGCCCGTCGTCACGCCCAGCCCCGTCCTGCCGCTCGCGACGCCCCCTGCGACCGCGGCGGCAGCGGGCTTCTCGAAGCACGCCTTCCTGCTCGACACCCCCGCCTCGCCGTGGGTCGTCGTCAACAAGCGTCGCCCGCTCGAGCCGCAGGACTACGTCCCGCCGGAGCTGGTCGAGCTCGCGGAGCTGCCGGGAGGCGGCGGCCAATACCTGATCCCCGAGGCGGCCGAGGCCCTGCGCGCCCTCCATGCCGCGGCCGCCGCCGAGGGCGCAGGCTTTCGCGTCTCCACGGCGTACCGCTCGTACGAGCGTCAGAGGGAGATCTTCGCCGACTACGTCAGGCGCCTGGGGACCGCGAAGGCCGAGCTCGCGGCGGCGCGGCCCGGCTACAGCGAGCACCAGACCGGACGCGCCGTCGACATCTACACGACGGCGGAATGCAGGCTCAAGCAGTGCTTCGCCGACACGCCCGCTGGCAGGTTCGTCGCGGCCCACGCCCACGAGCACGGGTTCATCGTGCGCTATCCCGAGGGCAAGACGGATGTCACCGGCTACGAGTACGAGCCGTGGCATCTGCGCTACGTGGGCGTCGAGCTGGCCACGGAGATGCACGTGACCGGGCCGTACACGATGGAGGAGTTCTTCGACCTCCCGCCCGCTCCCGACTACCTCGACTGAGGCGCGCTCGACCAGGCGGTGACCAGTGACCGGGGCACCGCCACGGGCGTGCGCCGGGCTGTCACTAGGATTGGCGCCATGTCCCACATCCTGTCGGCGGTCGCGTGGCCCTACGCGAACGGTCCCCGCCACATCGGCCACGTCGCCGGATTCGGCGTTCCCTCCGACGTGTTCAGCCGCTACATGCGCATGGCGGGACACGACGTGCTCATGGTCTCCGGCACCGACGAGCACGGCACGCCCATCCTCGTCCAGGCCGAGCGGGAGGGCGTGAGCCCGCAGGAGCTCGCGGACCGCTACAACCGCGTCATCGTCGAGGACCTCACCGCGCTGGGACTGTCCTACGACCTCTTCACCCGCACCACGACGGGCAACCACTACCGCGTCGCCCAGGAGATGTTCAAGGCCGTCCACGCGAACGGCTACATGATCGCCCAGACCACGCGCGGAGCGATCTCCCCGTCCACGGGCCGCACCCTGCCCGACCGCTACATCGAGGGCACGTGCCCCATCTGCGGCTACGACGGCGCTCGCGGCGACCAGTGCGACAACTGCGGCAACCAGCTCGACGCGATCGACCTCAAGAACCCGCGCTCGCGCATCAACGGCGAGAAGCCCGAGTTCGTCGAGACCGAGCACTTCTTCCTGGACCTGCCCGCGTTCGAGGAGTCGCTCGCGCAGTGGCTCGGCGCGCGCACCGGCTGGCGCCCGAACGTCCTCAACTTCTCCCTCAACCTGCTCAAGGACATGCGCCCGCGCGCCATGACGCGCGACATCGACTGGGGCATCCCCGTGCC
>QGUM02000192.1:0-1779 GCA_003242455.2 Actinomycetes bacterium
CTTCTCGACCGCCTCGTCGTACTGCGCCTGGACGTGCAGCACGGACGGCGCATCGCCGGCGCCGCCGGACGCGCTGCGCCCGCCGAGCAGGTCCCCGCGGCGTGTGACGGCGATGAGCTCGCGGTGCTGCGAGACGACGGCGCGCGCGGCTGCGAGGTCGTCCACCACCACGACGCCGCTGAGGAACGAGCGCACCGTGTCGACGATGCCCGCAGGGCCGTCGACCAGGTCCGATGCCCATGCGGCACCGGCCGGCAGGCTCACGTGGGGGTTGGTCGCCCTGGCCTCGGGGTCGGCCACGACGAAACGGGCGCGACCGGCATCCTCGTCGCGCAGCCAGCGGATCGCGTCGACGGCGGCCTCGACGGAGTCGACCGCGAGCGCGTCCGCAAGGGGACCCAGGGCCGCGGCGATCGCGTCCTCCGCGTCGCCGGAGACGTCGATGAGCGAGGCGACCGTGCCGCGCACCGCGCGCGAGTCGGAGGCGAGCAGGGCGCCCGCGCCGTCCTTGCGCACGAGCGACAGGGCGAGACCGTCGGCCTTGGCGGCCCACGTGTCGCGCTCGCGCTGGGCCTCGTGGAGCGCCTCGCGCAGCTGGGCGACCGCCTCCTTGGCGGCATCCCACTCGGCCACCGCCGCCTCGTGCGCGGCGTCGAGATCCTCCTCCCCCGCCTCGGCGGCGGCGACGGAGGTCTCGAGGTGCTGGAACTCGGTCGTGGCGTCGAGGGCGCGCTTCTCTGCGGCGGCACGGGCCTCCTGCAGGCGACCGATCTCCGCCTCCACCGCCTCGCAGCGAGAACGCAGCGCCGCGACGTCGCCGGCGAGGCGCGCCACGCCCTCCCGGCGGTCCGCGACCGAGCGCAGCAGGTTGGCGAGGTGCTTCTCGGAGCCCTCGGCCTTGGCCTCGGCCTCCTTGCGGGCGGCCTCCGCCGCCTCGAGGTCGCGCGCGGCCGCGGCGACCTCCGCCTCGAGCTCCTCGCGCGCGGCCTTGGCGCGCTCGAGCTGCTCGTCGAGGTCCACGAGGTCGGTGGGCGGGGTCGGGTCGATGGCCGAGCCGAGCATGCGCACGCGCTCCTCGGCGAGCGTGCCGAGGTTGCGCAGCCGCTCACGGATCGCGCTGAGGCGGTAGAAGATGTCGTTCGCCTGGGTGAGGGCCGGCGTCGCCTCGGCGGACTGGCGCTCGAGCTCGGCGAGCTTCTCGCGCGCGGCGGCGAGGGAGGCCTCGACGGCCTTGCGGCGTTCCATCAGCGCGGTCTCGTCCGCCTGCTCCTTCTCGAGCGCGCCGCGCAAGGTGGCGATGTCGTCGGCCAGGAGGCGGGCGCGGGCGTCGCGCACCTGGGCCTGGATGGTCTGCGCCTGGCGGGCGACCTCGGCCTGCTTGCCGAGCGGGCCCAGCTGGCGGCGGATCTCCGTGAGGAGGTCCTGGACGCGGTTGAGGTTGGCCTGCATCGCGTCGAGCTTGCGCAGCGCCTTCTCCTTGCGCTTGCGGTGCTTGAGGATGCCGGCGGCCTCCTCGATGAAGCCGCGGCGCTCCTCAGGCGTGGCGCGCAGGACCGCGTCGAGCTGGCCCTGGCCCACGATGACGTGCATCTCGCGGCCCAGGCCGGAGTCGCTCAGCAGGTCCTGGATGTCGAGGAGGCGGCACGGCGTGCCGTTGATCGCATACTCGGAGCCGCCGGAGCGGAACAGGGTGCGCGAGATCGTCACCTCGGTGTAGTCGATGGGCAGCGCGCCGTCGGTGTTGTCGATCGTCAGCGACACCTCGGCGCGACCCAGCGG